>CAXDNE010000327.1:0-7757 GCA_963990595.1 uncultured Methylobacterium sp.
GATTGCCTCTTGTCTCGTGGGCTCGGAGATGTGTATAAGAGACAGGTCCAGGAGCGCGTCGCCTTCGCGATGACCTACGCGGCGCCGCAGGCGCTCACCCGCTGCTCGATCGGCCTGGACCTCGTCGGGGCGGGCCCGCTGCCGCCGGTGATCGAGGATGGCAGCGTCGTGCTCCTGCCCGGCTCGGCCGAGCGGCCCCTCGGCGCCGGCCGGGACGTGGCGGCGGAGGCGGCCGCGGAGGAACAGATCGTCGGCTGGCTGCGGGGCGCGATCCGGCCGGGGCACACGGTTCTGACCGTCTGCGAAGGCGCGCTGCTGGCCGCGCGCGCCGGCCTGCTCGATGGCTACGCCTGCACCACCCATCACGCGAGCTGCGCGCGCCTCGCCGCGGCGGCGCCCCGGGCGCGGGTGCTGGAGAACCGGCTGTTCGTGCAGGACCGCGACCGGTTCAGCAGCGCCGGCGTCACGGCGGGCGTGGATCTGATGCTGCACCTCGTCGCCGACTGGGCCGGCCCGGCGGCGGCCGTCGCGGCGGCGCGCACCCTGGTCGTGTACATGCGCCGGGGGCCCGACGATCCCCAGCTGTCGCCCTGGCTCGAAGGCCGCAGCCACCTGCATCCGGCCGTGCACCGGGCGCAGGATGCGATCGCGGCCGAACCGGCCCGGGCCTGGTCGCCCGCGATCCTGGGCACGCTGGTGGGGGCGAGCCCGCGCAACCTCGCGCGGCTGTTCCGGATCCATGCCGGGATGACGCTGACGGATGCGGTCAACCGGTCCCGGATCGCGCTGGCCCGAGACCTGATCGCACGGACCGATCACGACCTGGAGCGGGTCGCCGAGCGGGCCGGCTTCGGGTCCGCCCGGCACATGCGGCGCGTGTGGCGGCAGTTTCACGCCACGGCGCCGTCGCGCCTACGGCCCAAGAGAGCCGATGCGACGAATCCGGCCCCTCAACCCGCGCGGGACCGCTGATCGCGCGCCCGGCCCGCGACCGACGATCAGCGTCCTGACGCGTCGCGAGGTCCCGCGTTGGGTCTAGGATCGCCGTCCGCGCACGCTCCCTGCGTCCGGGACAAGGAAGCGGCCTGGGGTGCTCGGCCCCCGCTGGACCCGGACGCGCGCCTGTGACCTCCTGCCGTTGCGACCCCGTCCGCGCGACTCGGCGCGGACGATGCATCTTCCCCTCCCGGTGCGCGCCCGACGGCGCGGAGGAGTGCGCGGCATGCCCGAATTCGATCTTGCGATCCGCGGCGGCACGGTGGTCACGGCGAGCGACACGGTGCGGGCCGATATCGGCGTGCGCGGCGGCCGCATCGTCGCGGTCGCGGAGGGTATCGCCGACGCCGCCCGGGTGATCGACGCCTCCGGCCTGCTGGTCCTGCCGGGCGGCATCGACAGCCACGTCCACATCGCCCAGGACCCGGGCCCCGGCATCGTCATGGCCGACGGCTTCGAGAGCGCCACCCGGGCGGCGGCGGCGGGCGGCAACACCTGCGTGATGCCCTTCGCGGTCCAGCCCCGGGGCGCCTCGCTGCGCACGGCCGTCGACGCCTACCGGGCCAAGGCCGAGGGCCAGTGCCACGTGGACGTGGCGATCCACATGATCATCTCGGACCCGAGCGAGGCGGTGCTCGGCCAGGAGCTGCCGGCGCTGGTGGCCGACGGCTACACCTCGTTCAAGGTCTTCATGACCTACGACGACCTCGTGCTGAACGACCGCCAGCTCCTCGACGTGTTCCACGTCGCAAGGCGGCAGGGCGCCCGGGTGATGGTCCACGCCGAGGGCTACGACGCGATCCGCTATCTCAGCGACCGGCTGGAGCGGGCCGGCGAGACCAAGCCTTACGGCCACGCCCTGTCGCGGCCCGAGGTGGTCGAGCGGGAGGCGGCCCATCGGGCGATCAGCCACGCCGAGCTGATCGACCTGCCCATCGTGATCGTCCACGTCTCGGGCCGCGAGGCCACCGAGCAGATCGCCTGGGCACAGGCGCGGGGCCTGAAGATCCGCGCCGAGACCTGCCCCCAATATCTCACCCTCACGGCCGAACACATGAAGGGGCTCGGCCTCGACGACCCCATGGCGGGCGCGAAATACGTCTGCTCGCCGCCGCCGCGGGATGAGGAGAGCCAGGAGGCGGTCTGGTCGGGGATCCGGCGCGGGATCTTCGACGTGGTCTCCTCCGACCACTCGCCGTTTCGCTACGACGACCCGCAGGGCAAGCTGAACCCGCGCGGGAAGACGTCCTTCCGCTGGATCCCGAACGGTATCCCGGGCATCGAGACGCGGCTGCCGGTCTTCTTCTCCGAGGGCGTCTCGAAGGGGCGGATCAGCCTCAACCAGTTCGCCGCGCTGACCGCCACGAACCACGCCAAGCTCTACGGGCTCTACCCGCGCAAGGGGTCGATCGCCCCGGGCTTCGACGCCGATCTCACCCTCTGGGACCCGAACCGGCGGGAGGTCATCCGTCAGGACAACCTGCATCACGGCTCCGACTACACGCCCTGGGAGGGGTTCGCGGTCACCGGCTGGCCGGTGGTGACCATCGCGGGTGGCCACGTGATCGCCGAGGACGGCCGGGTCCTGTCCGAGCCCGGCCGCGGGCGGGTGCTCGACCGGACGGTCGATCCGGCCGAGCGGCGGGAGGCGTAGCCTTGGCCCGCCGCTTGCTCTCCGGTTTCGGATGGCGGGCGACACAGGGGGCTATCGATGACCCGGACGCGGCGTCGACCGGACCCAGCGCGGGTTGCCTCGCCCATGCGGGAGAGGGACAGGGTGAGGGGTGTGCGGCGTCCGGATAGGGCGCGCGCAGCAAGGGCGTGCCCCGTCCTGGGCGTTCTCCGCCCTCACCCCAACCCTCTCCCGCACGGGCGAGGGGGCGCCTCGCGGTCTTCAAGCGCGATGGTGCCTCACATGCGTTTCGCGCATCGCCGGAAGCAGGCGAGCCTCGCATGAATGTCGAGCTGATCGGCCTGACCAAGCGCTACGGCACGGCCATCGCGGTCGATGGCATCGATCTGAAGGTGCCGTCCGGAGCCTATTGCTGCCTGCTCGGCCCCTCGGGCTGCGGCAAGACCACCACGCTGCGGATGATCGGCGGCCACGAGCGCGCCAGCGCGGGCGAGGTGGTGATCGGCCCCAAGGCGGTGGGCGACGCGGCCCCGGCCGAGCGCGGCACCGCCATGATGTTCCAGAGCTACGCGCTGTTCCCGCACCTCGACGCGCGCGACAACGTCGCCTTCAGCCTCAGGATGCGCGGAATCGGCAAGGCGGAGCGCCGCGCCAAGGCGATGGCGATGCTCGACCTCGTCCAGATGGGTCATCTCGCCGGGCGCCTGCCGGCCCAGCTCTCCGGCGGGCAGCAGCAGCGCGTGGCGCTCGCCCGCGCCCTCGTCACCGGGCCGCAGGTGCTGCTGCTCGACGAGCCGCTCTCCGCCCTCGACCCGTTCCTGCGGGTGCGCATGCGGGTGGAGCTGAAGCGGATCCAGACCGAGCTGGGGCTCACCTTCATCCACGTCACCCACAGCCAGGAGGAGGCGATGGCGCTCTCCGACCTCGTGGTGGTGATGAATGCCGGCCGGATCGAGCAGGCCGCCGACCCGCGCACCGTGTTCGAGCGGCCGGCCACGGCCTTCGTGGCCCGGTTCATCGGCGGCCACAACGTGATCCGGCGGCCGGACGGGCTCGTCGCCGTGCGGGCCGACCGGATGCGGCTCGGGGCCGAGGCCGGCCCCGCCGCGCTGCCGGCCCGGGTGGTGGCGGTGGAGTACCAGGGCACCAGCGTCCATGTCGGCCTCGACGCCGAGGGGCTGGAGCGCGCGCCCGAGAGCCCCGCCGCCCTCACGGCGATCCTCAGCGACGCGGATTTCGCCGCCCGCCCGCTCCGCCCGGGCGACACGGTCCCGGTGGGCTGGGACGCGGCCACTGCTCACCGTCTCGACGCGTAACAGGTACGGAGATCACCATGGACCCGTTTCCGAGGCCCAGCCGGCGCACGCTGCTGAAAGGAGCCGCCGCCCTCGCCGCGACGCCGGTGACCGGCTTCCCGGCGGTGCATGCCGCCGAGCCCGTCACCCTGCGCTACCTCGGCACCGCGGTGAACCAATCCGCCGACATCGCCCGGAAGGTGAAGGAGGATCTCGGCATCACCCTTGAGTACATACCGGTGGTGACCGACGAGGTGACGAAGCGCGCGGTCACCCAGCCGAACTCCTTCGACCTGATCGACACCGAGTATTTCAGCCTCAAGAAGATCCTGCCGTCCGGCAATCTCGCCGGGATGGATGCCAGGCGGATCAAGCTCGCCGACAAGATCTCGTCCGTCTTTACCAAGGGCGAGGTGGCGGGCAAGCGGATCGGCGACCAGGGCACGGCGCCCCGCAAGGTCTTCTACCTGGAAGGCCAGGAGTCCAAAAAATTTGCCAGCGAACAGACCCCGTGGATCTCGCTGATCCCCACCGTCTACAACGCCGACACGCTGGGCATCCGGCCGGACCTGATCAAGATCCCGGTGACGAGCTGGAAGGAACTCCTGAACCCGGCCTTCAAGGGCAAGGCCTCGATCCTCAACATCCCGTCGATCGGCATCATGGACGCCGCCATGGTGGTGGAGGCCACCGGCGACTACACCTACGGCGACAAGGGCAACATGACGAAGCCGGAGATCGACCGCACCATCAAGGTGCTGATCGAGGCCAAGCGCGCCGGTCAGTTCCGGGCCTTCTGGCAGGACTTCAACGAATCCGTGAACCTGATGGCCTCGGGCGAGACGGTGATCCAGTCGATGTGGTCGCCCGCCGTCACGAAGGTCCGCGCCCAGGGCGTGCCCTGCACCTACCAGCCGCTGAAGGAGGGGTATCGCGCCTGGGCCTCGGGCTTCGGCATCCCCAAGACCCTGAGCGGCCGGAAGCTCGACGCCGCCTACGACTTCATCAACTGGTTCCTGTCCGGCTGGGCCGGCGCCTACCTCAACCGGCAGGGCTACTACTCGGCCGTGCTGGAGACCGCCCAGGCGAACATGCAGCCCGACGAGTGGGCCTTCTGGATGGAGGGGAAGCCCGCCGAGAAGGACATCCTCGGCCCCGACGGCACCCTGATCGAGAAGGCCGGCGCCACCCGCGACGGCGGCTCCTTCGACGCGCGGATGGGCGCGGTCGCCTGCTGGAACGCCGTGATGGACGAGAACACCTACATGGTGCGCAAGTGGAACGAGTTCATCGCGGCGTGAGGGCGGTCGCCGCCTTCCCGCCCGCCCCCCTCTGCGGGCAGCCGGAATCGCCCATCCTGCGCGGCCACGCGGCCGCCGGACGGAACGCCGGTCCCCTCTCCCGTGCGGGAGAGGGACAGGGTGAGGGATGCGACCTCTCCGGAAAGACCGGGCCCTTCACCCCGACCTTCTCCCGCACGGGAGAGGGGGCGCGTCGCGCTGCGCAGGAGCCGGTGTGTGACCATCGGCGCCCGCGGCGGATGAGGGATGCGTCGGCGCGCGTGGGGCGAGTCTTGGGGCGAGCCCGATGACCGATCTCGCCCTGCCCGCCGCCGCGTCCGCCGCGCAGGCTACGCGCTCGACCGCGTCGCCCCGGCCCCGCCGCCGCGCCCTCGCCTACCTCCAGGCCGCGCCGCTCGCCCTCGTCTTCCTGGTCTTCCTGGTGGTGCCGCTGGTGCTTACCGGGATCGTCTCGCTCTGGGAGTACAACGAGTACGAGATCATCCCGGCGCTCACCCTGCAGAACTACGCCGACGTGTTCGACGACTGCCTGTCGGCCGACCTCTGCACGACGGTGCGCACCTACATGTCGACGGTGAAGTTCGTCGTGCTGACGCTGGCGATCACCCTGCCGCTCGGCTTCGCCGTCGCGTACTTCCTGGCCTTCCACATCCGCTCCGGCACGGTGCGGATAGGGCTGTTCCTGCTCTGCACGATCCCGTTCTGGACCTCGAACGTGATCCGCATGATCTCGTGGATCCCGCTGCTGGGCCGCAACGGCCTCGTCAACGACACGCTCCGCACCCTCGGGCTGATCCACGCGCCGATCGACGGTCTGCTCTACTCCGACTTCGCGGTGGTGCTGGCCTTCGTGCACCTCGACACGGTGTTCATGATCGTGCCGATCTTCAACAGCCTCGCCCGCATCGACCGGCGGCTGATCGAGGCGGCGCGCGATGCCGGCGCGTCGGGCGCGCAGATCCTCCGGACCGTGATCCTGCCGCTGGCCAAGCCCGGCATCGCCATCGGGACGATCTTCGTGACGACCCTGGTGATGGGCGACTTCGTCACGGTCGGCGTCATGGGCGGCCAGCAGATCGCCAGCGTCGGCAAGGTGATCCAGGTGCAGATGGCCTACCTGCAATTCCCGGCCGCCGCCGCCAACGCCGTGGTGCTGCTCGCCGCCGTGCTGCTGATGATCCTGGGGCTCACCCGGATGATCGACCTCCGGCGGGAGCTGTAGCGATGGACCAGCCCCGCGGCCTCGCCTTCTACGGGCTGGCCGGCATCTTCGCCCTCTACGTCCTGTTCCTCTACGGGCCGACGCTGACGATCCTGGCGCTCAGCTTCCAGGGCCCGTCCGGCGGCCTGACCTTCCCGATGAACGGGGTCTCGACCCACTGGTTCGCCAAGCTGTGGGAAGGCGTCGGCGTCGTCGACATCTGGGCGGCGCTGCGGCGCTCCCTGGCCCTCGGACTCGTGGTCATGGCGCTCACCGTC
Organism: uncultured Methylobacterium sp.; assembly: GCA_963990595.1. Taxonomy (GTDB): domain Bacteria; phylum Pseudomonadota; class Alphaproteobacteria; order Rhizobiales; family Beijerinckiaceae; genus Methylobacterium. The sequence continues at coordinate 6,705 of CAXDNE010000327.1, forward strand.
GGGATCGCGTTCTACGCCGGCCTCGCCTTCCGGAAGGGGTTTCGCGGGTCCGGCCTCGTCTTCGCCCTGGCGGTGTCGAGCCTGATCGTGCCCTCGATCGTGGTCTCGCTGGGCATCGGCCTGGAGTTCCGGCTCCTCGACGACGCCGTCAAGGCGCTCGCCGCCGTCACCGGCTGGGGGTTCCTGCAGGACCACGGCACGCTCATGGGCCTCTACAGCTCGGCGCTGGGGGCGCACCTCACCTGGACGCTGCCCTTCGGGCTGCTGATCATGTTCGCGGTGTTCAACCGGTTCGACCCGGCCTACGAGGAGGCCGCCCACGACCTCGGCGCCAGCGGCCCGCAGACGCTCCGCCACGTGGTGGTGCCGATCCTCGCGCCCGCCCTCGTCGGCGTCGCGCTGTTCGGCTTCACCCTGTCGTTCGACGAACTCGCCCGCACCAGCCAGGCGATCGGCGGCCGCAACACCCTGCCGCTGGAATTGCAGGGCCTGACCACCACGGTGACGACGCCCGAGATCTACGCGCTCGGCACGGTGACCACGGCGGTCTCGGCCCTGGTGATCGGGACGGCGCTCGGCCTGACCCTGTGGCTGCAGAGGCGCCGGGCGCGGCGGGCTCTGGCGGGGTTGCGGCCGTAATGGGCAAGAACAGTGTTACGCTATGGGCCTCGCTTGACCGCTGTCAGGCGTTCGGCATGAAGGGCACGCAGGTCGGCGAAGACCTGATCGGCCAGGATCACGGGGTGCGGATCGTCCAGTGCCTCCTGAACTCGCTGCCGCAGAATGGCGTCGAGCGCCGCCTCCTCGCGGTCGAGGGCTCGCAGACCGGCGCGGAAGACGGTGATGCGGTTGGTGCCGCGCATGGATCGGTCGTCCTCCTGCCCGCGACCGTGCACGATCACATTAATACGACGACAGCGAACGGTGGCACGGCGATCCGAACCTTTACGGGCTCGTGTCGTGTCCTGCGGTGTATCATCATCCGGCGCCGCGTCACCGCCGGGTAGCGACGCCACCCCGACATTGCCTTTCCCCCCCCGCCCGTGTATGCGC
>CAXDNE010000328.1:0-7661 GCA_963990595.1 uncultured Methylobacterium sp.
CCGAATGCGCTCGGCGAGGAAGATAGGTCATCTATGCAGCCCTAAAACCCTCCCCGCATGAGGTTCACGATCCTCTCGCCTACGAAACTCACACCGACTCGGCTGCTGGCCCAGGCGATGGACTGGAAGCTCGCGACCGCGACCGGCAACTCGCAGCCGCAGTGGCGAAGTTGCCGGACGGGCAGCGTCAGGCGGTGGAGCACCTCGCCTTGCGTGAGTTGTCCCTGGATCAGGCTTCGGCGCTGACCGGGCGAAGCAAAGGTGCGTTGAAGGTGAACCTGCATCGCGCATTGAAGTCGCTCCGGTCTGTGCTCGACCCCGGGAAAGAGAGCGGAAATGACTGAGGACGACCGTCACGGGCGCCTTATCGACGAGTTGGCCTCAGGGCTTGCGCCGGTCCATCGCCTGCCGCCGCCCGGTGTTCGCGCCCTGATATGGTGGATGGCAGCCGTCGCGCTCGGACTGATTCTATTCTTCCTTCGCAGTACCGAAGGCCTTTCGGCTCGGCTGGGCGTCGCGGACCTATGGTACGCCGCCTTGGGTGCGGTCCTGACCGCGGTCGCGGCTGCTGTCGCAGCCTTCGAGACCAGTGTGCCGGATCGATCGGCTACCTGGGCGTTGCTGCCGCTTCCTCCTCTTGTGCTTTGGCTAGGTGCCAGTGGACTCGGCTGCCTGCGCGATTGGATCGCGCCGGCCTCTGATCTTCCCGGCACCGAGACCATGCGCGGCTGCTTTGTCTTCTTGATGAGCGTCTCATTGCCTCTCTCCGCACTTGTAATACTCATGCTACGTCGGGCCTGTCCTCTCCGCCCGAACCTCACCGCCGCGCTTGGCGGCCTCGCCGCTGCTGCGGCCGCTGCGGCGTTGCTGGTCCCTTTCCACCCGCACGACATCACGGCGACCGATCTGCTCGTGCACCTCGTCGCCGTCGGCTCGGTAGTGGGTCTGAACAGTATCGCCGGGGGACGTTTGCTCGACCGTGCACCCACCGGCTGGCCGGAGGCGGAACGCGGACGTGCCGACCGGACTGGCGTGTCAGCCGAAAGCCCGCGGGCTGGCCGGAGCGGCAAGTAGAGGCCGCTTTGGGATGCACTTCGGGTCCGCGGGTCCGCGGAACGATGATGATCGGGGTCGCCGAAATCGGACGAGTCACAAATTCAGGCACGCCGCCGGACGTTCTCGGGAACAGATGAATGACCGAGAAAGTCAGAGTCTCAGCGTGTCGATTGAAAAGATTGTATTTTTTGGGGCGTGTTGCGCCTCGTATTGATTTGATTGTCCATGTTTGGGATCCGATCACGCCGGGCCCCCGATCAGCCTCGCCTCGATGCCTTGCATGGCCTTCTGATCCGCCCCAGCATCCTCGAACAGGTGCCCGTAGATGTCGAAGGTCACCGTGATTGCGAGCCGAACGCCCCGAGCTGCAGTTGTTCGCGCAGTCCAACTTCGAGGCTGCCGTCAAGGGCTTTGTGCCGAAGATGCATGCGGGCGCGTATGGGCTCACGGCCGGCGAGAACGACGGGGCCACCGCCCTGACTCGATGTTCGGTCCCGGCATGTGGTGTGACGGATCGAGGCTGAAGCGTTCGGGCACTTTCGTCCAGGTCTGGCAGGCGAACTCGTAGGTCGTGAGGCTGCGCAGGGTCTTGAGCCGGCGGCCGTAGTTGTAGGCATCCACGAACAGCTGCAGGTGCTGCCGGAGCTGGTTGTGGCTGGCGTAATAGTAGCGCTTGACCGTGGCGTCCTTGATGATTGCTGCTTACGTCCGTTCCCGGAGTCGGAGACGTCGCCGCGCGCACGCTTCTGGCTCAGCTTCCTGAACTCGGCACCATCGGCCGCCCCCAGCTCGCGGCTCTCATCGGTGTTCTCCGATCAACCGCGACTCTGGCCTGATGCGGGGCCGCAGGTCTATCGCGGGCGGGCGAACATCTGTGTGGAGCGTGCTGTGCATGGCAGCCCTGACCGCGATCCGGCGAGGCTCTCCGTTCCGACCCTTCTACGAGCGGCTCACCCAGCGTGGCCGTCTGAGGATGGTCGCCCCCGTGGCGGTGGTGCCAAAGCTCTTGGTGACGCTCAACGCCATCGTTCGCGATCGCGCGCCGGGGCAGCCACTCACGGCTTGACCTTCAACACAGCCGCTCAGTCGTCGCGGCGCTGCCGTGGCGAACCTGTCCCTGATCCACGTCCCTCCATGCGGTGCCGACCGAACCGCCACAGAGCGGGACCAAACATCTAGCGCCGCCGCGGACCGGCGCAACGCGATCACGCCGAAGAGCCGACGACTTGACGGCGATGAGCGGCCGATCTGCGGGCTCGCGCATCAGGCCGCCTGTCGCATCGCTCGCAACGACTTCCTCGCCGCATTGGAGGCGCATGAGCCCGCCGCGAAGGTCCTCATCGCGTTGGCAAATCTCGGGAAGGCATAACGGAGGGGTTCGACACGTTGCTGGCCGAGCCTGCCGGCAGGATTAATGCTTTATTCAGTATACTGACGATTTAACGAGATCGAGGGCCAATTCCGCAACCACTCTGATTCCACGATCCGCATGTACCACGTCGGCGGTTCGCATGCGGCCCACTCTAATTCACTTCGTTGAAACAAAACTGGCGCTTGCCGCGGTCCTGCTGGGGCTGCTGTGCGGAGGAGTCACCTACGAACTCTACGTGCAGCTTGATGCCTCGCAATCCACGGCAGAGGCTCTGTTGCAGGCCAACGTGCGCGCCCGTCATCTTACCGAGGCTCTCTCGACCCTGCAGGATGCGGAGATCGGACAGCGCGGCTTTCTTCTTACGGGGCGCGCCGACTACCTGGAGCCGTATGACCGCGCCCTCAAGTTGGCCAACATCAACTGCGTCAAGCTCCGGACGGATTATGCAGACGCCGGTCTGGCCACAGCGGCCGTGACATCCATCACTGCGAAGGCGCACGCCATGCTTGCGGAGTTGAGGGGGAGTGTCGAAGTCCGGCGCCGGGATGGCCTCGAGGCAGCCGTGAAGGTTATGCTGCAAGGTACGAGCAAGCGGGTCATGGACGAGATCCGGGACGAGGTTCGCCGGCTCCTCGAGACAGAGCAGGCGACCATCGATCGCAATGTCCTCCACGGGCAGAGCGCCACCGAACGGAACGTCAAACTTTCGCTTGGCGTGACCTGCGTGGCGGTAGTCCCACTCGCCTTCTGTCTCCTGCTCGCGATCCGCGATGCACGAAGAGGCCGGCGTGAAAGCACCCACCTCGCTCATGAGTCGAGCCACGACGCACTGACAGGTTTGTTGAACCGCTCGGCACTTCTGACCCATCTGGACAGGGCTCTCGGCCAACGTCCTGAGGCAGTCGGCCTCCTATACCTCGATCTGAATGGCTTCAAGCCGATCAACGACGAACTCGGCCACGCCATGGGTGACCGGGTGCTTGTCGAGGTGGCAAACCGCCTCCGCACCACAGTACATCCAGGTGATGCTGTTGCGCGAATTGGCGGAGACGAGTTCGTCATTGTTGCCGATGGCTGCCCCGGTCGCGCCGTTCTGGACTCTCTCGCAGCAAGGGTTGAGGCTGTCATGAGGGACATCAGCCTACCAGAGCTGAAAGGGCGCCGGATCGATGCCAGCGTTGGCACTGCTTTCAGCGCAGAGAACGGCGCCGGGGCGAGTTCGCTGATCGCAGCGGCGGACGCCGCCATGTACGCGCGCAAAGTTCTGATGAAGCACTCCTCGCCTGCTCAGCCTAAGCTTCGGCTCGTGTCTATGCCAGCGTAATGCCGCCGCCTTCAAAGTCAGAGCAGCCTTCGCCCTAGGCGAATAGTCGAAGCGCGCGGACCGGGCTGCCGCTAACTTGGGGATGCCGTGACCGACGAGCAGCGCGGCTAAATCCACGCTCTGTCCGATCTGCGCTCCTGGCACCGCTGACAGGTGGTTCAGCAACTGGGCGACATACGCGCCCAAGAGGCTCACGGGCGAGCCGTCGTCTTCCTCGGCCTGCTGATCGCCACGAAGAAGCAGCACGCGTCTGAGGGTGAGGCGGACCGCTATTGGTGATATCCGAAGCTTCGTATCGTCCGCTTCCGACCGACGCTGTGTGAGAACGCGGGCGAATTCCGAAATTGTAGACCAATCTCTTGCATGTCAGATGTTCCAGTTCACCGAACGGCCATTCTGATGCCAGCAGGGTACCGATTCGGACCGTGAGCAGAGCATTTGAGAAAAGGTCCTTCTACCGCTTCTGCGCTTTCACCCAGCCTCGACCCACGACAGGCGTGCAAATGGCCGTCATTGCCTCCCAAAACGGTCATTCTGGAGCGGCCCCCAATTCGACCGGACACCGGGCGTAGCCGTGAGGGCCTAGGCGGAAGCCTAGGCGTGCGCCTATGCCGAACGACACACAGCGGATCGAGATCATCGCGGGGCGCGAGCGCCGCAGGCGCTACACCGCCCACGAGAAGGTGCGCTTCGTCGAGGAGACGATGCAGCCCGGCATGACCGTGTCGGCGGTAGCGCGGATCCACGGCCTCTCACCGAGCCTTTTATTCGGGTGGAGGCGTCGCATGGCCGAGGGCGGACAGGTGGCGGTGCAAGCCGACGACGAGGTAGTCGCTGCCAGCCGGATGCGCGAGTTGGAAGCTCGCGTGCGCGATCTGGAGCGGCTGCTCGGACGCAAGATGCTGGAGGTCGAGGTACTCAAGGAGGCGCTGGCCGCTGCACGGGTAAAAAAAGCCGCGTGGCCGCTGCCGTCACCGCCTGCGGGCTGTTCCCGGTGAAGGCCGTGGCCGACGTGCTCGGCGTCGCCCGCTCCAACCTCGTCGAGCAGATACGGAGTGGGTCGCGGTCGCGCGGTCGCTATCGTCGTGCCGACGATGAGGCCGTCCTGATCGCCATCCGCGCTATCACGGACGTGCGGCCGACCTACGGCTATCGGCGAGTGACGGCGATCCTGAACCGGACGCGGCGCGCCACTGGCGAGCCCGCCCTGAACCACAAGAGGGTGTTCCGCCTGATGAAGCGGGACAGCCTGCTCCTCCAGCGCCACACCAGCGGGCGACCCATGCGCGCCCACGGGGCCGTGTGATCGCCGCGGCCTCGAACCAGCGCTGGTCCTCGGACGGGCTGGAGATCGGCTGCTGGAACGGCGAGGTGGTGCGGGTAGCCTTCGCCATCGACACCCATGATCGCGAGGTGATCGCCTGGGTGGCTTCGACGGGCGGAGTCACCGGCCAGATGGTGCGCGATCTCATGCTGACCTGCGTCGAGGCGCGCTTCGGCGGCCTGCGCACCACCCATCCCGTGCAGTGGCTGGAGGACAACGGCTCCGCCTTCACGGCAACCGAGACGCTGTCCTTCGCGGCAGCCCTGGGTCTCGTGCCCTGCTTCACGCCGGTGCGCTTGCCCGAGAGCAACGGAGTGAGCGAGGCGTTCGTCAAAACGCTCAAGCGCGACTATGCCCGCGTCCAGCCCCGGCCCGACGCCAACACCGTCCTGGCGCGGATCGGCGCCTGGATCACTGACTACAACGAACACCATCCCCACCGTGGGCTCGGCATGCGCTCGCCGCGCGAGTTCATCCGTGCTCAGATGCAACCGGCCCCGTGTCCGGTTTGATGGGGGCAACTCCACATTCGTCGGCTGTTCGCCACCCTCATTCGAGGTGTTAGAGGCATTTGGAGTGATGCCCACGACCAGGCTGTTCGCTTCAGCTCCTGCCAGTAGTTTGCCGTCGACCGACTTAAGCGTGATCGTTAACAACGTCCACGGTCGTGCGCCATAACGAATGTCGTCGTTCGGAAGCGACGTTGAAGCGAGGAGGTGCGCCAACACACATTACGCCTCTCCAAGTGCACGAAGCGGTGTAACGAAGGAAATCCCGGGCGCGAACATCAGGGAATGGATCCCGTCGCCTACGCTCTGCTGGCTACGTGGCACCGATGTCGAAAAGGGACTTTCCGTGCCTACAGCGTTGGATAGCGTTCGAAGGGTGTCGGCCGCAGTCATAGCTGGAAGCCCACGGCTTTCTAGTTTTGCGCCGCTGCCGCTCCGCCTAATCGTCGGCTACGGCTTCCTTGAACACGGCATAGCCAAGGCAGGGCGAGGGCTCGATGCCTTCCCCGCCTTGCTCGCCGCCCTGAACGTTCCTTTCCCTAAGCTGGCGGGGCTAGCCACTATCGCCGTCGAGATAGGCGGTGGGATACTTATTTTGGCGGGTGCACTGGTGCCCCTGGCAAGTGTCCCCATGGCCATCGTGCTGCTCACTGCCATGTTCACTGTGCATTGGCAGTACGGCTTCAGCTCGATCAAGCTGCAGGCGATCACGCCCGCGGGCGCGCAGTTTGGCCCGCCCGGCTACGAAACTGACCTGCTCTATCTCGCGGGACTCGTTGCGCTGGTCATCGGCGGCCCCGGACCACTCTCGGTGGATAGGATGTTGGCTCGGCGCTTAGGTGCAACATCCGCCGCCTCGCCTTCCGCCACAACCGAACATCCTCTGGGGCATAGCAAGAGCTATGCGTGAGGCTGAGCGCGCTGTCCGCTCGTTGGGCCACCTGCTGTCCTGGTTCGTTGCTCCGGCCATCGGGGCGGCGGCGGGAGTAGTCTACTGCGCTGTCTTCAACATAGGCGTTCCTGCCCATATGGCGCTGCGCGGCGCTCTCATCGGCACGCCCATCCTCCTCTACGAGCGCAGCCTACTCCTGCCCCGGTGGCGCGATCAGGTCCGACGCGCCGCGACCCCAATCTTTGCCGTGACGACGATGTTGATCTACGGTTTAATGATCGTGGGAGGCAATTTCATCACGAACGCGGCTCTCCATGGCCTTGGGCTCATGGACAGTTCGCGCGTCATGATGATCATGACTGAGTCGGGTTTCGCTTACGCGTTCGTTGCCTCAGCCCTCGTCATCTTCGTGTTTCGGGTGCGCGACCTGATCGGCCCAGGGGTTTTCGCCAATCTGCTGCTCGGCCTTTACCACCGGCCGCTCCACGAGGAGCGCATATTCCTCTTCCTCGACATCTCCGGCTCGACTGCCTTCGCTGATCGCCACGGCGACCTTGCCGCACAGGAGTACCTCGGACAGATCTTCAACGCCTTGGCCGGGCCGGTTCGCCGGTCGGGGGGCTCAATCGACGACTACGTCGGAGACATGGCCCTGGTGACCTGGACGATGCGGCGCGGCCTTGAAAATGCGGCCTGCCTGCGCTGCGTGGCGGCCTTCACCGAAGTCATCGAGCGGGACGCGACAGTGTGGAAGGTGCGCTTCGGCCAAGTGCCGCGGTTCCGCGCGGCGCTGCATTGCGGTCCGGTAGTGACCGCCGAGATTGGGTTGGAGCGGCACAAAATCGCCTACTTCGGCGACGCGGTGAATACCACGGCTCGGCTGGAGGTTCTGTCAAAGGCGTTGGGGACGTCCGTGCTCATATCGGCCGACCTAGCCGGGCGCCTTGGCCCACTCCCGGAAGGGTTCTCAACGCAAGACCTCGGAATGCACGCAATCCGCGGGCGGGAGGAAGCGCTGGCGGTCGTTGCGATTGGACTACCCTTCGCTGATGCGCCCTCACAGCCATATAGGGTGATTGCTCCAGAAAATCTGGCTCCCGCGCAAGGTGTACATTGATGAATTGGAAGGTACTAAGGCCTGTCGTCGCCTGAACGGACTGGTGGTGCTCGCGTTTTCCTTTCTC
>CAXDNE010000329.1:0-7607 GCA_963990595.1 uncultured Methylobacterium sp.
GCGCCCGGCCTGCGACGATATGTTGATGATCCGCCCCGATCCGCGCCGCTTCATGTGCGGAAGCACGGCCCGTGAGCACAGGAAGGCGCTTGTGAGATTGAGACGGAGCGTATCTTCCCAATCCAGCAGGCTCATCGCTTCGAGCGGCCTGGGATCAGGCCCCTTCCCAGCGTTGTTCACGAGGATGTCGATCGTCTCGAACGCTTCCGTTGCTGCGGCCACACCCTCCGTGACCTCGGCCTCACGGGTGACGTCAACGCGCCGGTAAACGAACCGATCGCTCCATGAAGCGACAGCGGCTCGCAATTCGGCCACTGCGGCCGAGTCCGGCGTCTCGATGTCAAATGCGCATACACGGGCACCTTCGGCCAGCAAGGTCTCGCAGGTGGTGCGCCCGATCCCCTTCGCCCCGCCCGTGACGATCGCAGCCTGTCCACTCACGCGTCCCATTCCCGCTCCCCAACCGCGATGCCGCGCGCTCGCTTCCCGTCCGCATCCGACTTGTCGGCTGCCGCCCGCGGCTTTCGAAACACGGCGCGCAGCAATATCTTTCTGGTTCGAGCCGGAATCATCAGAGACCGATACGAAAAAATTTGCAATCCGGAATTTTTGGCGTCACGGTCGGCGAAATAATCCCAACTCGCGCTGATCGCGGGCGCGAATATCGATCGGCAGGGAGCCAGCGGCGCCTCGCCCAATCGGCGGTCGCCCGAGGACCAGATCGTGGATATGAGCCGTCAGAATCGCTGGCTGATCCTGGCTTCGGTGGCGCGTATCAGCATCCGCTCCGCCGAGTTCGACCTTGTCGAAGCCATCGCCGATGGCAGAAGCGGCACATCCCCTGAAACGCCCCGGATCGCACCACTTGCATCGCGATGGTAGATTTCACGTTCAGCCAGAAAGCCTGGATATGGCGCTTGACAGGCGATATATGCGGCCCTTCAAAATATTCTTGAAGTATCATAACAGCACCAACCCAACGCTGCGCGCCTTCGTCATCGTCGGGAATTGATGGAGATGCTGCGCCCGCCGGGGCCGTGCACCTCGATTGCAGAGCGCGGAGCGATGATGAGCCAGCTCGAGTTCATGACCGCGCTGGAGTTGCGGCGCCTGATCGCAACCCGCGCGGTCTCGCCGGTCGAGCTCACGGAGCGCGCCCTCACGCGGGCCGAGGCGGGCCAAGCCTCCTTGAATGCCTTCTGCCTCCTGATGCCGGAGGAGGCCCGCGCCGCGGCAAGGCGGGCCGAGGAAGCCGTGATGCGAGGGTCCCCTCTGGGGCTGCTCCACGGTCTTCCGGTCTCGGTGAAGGACCTGATCGCGGTGGCGGGCCTCCCCCACGCTTCGGGCTCGCGCGCCATGGCGGGCAACGTCGCCACCGTCGACGCGCCCTCGGTCGAGCGCCTGCGGTCCGCCGGCGCGATCATCGTCGGCAAGACCACGACGAGCGAGTTCGGGGCGAAGCCTGTCGGCGACTCGCCGCTCACCGGCATCACCCGACATCCCTGGGACCTGACGAAGACACCGGGCGGGTCGAGCGCCGGGGCGGCCGCCTCGGTCGCGGCAGGAGTCACGCCCTTCGCCCTTGGCACCGATGGCGGCGGCTCCCTGCGCATCCCGGCGGCACTGACGGGCCTCGTCGGATTCAAGGCGCAGTTCGGGCGCGTCCCGGTCTGGCCGACATCGGCAACGCCGACCTTGGCCCATGTCGGCTCTCTCGCGCGCAATGTGGCCGATGCGGCCCTGCTGACGTCGGCGGTTGCCGGCCACGATCCGCGCGATCCCTTTGCAGTGGCGGGACCCGTGCCCGACCTTCTGGGTGCGACTGGGGCTTCCGTCGCCGGCCTGCGGGTCGCTTGGAGCGCGACCCTCGGCTACGCGCGGCCCAATCCTGATGTCGTTGCCATTGCCCGTGCCGCGGCCATGGCTCTGGCAGACCAGGGGGCAATCGTGGAAGAGGTCGAGACTGTCCTAGAGTCCGATCCGGCCGATCTCTGGGCCGCTGAATTCTACGCCGGCATCGGCACACGCCTGCGCGGTGTCCTCGAAGGCCACCGCGCTCTGCTGGACCCGGCAGTCGCCGACGTGCTCGACGTTGCTCTCGCTCAGGAGATGCGCGCCTACTATGAGTCTGTTTTCGCGCGCTACGCGCTGCGAGACCGGATGGTCGCCTTCTTCACCACCTACGATGTCCTCCTGTCACCGACGCTGCCGATCTCCTCCCTGGAAGCAGGCCGGAATATCCCGGAAGGACTGGACGACCGCAGCCTCGTGTCCTGGGTCTTCTACACGTACCCCTTCAACCTGACGGGCCAGCCTGCAGCCTCTGTCTGCGCGGGACTCGCTTCGGACGGCATGCCGGTCGGCCTCCAGATCGTCGGCCGCGGCCTCGGCGAGGCCGACGTGCTCCGAGCGGCTGCGGCGATCGAGCGGGCGCAACCGCCGGGCTACAATCTACGGCCGCCGACAGGGCCGTGAGTGGCCGCCGCAAAGGCCTGAGTTTCCGTGCGGCCCATGCACGGCGGGCCGCTGCGCCCCCGCGGGGTGAGCCCCCTTTCCAACAAGACGGACTGGCGCCTGCCCCGTGCGAAACTTGCGCAAGCCGCCAAACTCCACGGCCTCGGAGCCTGGGCGGCGAAGTCCCGGCTCCAGCAAGGCGCCCCATGGGCCAGTTCTTCACCAGGCCTTCGAACGTCGGCTCGGCCGAGGTCGGCACCGGCCGGATCGGGGAATGCGGCTCCGGTCCGAGCGCCACGAATCGCGGCTTTCGGCCGTCAAACCCGAGCTTGCGCTCGCCCTCGATCCCGCCGGCACGCCCGCGTCCGTCGTTATGTCTGTCGTCGCGTCCGGATCCGCCCCTCGCGCGCGATGATCGGCAGGCGCGGACGCCGAGACCTGCAGCCGGATTCGGGCGGATGCTATAGAATCGCCCAAATTGGCCGCCTAAGATCGTCGTCCCGCAAAGATCGACTATTTTCATTAGCGCGAAACCGCCATGGATAGCACGACACAGCAGGATCAACTCGAGATCGTGAGCGCTCTGGCGGCCTCGCTGGCCGACCGCATGCTGATGGAGCGCCTGACCTGCGGAACGCTGCCGCTGGCCAATGCCAGCCGGCTATGGACCGCGTCGCTCCTCCTCGAGGCGCACGAGCATCCGATTCCCCGCATCGTGGCGGACGTCCTGGACCAAGTGCGGCAGGTCGAGCCGGCGGAGGGCCGGGACGTTTCGGACGCGGAAGCCGGGCCGGATGCGGTTCCCGCGATGCCGGCCGACGAGCCCGCGCCCCGCAAGGGCCGGCTGATCCGGCTGCTGCGCCCGTTCCGGCAGATGGCCGAGGCCTGAGATCGGGACCGGCGTTTGCGCCGCGACGACCCCCGTCCCGGCGGATCCGGAGTTTCCCCGGCACGCCCGGGACGCTAAGACCGTCGCCGTTGGGGGCGGATCCCGTCCCGCCACCGGGCTCCCGGGACACGTGAGATGAACATCCCTGAACGGCGCGTCCGAACCCTGTTCGACGAGGCGGCGATCGCCAAGCGCAACGACGAACTGGCCCAGGAGATCCTGGCCGCGCGGCCGGAGAACCTCCTCGTCGTCGCGGTGCTCAAGGGCAGCTTCATGTTCGCCGCCGACCTGCTCCGGGCGCTGCACCGGGTCGGCCTCTCGCCGCAGGTCGAGTTCGTCCACCTGTCGAGCTACCGCACCGGGACGGTCTCGACCGGGCAGGTGGAGATCCTGCGCGACGTGCAGAGCGAGGTGCGCGGGCGGGACGTGCTGCTGGTGGACGACATCCTCGAATCCGGCCGGACCGTCGTCTTCGCCAAGGACCTGCTGATGGCACGCGGGGCGCGGCGGGTGCTCACCGCCGTGCTGCTGGAGAAGCCCGGCAAGCGCGCGGTGACGATCGACGCGGATTTCGTCGGCTTCACCTGCCCCGACGTCTTCGTCGTCGGTTACGGGATGGATGCCGCCCACGCCTTCCGCCAGTTGCCCTTCGTGGGCGTGGTCGATTACGGCAGCGGGGATCCGGATCTGTTCGATGCATGACCGAAGTCGTCGGGCGGCGCGGCATTTTGGCCGCTCCTTGCGAGGATGTCGCCGTTTCGCACTGTGACATCTTGACAGGCGGCGGATCCGTCGGTGTCTGTCGTGACCTCGGGAGCGTGGCGCCATCGTGGCGGGGCGCTCGCGGATCGGAGACGTTTACGGGACCACATGGCGCGCATCCTCCTGGTGGATGACGAAGAGACCGTCCGGGGCTTCCTCAAGCGGGGGCTCGAGATCGACGGCCACGCGGTCGTCACGGCGAATGACGGCAGCGACGGGCTCGATCGGCTCAACGAGGCCGATGGCGGCTTCGACCTGATGCTCACCGACATCCGCATGCCGCTCATGGACGGCATCGCGCTGGCGCTCGCCGCCAAGCGCGACTTCCCGAATCTGACCATCCTGATGATGACCGGCTTCGCCGATCAGCGCGAGCGCGCGCGCGGGCTGGACGCCATCGTCACCGACGTGCTGACGAAGCCCTTCTCCCTGGCGGATCTGCGCGCCACGGTGAAGCGGGCCCTCGCCGCCTGAGCCGCCGCGGCGCTCGCCGAGGCGCGTCGGGAGCGGGGGACGAAGCCGGTTTGCGCTCTCGCGGCCGCACCTGGGGCCGGGTTGCCGGCCCGCCGCATCTGTCATAGGCCGGATCCGGCTTCGTACTACTCCCGGTTGCTCGCTTACGGTAGCGTACCGATCAGTTCGGTCCGCGCGACCGACCGGGTCGTCGTGATGCCGTTCCCGTGGCACCGAACCGTCCCGGCCGGCTTCGAGGCGAGCCGGCGGATCTTGGGGCCATCCTGTGCCCTCGAGGCGCAGGAACCTAAGGCGTGGGATGGTGACGGTCTCTGGATATGATCGGCCCGCTCAAGGTGCCCGATTGCCGGCCCGATCTTGGGCTCACCTCTTCCGACGCATGGTCTCGCTTTGCGCCGCGATTTCGATGGTCGGATCATGATCACAGACAATCGGCTTGAGCTCTCCACCGACGAGAATTTCAATGCGGAAGGCTACCTCGCCGCAAACCCCGATGTGAAAGCGGCGGGGATGCCGGCGCGCCTCCATTTCGAGCTTCACGGGCGCCACGAGGGACGCTCGCAATTCGCCGGACCGCCCGATGCCCGCGTCACGCGCCTCACCGTGATGGGCAATTGCCAAGCCCCCGTCCTGGCGCTGTGCCTGCGCATGATGCTGCCGGACGCCGAGATCCACGGTGTCCATCTCGGCGTGACGAGCACCGAAACCGTGGCGGCGAGCGACATCGTCCTGCTGCAGACCGAGTTCGCCTTTCTCGCCGACGACAGGGCCGTCATCCCCGCGCGGCAGGCCGAGCGCGTGCGCCTCTGGCCGACCTTCTACTACTCGGCCTTCCACCCCGACCTGGTCTACGCCCGGGCGGGCGACGCCTCCCTCGAGAGCCCCCTCCACGAATACAATTCGGCCTTGGTGCTCTACGGCTGGCTGCGCGGCCTGACGATCGAGCAGACGGTCGGCCTGTTCCGTGAAGACGTGTTCGACCGGCTCGGCTATTTCGACCACGCGGCGAGTGCGGACGCCCATCTCGCGGATGATTTCGCGCGGGCCGGCCTCGATGGCGCGGCGCTGCTCGGCGACCTGAAACGGCTCGCCCCGTTCTGCCACGCCGTCAATCACCCCACGCTCGCGGCTTTGGCGCGCATCGCCTCGGCCGTGCTCGACACGACCGACCTGTCCGCCTCGGTGCGCGACGCCGAGCGGTTCCTGGCCGATCCGCTGCTGTCGGGCCCGGTCTGGCCGGTTTACCCCTCGGTGGCGGACCGGCTCGGCCTCACGGGCAGCTACGACTTCAAGACGCCGGGCGCACCTGGCCGCGTCCTCGATCTGGAGGGTTTCGTGACCGGCGCCTTCGCCCAGTACGCGCGCCACGATCGCGCCGCGATCCAGGTCGACCGGCTGGCCTCGCAGGCGGACCGCTACCGCGACCTGGAACATCTGGCGCGCCCCGGGCCCCGGCGCGGTTCCAACCCCTACGCGAAGCTGCCGGATCATCACTTCTGGCGGCGGGCGGTGGCGGGCGTCGCACCGGCCGAGCTCGACCCGGTGACGAAGCCCGAGTTCCGGCTCACCCCGGAGGATCGGATCGCCACCGCCGGCAGCTGCTTCGCGCAGCACATCGCGCGCACGCTGATCGATCGCGGGTTCAACTACCACGTCACGGAGCGCGGCCCGGGTGGGCCCGACCTGTTCAGCGCCCGGTTCGGCAACATCTACAGCGCCCGGCAGCTGCTGCAGCTCGCCCGCCGCTGCTACGGTCTGTTCCAGCCGCGCGACGTGGCCTGGATCCGGCCGGACGGCCGCTATGCCGACCCGTTCCGGCCGCAGATCGAGCCGGACGGGTACGCGTCGGACCACGCGGTGGCGCAGGCCCTGCCCCAGCACCTCGCCGCCGTGCGGCGGATGTTCGAGGACAGCCACCTGTTCATCTTCACCGTCGGTCTCACGGAGATCTGGGAATCGACCGTGGACGGCGCGGTCTTCCCGGTCGCCCCCGGGGTCATCGCACAACCGCCGGACCCATCCCTGTACCGCTTCGCCAACATGACGGCGGCGGAGGTGCGGGCGGATCTGGCGGCGTTCATCGCCCTCGTCCGCGAGCGGAATCCCGGCCTCAAGATCCTGCTGACCGTCTCGCCGGTGCCCCTCGTCGCCACCTATGAGAACCGGCACGTGCTGCTGTCGACGACCTACAGCAAGTCCGCCCTGCGGGCGGCCGTCGACGAGGTCTGCCGGGACCACGATGCGGTCGATTACTTCCCCTCCTACGAGATCATCACCAGCTGGCACAATCGCGGGACCTATTTCCAGGACGATCTGCGCTCGGTCGCGGAGAGCGGCGTCGCCCACGTCATGCGCGTGTTCGAGCGGCACTACATGCGGGCCGCGGACCGGCCGGGCCGCCGCCAGGACGCGACGCTGCGGGCGGAGTTCGCGCGCTCGTCGAAGATCCTGTGCGACGAGGAGGCGCTGGATGCGGGGACCTGATCGCGCGGCGTGACGCGCTCCGCGGTTCGAGCGTCGCCCGGAACGGGGCCGCCCGGTCCGGCGGCCTGGGGCGACGCGCGTTCAGGCGACCTTAAACATTCCCCTTAGTCCGCGCTTCACGAAAGTGTGGCAGCCTTAGTCTGATCAAATCAGACCGAGCACAGTAACGCCATGTATCGCCGAGATCGCGACTTCGACGCGGCGCCGTTTCACGCGGACCGGTCCTATCGGGATCCGGACGAATCGGACTGGGACGCGGACCGGGACGCGCCGCGGCGCCCGCGCAGAGGCTTCTTCGGGCAGGTGTTCGCGCTCGTGAAATTCGCCACCCTGGCGCTGCCGGTCGCCCTGTTCCTCTACGGCAGCTTCGCCGATTGCAGCGCCCGCCCGACCGCGGGCTGGCTGGGCCTCGTCGGCGCCGGCGCCTGCGCCCGGACCGAGATGCTCGGCAGCGTCCTCTCGATGCAGGACAACTTCGCGCTCCTGAAGCGAGGGTTTTAGGTTAGCATAGAGAGCAGGTCGCTGATCCTGCAGTTTCCGGCGA
>CAXDNE010000330.1:0-7589 GCA_963990595.1 uncultured Methylobacterium sp.
CCACCGAGACGGGCGCGCACCTTTGGGCCGATCGTTTCGAGGGCCAGCGCAGCCGCCTCGGTGAGATACAGGCTGAATTCGTGGCGCGCCTTGCGCGGTCGCTTGATGTCCAGCTTACGCAGGCCGAAAGCCTGCGCATCATCCATGAAAGATCGAGCAATCCTTCGGCCGCCGATCTTTCGATGCAGGGATGGGCTGTCTACAACCGAAAAAGAACCAAAGAAAATATAGAGAGTGCGCGCAAGATATTTTCAAAGTCTCTGAGCATCGATGGCGAGTTGCTATCCGGCAAGATCGGCCTCGCTCGATCGCTGTCGACCCTTGTCGCCTCGCGCTGGAGCGACGACATACAGAGTGATCTGAAAACGGCGGACCAACTGATTTCGCCAGTTCTAATACTAGATCCGAATAACGCTGTGGCTCATCTCGTGAAGGGCGATATTCACAGGATGAGAAGGGAACTCGATCAAGCCCAGAGCGAATATCAGACCGCTATCGAGAATGATCGAAATCTAGCTGCGGCCTATGCGACCGCTGGCCTGACCAAGATTCTGGAGGGACATTCGGGCGAGGCTCGGCCCTTGGTTTCCGAAGCCTTGAGACTCAGCCCCCGAGACCCTTTGATCAATATTTGGAAATTTTGGATGTGCCATGCTTATACCCATGAGGCACAATGGAAATCGGCTGTCCTATGGTGCAATCGTTCTGTCGCGGACGGTCCGTATTGGATGGCCTATATCGACTTGGCGGCCTCAAGTGCTTGGCTTGGTCAGAAGGAAGAGGCCAGGCACGCTGTCGAGGAATTGATCAGGCTCATGCCCGGCTACACCGTGCAGAAATGGGCTCACGCTGATTGGTCGCGTAATCCAACCTTCCTCGTGGAGTATCAGAAGATCGTTGAGGGATTGCGCATGGCCGGATTGCAAGAAGGTGAGACGAATTAGAATATCCTTTGCGAATGGCGCGCCGGCTTCGCGTCGACCAGCAGGATCTGAGCGTGTCGCCACGAGTCGTGGGCGAACAGCGGCGCGAACGCCCGGACGAGTCCGGCGAAGCGGGTGGGCAGGGGCGGCATGGCGGTGTCTCCTGGCGGGACGCGTCAGCCTAGCCGTCACGCCTGCTTCGTCACCTCACATCCTCGACGCCCCGCCCGATCGGCCAAACTCGAGCTCAGTCCGTCGCCGGCAGCCCGTACTGGTTGTCGTATATCGATTTGGCCGCAGGCTACGCTTGGCTTGGAAAGAGACCCGCGATGCGCGCCACCGTCGCGGACGTCCTGAAGCTGATGCCGGGCTACAACGTGCAAGAATGGGCCAACGCGGGATGTTCGGACATCAGGACGGTCTTCGCCGAGCACGCGTATCTTACGAACGACCGCGTATGGCCGGACTGCCGGAGCGGTCGACCGATCGGCGCGCTTGGGCATAGGCGAAGTCGAGTTCGGGCGTGCGGATCTCGCCTACGCGTAGAAAGCCTTCGGCTGGTGGCGCCTGCCGTCTCATCGTCGCGGAAACCATTCGTGTTATGGTTGCGCTATGCATCCGCACATTGTCATGGTTCGACTCAAGAACGGTGCGCCTGACCTGACCGAGGATCCGGCGCCCCTCCTTCCGCCCGCTCTCATCCGCTGTGAACAGCTATGGACCGGGCGGGGTCGGCGGAGATCGTGGCCGAGGGACCAGTGGCAATTCGTGCGGGCCACCATCGAACCTTTGCTCTACGCCAGGATCGAACCGGAGGACGTGCATTTCGCGAACGGCCTTCTGAACCGGACGGGAGCCATCGAGGCCCGGTCCATCGCGTTGTCCTCCGTCAGTTTCGAGGATGGCCGACTCCCCACCATCTCGGCGTATGCGCAGTTCGAGATGACGTTCGACCGGGCATTCGGGTCCACGGCCGAGTTTTATGACTGGCAGGAGCAGACGGATTGGTTGGATTGGGCCGTGTACTTCGGATTTCGACTTGCGGATGGCGGCGAGTGGGATGCGACCTACAATCACGCGGGCATCGATTTCGAGATTCTCGCGCCGTAGCCCATCCCGCGCGCAAGGCACTCACCCGGTCCGGTCGGTCAGCACCCGTCCCGGGATGCCCTGGCCCTATCGGCCGCACCGAAGCCGGCGATTCTGAGGGACCATGCGTGGGACCGCTGCGTGAGCGTCGCGGTCGTCGTGCCCGGAGGGTTCGCCTAACCTCCTGTGGCCGTTCGCTAAATGCTGGTGCCGGTGGAGAGGATCGAACTCCCGATTTACGGTATAACCACCGCCCATTTACCGCCGATTACAGAGATAAGACGCTTTCAGAACGACAACCGAAGTACCGTCTTGTGTGAGAGTTCTGTGTCATAGTCAAGCCTAACCTAGGGATACCGTTCGCAAACCCATTCCCACGACACGAGCACCACGAAGCGGGGGTAAAGCTGTTTCATCCAGATCCGTGAGTGCGGTTAGCATATCCGTCCAGCAGCTAGTTTACCGGTTCGCCCGTCACTTTCAGAATGACTGAGAAATAACTGTTATTTTCAACAAAAATCTCAGATGAATACAATACAACTTGAGATGTCGTTGGCAATGTTGACGTATTAGTCTATAAACAGCGCATATCTCGCGAATGAGTTGCGGGTATGTTCGCGGCTCAGGCGAGTGTTTGAGCCTCATCTTCCACATTGTCGCTCACTATTATTGCCTCGATGAAGGCGGGGTTGTCATGTTGCGCGCGTACTTACTGAGATAAGTATGTTTTTAAGATTTGTGTCTGGGCCAACATCCAGCAATAAGACCGGCGTGATACTTGAGGAAACCGGAAGACGATACCAGGAGGGGCTCAAGTCACTGATAGTTGGTCCATCGACTGACGCCTGTGATGAGTATCAGAGCCGCTTTGCCTCAATGTTTCCCGGGGTGCCTCTGGAGGTCTACCATTCCAAGCGCGAGCGTTGTGAGAGCAAAGGCTCCATTCGTGTCGACGTTGAAAGAGCCTTGCTGGATGTGGCACTAGGATCAGGTCGAGTAGTTGCTATCTGCCATGCCACACTTTGTAACCTGTCGCCAGACTTGGACCTGAGCGAATGGCATTGCTACATCGATGAAACGCTGGACGTATTTCATCCCACCGAACTAAATGTCCACGACAGTCATCAGTTGTTCACAGACCATCTCAAGGCGGTGCCGAACGGCTCTCCATACCCGCGTCTAGTGCCGGCCAACGATACGGCACTGACTGCAATCATAGAGAACCGGAACAGAGATGCCTATCGAGAGATGATCAAGAACATCGCCGAGAAGATTGTTAGCCCTCATTACGATTGCTTCACACTAGGATCGAAGTATGAACAGCTTATTGAAAGGAAGGGGAAGAAGCAGAAGCTGTACTGTATCTCTGTTCTGAGTCCCCGCGTGATCGCAACATTTGGAGGCGCGACTGTCTTCTCGGCGCGCTTTGAAGAAAGCCTGCATTATCATCTCTGGCAGCGGGAAGGCGTAACATGGGAGCAAGACGCTGATCTCACAAGGCACCTTAGATTTACCGAGCATGTCGGGCATGAAATGACTAAAATCTATTGGGGTCTCGATCGCAACTTCTCTAAGACATTCCGCAACGACAACATGGAGTGGTACTGACCTGACCGGCTGGCTTTGGACCGGGCTGATTGAGAGGATCAGCCAGGACCGAGGGAGTCGGACATGCGGCGAGGTCAGAAGACGAGCGCGGAGCAGGTGGTGCTGAAGCTGCGCCAGATCGAGGTGCAGACGGCACAAGGCAAGAGTTTGGCGCTGGCGTGCAAGGAGGCGGAGATCTCTGAGCAGAGTGACTCACGCTGGCGCAAGGAGTACGGCGGCCTCCAAGTCGACCAGGCCAGGAAGATGAAGGACCTGGAGCGCGAGAACGCCCGGTTGAGACGGCTTGTGGCTGACCTGTCCCTGGAAAAGCAGGTGCTCGCGGACGTCGCCTCGGGAAACTTATAGCCCCCGAGCGACGCAGGCAGGCGGTGGATGGGATCCGGGAGAAGTACGGCCTCTCGGAACGTCACGCCTGCCGGATCGTCGCCCAGCATCGGGGCACACAGCGTTACGTGCCCACCCTGCCGGCCGACGAGGATGCGCTGACCCGAGCCATCGTCGCCCTGGCGTCCGAGTACGGGCGCTACGGCTATCGCCGCGTCACCGCGCTACTGCAGGCAGCTGGCTGGCGGGTGGGCAAGGACCGGGTTCAGCGCATCTGGCGTCGCGAGGGGCTGAAGGTCCCCAATCGACATAGGCCACGCAGCCGGCTTTGGCTGAATGACGGCTCGTGTGTGCGACTACAGCCGCTCCGCCGCAATCACGTCTGGAGCTTCGACTTCGTGCAGGCGCAGACCCACGACGGCCGAAGCTTGCGCATCCTGACGCTGATCGACGAGCACAGCCGGGCGTGCCTGGCGCTGAAGGTGGCGCGGCGTATCAACAGCGTCGGCGTGATCGAGGCGCTGGCCGACGCCATGTGCCTGTACGGCATCTCGGAGCACATCCGCTGCGATAACGGCCCTGAGATGATCTCAAAGGCACTACGCAATTGGGTCGCCAAGACGGGGGCGCAGATCCAGTACATCGCGCCGGGCTCTCCGTGGGAGAACGGGTACTGTGAGAGCTTCAACGGCAAGCTGCGCGACGAGTGCCTGAGCCAGGAGATCTTCTACTCGCTGAAGGAGGCACAGATCGTGATCGGTCTATGGCAGAACACATACAACCGCATCCGACCACATTCGTCGCTCTCCGCCTGCCGCAGGGCAAAGGCGATCTGTTCGTTCGTGAAGCGTTTGCGAGGCATGGCATCCACCCTCCTTCCGGGTTCAGGATGCCCGAAAAACTTGAGCTCGGCGCGGACCAGTTTGCTGGGGCAGGGTCACCTGCCCAGGTGGCGCCGGGTCATGCCGCTCCCCTGCGCCGCCACCAAGAATTTTCAGCCCGATCCGGCCGGCCGCTTGGCGCCCATTGCTGCCGCTCAGCCATTCCTGAATGCATCCCGAAAACGGTCGCTGCGGCTGTAGAGGTTGCTCATCGCGCCGGCTGAATGGGCGTCCTCATTACAGGTGGGAGAGGCTCACCGGTTGTCCGGCGTGCAGGACAGACCCTGGTACGAAGTTTGCCGTTCGGCGCACACCGATGCTTGCAGGCTAAAAAATAGCATGCTATCTATAAGTCTGACAGGAGATGATCGAACTCCATTCCCGGCATCTTGCGAGAGGTTCGACCGTATGCCCCAGCGTCTGGAGCAGATTCGCCAAGCCTACACGCACACCCTGCTGCTGGCCGGACGTCAGTGGCGGCGCGCGGCCAACGCCGTCGTGGAGTCGCACGGTGTCTCGGACGCGACCGCACTTCCCCTCATCCTCATCGGGCGCCTCGATGGCGAGCCCCGCCAGAATGCTTTGGCCGAGGCGGTCGGCATCGAAGGTGCGTCGCTGGTGCGGCTGCTGGATCAGCTCTGCGCGGCCGGACTGGTCATCCGGAAGGAAGATCCGACGGATCGGCGCGCGAAGATCCTCAGCCTCACTCCGATCGGGCAGCGGACCGTCACGCAGATGGAGGCCGAACTGAACGAACTGCGGGAGCAGGTGTTCGCCGAGGTCGACACCGCCGATCTTGAGGCGAGTCTGAGGGTCTTCCACGCGCTTCAGAAGCACATCCGTGCGTTCCCGGACGGCGGGGCGCGCGGGGAGGCGGCGGAATGACACTCCCGGGCTGGCGCGACTGGGCCTTCGCGATCAAGACCTTTGCGGCAGCGGTGCTGGCGCTGTACCTCGCCATGTGGATCGACCTTCCCCGGCCTTACTGGGCACTGGGCACCGTCTACATTACCAGCCAGATGCTAGCTGGCGCGACCCGAGCCAAGGCCCTCTACCGGGTGCTTGGCACCCTGTTGGGGGCTGTCGTGAGCGTCGCCCTCGTGCCGAACCTCGTCAATTCGCCCGAGCTCCTGACGCTCGCCATCGCGGTCTGGGTGTCCGTCTGCCTGTACTTCTCCCTGCTCGACCGCACCCCGCGTAGCTACCTGATGATGCTCGGCGGCTACACGGCGGCTCTGATCGGCTTTCCATCCGTGGGCGAGCCCGGGACGATGTTCGACACCGCAGTGGCCCGCGCCGAGGAGATCACGCTCGGGATCCTCTGCGCCAGCCTCGTCAACACGATCGTGCTGCCTCAGTCCGTAGCGCCCATGATCGCCGCGCGACTGGATCTCTGGCTGCGCGAGGCGCGCGGCTGGGTCGCCGACGTGCTCGGTCGGGCGCGCCCGACGAAAGACACCCAGGCCAAGCGGCTGAAGCTCGCCTCCGACGCGATCGCCTTCGATGCCCTGGCGACCCCGCTTCGCTACGACATGACCGGGGCCGAGCGCTCGGTCGGAGCCATGGCGACGCTGCGCCAGCACATGTTGATGTTCCTGCCCATCGTCTCCGCGGTCGCTGACCGGATCGAGGCCTTGGAGCAAGCCAGGGCGCTACCGACCCGAGTACGCGCGCTCCTCGACGACATGGCCGCCTGGATCGCCTCGGGGACAACGGACCCAGCCGAGGCGGCGCGGGTGCGG
Source organism: uncultured Methylobacterium sp. (assembly GCA_963990595.1). Taxonomy (GTDB): domain Bacteria; phylum Pseudomonadota; class Alphaproteobacteria; order Rhizobiales; family Beijerinckiaceae; genus Methylobacterium. The sequence goes on from CAXDNE010000330.1 coordinate 6,568, forward strand.
GCCGGCGCAGATGCGGTCGATCCGGTATTGCACAAGGATTGCGCCTGGTCGGATCTGGTGCTCGCCAGCCTCGTGGCGCGCTTGCGCGACTTCATCGACCTGCGTCAGGACGGCCGGATCCTGCAAAAACATGTCGTTGACGGCACTCCCATAAGGGAGGAACTCGCCTTCCGGTACACGGCCGCCGCGCGCACAATCCGCCACCGTGACCACGGTATGGCCCTCCTGTCCGCCGTCGGCGTGTTCCTCGTCGTCTTGCTCACCTGCTGGATCTGGATCGCCACTGGGTGGCCGGACGGGGCCGGCGCGCCGATGATGGCATCGGTCGGCTGCTGCTTCTACGCTGCCCAGGACGACCCAGCACCCTCGATTCTCGGCTTTGCCAACTCGGCCGTGCTCGGCGCCGTCGTCGCGGCCGTCTACCTGTTCGGAGTGCTGCCACTCGCCACGAGCTTCGAGATGCTCGCGCTGGCGCTCGCGCCGGCGCTCATACTGTGCGGGGTCTGCATGACGCAGCCGCGGACAGCGCCGATGGCGATGGGCGCGGCGGTCAACGGCTCGGCCGTGATCGCGCTCCAGAGCAGTTACGCCGGCGACTTCGCCGCCTTCGCCAACTCCGCGGTGTCGATCATCGTCGGGATGTGGGTCGCCACGCTAGTGACGCGCCTCGTCCGATCTGTTGGTGCCGGTTGGTCGGCGCACCGGCTCCGGGCCGTAAACCGGCGCAGCCTTGCCCGGGCAGCCGAGCGCCAGGGCGCGCAGAGCGGTCTCGAACTCGCGGCCGTCATGCTTGACCGTGTCGGGCTGCTCGCCCCTCGCTTGGCGGCGCTCCCACCTGAGGACGCGGAGTGGACGGCCGATCTCCTCGCCGAGGTGCGGGTCGGCATCAATGTGGTCGAGCTGCGCCGCGACCGTCGGCAGCTTACAGAGGAGGCCAGAGTCGCGGTCGAGCGCCTGCTCGCCGACATGGCGCGGCACCTGTCTCTTATACACATCTCCGAGCCCACGAGACAAGAGGCAAT
>CAXDNE010000331.1:0-7543 GCA_963990595.1 uncultured Methylobacterium sp.
CCGAGGCCGGCCTCGACGCCAAAGCCATCGTCAAGACCGCGCTGGACACCCTGCCGGCCGCCGCCGGCAAGGCCGAGCCGGCGAGCAACGTGGTGAGCGTGCGCCGCCGCCCGCGCTGAACCCGGCCGTTCGGCGGAGCGAAGCGCGACAGACGCCCTCTCCCGTGCGGGAGAGGGTTGGGGTGAGAGACGAGACTTTTCAGGACCGGGCACGGCATCGACGTGCGTTCACGTCGCGCCTCCTCCGGACGGACCTGATCCCTCACCCTGTCCCTCTCCCGCACGCGAGAGGGGACCCGCGTCTCATCCTGAGCAGTCCTCGGGATGAAGCGTGATTGCTGAAACCGACCCTACCCCAGCGCCTGCTCGACGGCCTTGCCGCAGGCCTCCGTGTCGGCATTCCCGCCGAGGTCGCGGGTGCGCAGCGTCCGCTCGGACAGCACCCGCTCGATCCCGCTGACGATCTCCCGGGCGGCCTCGTGCTCCCCGAGATGCTCCAGCATCATCGCCCCGGACCAGATCTGGCCGATCGGGTTGGCGATGCCCTGCCCGGCGATGTCCGGCGCCGAGCCGTGGACCGGCTCGAACACCGAGGGATGCACCCGCTCCGGGTTGATGTTGCCGGACGGTGCGATGCCGATCGTGCCCGTGCAGGCGGGCCCCAGATCCGACAGGATGTCGCCGAACAGGTTGGAGGCCACCACCACGTCGAACCGGTCCGGGTTCAGGACGAAATGGGCCGTCAGGATGTCGATGTGGTACTGGTCCCAGGTCACGTCCGGATAGGCCTTGGCCATCGCCCGCACCCGCTCGTCCCAGTACGGCATGGTGATCGAGATGCCGTTCGATTTCGTGGCCGAGGTCAGGTGCTTGCGCGGGCGCTTCCGGGCCAGCTCGAAGGCGAATTTCAGGACCCGGTCGACCCCGTGGCGGGTCATGATCGTCTCCTGCAGGGCGAATTCCCGGTCGGTGCCGGCGAACATCCGCCCGCCCGCGTTCGAGTACTCGCCCTCCGTGTTCTCGCGGACCACCCAGAAGTCGATGTCGCCGGGCTTGCGGTCGGCGAGCGGGCATTTCACCCCCGGCATCAGCCGCACCGGGCGCAGGTTCGCGTACTGGTCGAACTCGCGCCGGAACAGGATCAGCGAGCCCCACAGGGAGATGTGGTCGGGCACGCGCTCCGGCATGCCGACGGCGCCGAAGAAGATGGCGTCGTGGGTCTCGATCTGCGGCTTCCAATCCTCCGGCATCATCCGGCCGTGCTGCTCGTAATAGTCGCAGCTGGCGAAATCGAACCAGTCAAGCTGGAGGCTGAAGCCGTGCCGCTTGGCCGCCTGCTCCAGCACGCGCACGCCCTCGGGCACCACCTCCTTGCCGATGCCGTCGCCAGGGATCACCGCGATGCGGTAGCGGCGCTGCTGGCTGCTGGGTTGGCCGGCCATGGGTCCTCTCACTGTATCGGGTCTCGGAGCGCGGCGAGCGGGCCTCGGCGAAGCCCCGGTTGGAGGGGCCAGGGTTGTTGCCCGCCGGTATCCGGTCAACACCCGGACCTGACAATCAATCCGTTTCGCCCGCCATGGCCCGGCGCTGGCGGTCGAGCTCCTCGCTGTAGCGCTTGAGCGTGTGGCTCTCGGTGAGGAGTCCCAGCACCTTGCGGGTCTCGGGCCCGTCGACCACCGGCAGCGCCTCGCTCTCGGTGCGGTCGAAGGCGGCGGCGGCGTCCTTGGCGTTCATCCCCGGCGTGAGGAAATCCTCGGTGTGGAGCAGCAGCTCTGCGAGGGTCGGCCGTGCCCCGGTGGTCGAGTTCCGCGCGGCCGCGTGCACCTCGGGGACGTTCACCATCCCGGCATAGCGCCCGCGCCCGTCCACGGCGATCACCCGGGAGGGCGAGCCGAGCGGATGGGCGCGCAGGAAGCTGGGCAGCGGCATGTCCACCGCCACGGTGCCGGGATCGCGGCGCATCAGCCGGCCCACGGTCAGCGACCGGATCCAGCCGACATCGTGGGGGCTGCGGATGCTCTCCCCGCGCAGGTGGAAGCGCCAGGTGGCGAAGGAGTAGCCGAAGGTCTTGCGCACGGTCAGCGAGGAGGCGATCACCGCCGCCAGCACGACCCCGGTGATCGGCAGGCTGCCGGTGACCTCCAGCGCCAAGAACGTCATGGTCAGCGGGCCGCCGATGATCGCCACGGCGAGCGCGCTCATGCCGATCACCGCGTAGGCGAGCGGCGTGAGGCCGAACCCCGCGAGCGGCGGCACCAGCACCGGCGCGAGGGCGGCGAACAGCTTGCCCGCGATGGCGCCGAGGAACAGGGAGGCGAAGAACAGGCCGCCCCGGAAGCCGGAGCCGATCGAGATCGCCGAGGCCACCGCCTTGGCGGCGAACAGGCCGGCGAGCACCGCGATCCCGTGTCCCTGCTCCTCCGCCGCGAAGTGCATGTGCAGGGCGCCGTGGCCGCCCGAGAGCACCTGCGGCGTCGCCAGCAGCGCCAGCGCGCCGACGCACAGCCCCCCGAAGGCGGGTCCGGCCGGCCGCGGCAGCCCCGAGGCCTGGACCAGCCGCTCCACCAGGGTGACCCCGCGCATGATCAGGATGCCCAGGGCCGCGCAGACAAGCCCGAGCGCGAGGCTCGGCAGGATCTCCATGCTGGTGACGTGCGAGGTCGTGACCGCCTGCATGTCGCCGAGATCCACCAGCGGCTGCGTCTCGATCAGCGAGCGGGAGATCAGGTTGCCGCAGAGCGCCGCGACGACCACCGGCGTCAGCGTGGCGATGGAATAGGTGCCGATGATCAGCTCGAAGGCGTAGAAGGCCCCGGCGAGGGGGGCGCCGAAGCCCGCCGCGATGGCGCCGGCCGCGCCGCAGCCCACCAGTGTCCGCAGGTCGCTCCTGCGCACCTCGAAGGCGATTCCCAGCCGCGAGGCGAGGCCGGAAGCGATCTGTGTATAGCCGGCTTCCAACCCCACCGAGGCGCCGCAGCCGTTCGAGATCACGTTCTGGAAGGCGAGGTAGACGCTGTCCCGCAGGGACATGCGCCCGCCATGCAGGGCGTTCGCCTCGATGGGATCGATGGCCGGGCGCTTGCGCGGCCCGCGGACGTAATGCACCGCGGCGATCAGGAGGCCGAGCAGCACGCCACCGAGGCAGGGGCCGATGAGCAGGAGCGTCGGCGCGACGGTGTCGGCCGCGCTGAGCCGCATGCCCGACGGCAGCAGGAAGAGCAGCTCGCGCAGGCTCTGCGTCGCCCAGGTCATGCCGGAGACGGCCAAGCCGGCGATGCAGCCGACGAGGGTCGCCAGCGCGACGAGTCCGCCCTCGCTCCGGCGGACGAGGCTGCGCAGTCGCCCCGGCGCCTGGACGAGTCCGGTGCTTGTCCAGCGCCGGCGGGTGCGGCCGCCCGGCCGGACCGCGTCCCGGTCCCGCACGTCTGCTGGCCTTCCGGCGGCGGGCTGCCCCCCGCCCGCGGCCGCCGCTGGCTGTCGCGCGCTCACCGTCCGTCCCCTCGCCCCTGGATCGAGCCGACGCGGTCACAGCGACACGTCGACCTCAGGAGCGCAGTTAGAGCCGTGCCCGATCGCGTTGCAAACGCGCCCGCCCCGATGGGGCGAGACGGGACGCGCCCGCTGTCCCGTGCGGCCGACGGGGCCGCGCCTCCGGGCCCCGGTGCGGGTCGGTCCGGGAGCCGAAACAGCCCGGTTTCCACCGAGCCCGCATCACCGTGCACACATCGCCTTGAAAACTGCCGCGGCCCACGATACACCGCCCGCCAGTGCCGCCGTAGCTCAGTTGGTTAGAGCACCAGATTGTGGATCTGGGGGTCCCCCGTTCGAGCCGGGGCGGTGGTACCATCCATTCGGCACGACAGCGCAAGGGGTTGGCGGATCGCCGGCCCCTTGCGCTTTTCCGCGCCCTTCCCAGGACCTCCGATCGGGAAGCGCATGGGAAGCTCGGGAAGCTGACGCGTGCAGGCTCGAGAGCCTGAGCGTGTTCGAACGGTCCACCATCAGGCCAACGCGGCGCGAATCTGCGCGTGCGCCTTTCGCCAACGGCCTCTCGCGTCCCGGACGATACGCTCCGGGCCTCGGCCGTCTCGGCTCCGGTGCGTGCGCCTCCGTGCATCCTGCAGCATCCGTTCGCCGAAAGCCGCCTGCGCGCCTTGAGGCTCAAGCTTCGGATAGGTGGACGTTGCGTCCGGCTTTGGTGAACGTCGCAGCGCGCCGCTGAGGGGACTTGAAGCCGGTCCGGTCGTTGATCGGAGGTCGATGCCTGCTGGTTGTGGACGAGGCGCCGCCGCGCGCACCACGCCATGTCTCAATAAAGACCAGCACCCCCTCCAATCATCCGACCAATTCGACGCATTGCGCCAAAATTGATTTTGCACTCAGCAATATTCAGACAAAAATAATAACATATGTTGGTGCCTGAAATGCCGCGATTACGATCAAATCATCGGAACCTGGCCCACCGAATTTAGAGACAAGAAGTCGGCCCGGTTCGTAAATCAATCTGTCGCTCGGGCTTGAGGGGACCGACATGATCAAAGAAGAAACGCCGATCTGGATCAAACGTCGCATTCAACGGCGCTTGGCGAAGGGAAGGGACGCCGAAGCCGCCATCCGCGTCCTTGCGAAGAAGGGGCGTCCGCACCACGCGAATGAATTCGACCTGACCCTAGGCGACAACGTCATACCGTTTCCGGGAGTGACGGCCTCGCGCATGACGAAGGCAGAACTGCATAGGCGCACATAACCAGGCGTGTCAGGCGATGGGATGCCTGCCCCCCTCAGCCGCGCATTACCAATGGTGACGCCTATAGCGGCCGAGGCGGCTCACTGGGTGCCATCCGGCCCGGCACAGCGAAGCGGCTCGCCGACCCCCAGGCCGACGAGCACGACTGGCGCGCGCCTGACGGGCGTGAATCAGCTGAATGCGCGAAGCGTTGCGAGCGGGTCGGGCCCGATCAGCAAGGCATGCCCCTCCACCAGGAACCACGCGTAGAGCAATCCGGCGGCAATTGCCGGCAGGACCAGCCGCCGCAAGCCCCCGGCCCGGCCACGTCCGCCGAGCAGCGCCGCGAAGGGAAGCACCGAGGTGGCTCCGCCCAGGGTCTCCCAGCGTGCGCGCCCCAGGCGCCGACGCACCCTCGCGTCCAGCAGCGGCATGCCGACGGCGGCGAAGACAGTCATCGTGCCGAAGAGCACGACGGAGGTCAGATCGCCGTTCGGCGGGATGTGGGCCACGGCCCAGAGCAGGAATCCCCAGAGCACCGGGTGGCGCGTGATTTCAACGATCGGGCCGGGCTCGTTCCCCGGACGCAGCGATACGGAGAGCGGGTTCGGAGCGATCAGACCGGCCACGAGCAGGAACAAGGCCAGCGGCATCACAAGGAGCGTCACGGACCATTGCCAGGGCGCCGCCGCCCACAACGCCACGGTGTCTGCCCGCCGCACCGCGACGACAAGCCAGGCGAACAGCGCCAGCGAGAGGAGGGAATATACCGCCAGGTAGGGGCCGCGACCGAGCAGTCCGACAAGACGGGTGCGCAGGCGCGGCGAGGCCGGTACCGCGTGCGCCGCGAGGAAGAGTGTCAGGGCGGCGGCGAACTCGCTCATAGGACATTCCGGTCGCCGTCCAGTCGGGCGCTCCTCGCCGAGCGGGCGACGCCCGCGCTGGCGGCGGCCGTGGCGGGCAGCGTCATGACGGATGCGTCGAGCACGGGCTGAAGCAGGGTCGTCTACGGGTGGCCGCCGGAAGGATGCTCTCGGCCGGACCAGGATGCGCCGCACACCCGCGGGAGCCTTGATCTGAATCATGCCTCGTCGTGATCCGGCGCACTATCGAGAGAGGCCGCTCGGCGGGCCCAGCACGGCGGGCGGGCAGCCCCAGGAGGGTGGACGATGGCTCCGATACCGCGCCTGCGGGCCTACGAGGGACCCGCGATCCTGTCATACGGCTTCCGGCCGTTCTTCCTGCTCGGCTCCCTCTACGCCGGCATCGCGATCTTGGCGTGGCTGCCCATGTTCGCCGGCGACTTCGCGCTCCCGACGGCGTTCGCGCCCCGCGATTGGCACGTCCATGAGATGCTCTACGGTTTTGCCGGAGCGGTCGTGGCCGGCTTCCTTCTGACCGCGGTCCCGAACTGGACCGGACGATTGCCCTTGCAGGGCTTTCCCCTTCTCCTGCTCGTCGCGGCGTGGCTGACGGGCCGATTCGCGGTGGCGTTCTCGGCCGACCTCGGCTGGTCGATGACGATGCTTCTCGACCTGTCGTTCCTCGTGCTCCTCACGGCCGCCATAGCCCGCGAGGTCGTGGCCGGACGGAACTGGCGCAACCTCAAGGTGCTCGGCGCCCTCTCGGCCTTGCTTGTCGGGAACGCCCTCTTCCATGTCGAGGCGCGCCTGTCGGGCACCGCCGAGTACGGCATCCGGGTCGGTATTGCCGCGACCCTGGCGATGGTGATGCTGATCGGGGGGCGCATCGTACCGAGTTTCACCCGCAACTGGCTCGCGCGCGCGAACCCGGGCCGCCTGCCAGCGGCCTTCGGGAACTTCGACAAGGGCTCGATGGCGCTCGCCATCGCTTCCCTCGTCGCGTGGACCGTCGCGCCGGGCAGTCGAGCGACAGGCGCGGGCCTGATCGCCGCCGGACTGGTCCAGGCCGTTCGCCTGTCCCGCTGGGCCGGCGACCGGACTTGGCGTGACCCTCTCGTGCTCATCCTGCACGTGGCCTATGCCTTCGTTCCCTTCGGCTTCGTCCTCGTCGGGGTCTCAGCGTTCGGGCTCATACCGGCCAGCGCGGGTCTCCACGCTTGGACGGGAGGGGCCGTCGGGGTGATGACGCTGGCGGTGATGTCGCGGGCGAGCCTGGGACACACGGGGCGGCCGCTGCGCGCCACGCCACCGGTGCAGGTTGTCTATGTCTTGGCCACGGCATCGGTTCTGGCGCGAATCTGCGCCGCGCTGCATACGGCCTGGACCGGGGCCCTCCTCCCGACTGCGGGCGTTCTGTGGGCGGCGGCGTTCCTCGGCTTCTCGGCGGTGTACTGGCGCGTCCTGACGGGGCCGAAGGTGGCTTGAGGGCGCAGGAGCGACCGGGGGCCGGGCCGGGGCGGCGGTCGCAACCCCGCTCGCGCCTCGCTTCCGGCCCGGGTATCGCACCGAATGTCTGCGATGCGCCGAGATCAGAGCACCCGCTCCGGCACGAGAATGAGCTTCGGCGCAGCGACACGATGGCCGTCAATATCGGCGAAGGCGCCTGCTCCGGCGGCCAATGGCCGCTCTTCAACCCAGTCGAGAGGACCGATCCGGCCACGCACGAGGGCGCCGACCACGTCGCGGAATTCCTGCATCGTGTAGCAGTAGCTGCCCGACACCACGATCTCCTGCAGCGTGATCTTGCGGATGTCGAGCCCCTCCTCTCCCGGCAGCAGCCCGATATGCACGATGACCGCCCCAGGCCGGGCGAGCCGGCTCGCTTCCGCTCGCGTCGCGCGGCTGCCGACGGCGTCGAGGATCAGGTCGATGCTGTCGGGATCCGGACCTCCGGC
>CAXDNE010000332.1:0-7522 GCA_963990595.1 uncultured Methylobacterium sp.
GTCGGCAGCGTCAGATGTGTATAAGAGACAGCTACAGCACCGTGCTGATGCCCGGCCTGTTCTGCCTGTCGATGATGTTCTACGCCCTCAACCCGGTCTTCCAGATCCGCCGCAGGACCCTGCCGGTAATCGCGGCCGCCCTGATCGGGCTGGCGGCCAACGGCGCCGGCCTGCTGATCCTGCCGGACCGGATGGGCGGGGTCGGGGTCGCGCTGGCGCAGACCCTCGGCCTCGCCGCCGCCGCGGCCTGGCTCGGCTGGCGCGCGCTCACCGGCCCGCAGCGCCTCACGCTGCCCTGGGGCGAGATCGGCGTGGCGACCCTGGCCTGCGCGGCGATGGGCCTGGCGCTCGCTCCGTTCCGTCACCTGCCGCCTGCCACCGCCCTGGCGGTGCTCGTCCCGGCCGGCATCGCCGTCTACGGGGTTCTGGTCTGGATCTTCGACATCGCCGGCCTGCGCCGCCACGTCATGGCGCGGCTGCGTCCGGCGCGGGCTGTGGCGGCGGAGTAGGTCCGCGGCCCGAAGAAGCCGTTTCCGCGGCGCGGCGGAGGAAACCCGACCGCTGAAACCCCGCGACTCCACCCCGGCTTGAATCCGCCGGCTGTTCCGGCGACACCCCTCTGGAATGGATACAGACAGGACCGGGACGGAAACGATGGGCGTCTACGAGCCCGGCACCGAGGCGGAGGCCGGGGAGATCGTGCGGGCGGCGGCCGGGCGGGGCGAGCGTCTGCGGCTCGCCGGCGGCGGGACCGCCGCGGGGCTCGGCCGGCCCGCGCAGGACACCGCGACCCTCTCGGCGAAGGCGCTTACCGGCGTCACGCTCTACGAGCCGGCCGAGATGGTGGTGGCGGCCCGGGCCGGGACGCCCCTGGCCGAGGTCGAGGCGCTGCTCGCCTCCCGGGGCCAGATGCTGCCCTTCGAGCCGATGGACCTGCGCGGCCTCTACGGCAGCGCCGGCACGCCGACCCTCGGGGCCGTGGCGGCGATCAACAATGCCGGACCGCGCCGGATCAACGCCGGGGCGGCCCGGGACAGCCTGATCGGCGTGCGGTTCATCAACGGGCGCGGCGAGGCGATCAAGTCGGGCGGCCGGGTGATGAAGAACGTCACCGGGCTCGACCTCGTGAAGCTCATGGCTGGCGCCCACGGCACGCTCGGGCTCCTCACCGAGGTCACTTTCAAGGTCCTGCCGGCCTGCGAGCGGGTCGCCACCCTGGTCTTCCCCGACCTGGACGACGCCCGGGCGGTCACGGCCCTGTCGGAGGCCCTGGGCTCGCCCTTCGAGCTCACCGGCGCGGCCCACCTGCCGGCCGGGATCGGCGCCCCGCAGGCGCGGACGCTGATGCGCCTCGAGGGCTTCTCCGACTCCATCGACTACCGGACGGGCGAGCTGCGCCGCCTGCTGAAGCGCTACGGCCAGCCCGAGATCGTGGACGGCGAGGCCGCCGCCCTCTGGCGGTCGGTGCGCGACGCCGCGCCGCTGGCCGAGCCCCGGGACGCCGCCCTCTGGCGGATCTCCACGGCGCCGACCCACGGCCCGGCCCTGGCGGCGGCGATCGCGGCGGAGCGCGACGCGCGCTGGTTCTTCGACTGGGGGGGCGGCCTGATCTGGCTCGCCACCGGCTCGGAGGGCGATGCCGGCGCCGGGACGGTGCGCCGGGCGGTTCAGGCCCAGGGCGGCCACGCCACGCTGGTGCGTGCCCCCGACGCCGTGCGCGCCGCCGTGCCGGTGTTCCAGCCGCTGGCCGAGCCGCTGATGCGGCTCACCGCGGGCATCAAGGCGGCGCACGATCCGGCCGGGGTGCTCAACCCGGGCCGGATGTACGCCGGACTGTAAGCTTCAGATTTCGCCCCTCCCCGACCCCGGGGAGGCGAGGCGCCGAGGACGCGACCCGTGCAGACCAATTTCAGCCCCGCCCAGCTCGCCGACCCCGCCATGGCGGCGTCCGAGAAGATCCTGCGGACCTGCGTGCATTGCGGCTTCTGCACGGCGACCTGCCCGACCTACCTGCTGCTCGGCGACGAGCTCGATTCCCCGCGCGGCCGGATCTACCTGATCAAGGACATGCTGGAGGGCGGCAAGCCGGCCTCCCAGGAGGTGGTCAAACACGTCGATCGCTGCCTGTCCTGCCTGTCCTGCATGACCACCTGCCCGTCCGGGGTGCACTACATGCACCTCGTCGACCACGCGCGGGCGCATATCGAGAAGACCTATCCGCGCCCCGCCGGCGACCGGTTCCTGCGCGCCCTGCTGGCCCAGGTCCTGCCCTACCCGAACCGCTTCCGGCTCGCCCTCGCGGCCGCCAAGCTCGGCGCCCCGTTCCGGAGCTTGGTGGCGCGGCTGCCCCGAGTGGGGAACCGGCTCGCCGCGATGCTCGACCTCGCCCCCGCGCGACTCCCCGGCCGCGAGCCGACGAACCGGCCCGGGCGGTTCCCGCCGGGCACCGGACAGGCGGCAAAGCGCGTCGCCCTGCTGCGCGGCTGCGCCCAGAGCGTGCTGCGGCCGGACTTCAACGCGGCCGCGATCCGGCTGCTCAACCGCCACGGGATCGAGGTGGTGCATGCCAACGAGGGCTGCTGCGGGGCGCTGACCCACCACATGGGCAAGGAGCATTCGGCCCACGCCCACGCCAAGCAGACGATCGACGCCTGGGATGCGGAGATCGCCAAGGGGCTCGACGCGATCCTGGTCACGGCCTCCGGCTGCGGCACGACGATCAAGGATTACGGCTTCATGTTCCGCGACGACCCGGCCTATGCCGAGAAGGCGCGGCGGGTCTCCGCGCTCGCCAAGGACGTGACCGAGTACGTGGCGCAGCTTGACCTCGCCGTCTCGGCCGAGAGCGACCTCTTGGTGGCCTACCACTCGGCCTGCTCGATGCAGCATGGACAGGGCATCCGGACGGAGCCCAAGGCCCTGCTCAAGCGCGCCGGCTTCACCGTGAAGGACGTGCCGGAGGGGCATATCTGCTGCGGCTCGGCGGGGACCTACAACATCCTGCAGCCGGAGCTCGCCGCGAAGCTGCGCGCCCGCAAGGTCGCCAATATCGAGCGCGTGCGCCCCGACGTGATCGCCACCGGCAATATCGGCTGCGCCACCCAGATCGGGAAGGGCACCGGCATCCCGATCGTCCACACGGTGGAGCTGCTCGACTGGGCGACCGGCGGCCCGAAGCCGGCGGCCTTGGCCCGGATGGCGCCGCGGCTCGAAGCGGCGGAGTAGGGCTCAGCCCTGCCCCCGCTGCGCGAAGGCGTCCGTGCCGCGACCGCCCCCTCCTCCGGGCGCCGTGACAGGCCCGTGACATCAGTTCACGGTTGACCCTTGCCAAATCCGCGCGGCGGTCTGTAATGATACCGACCCCTTTCCGGTCCCGCCGGTCGCCGCAACGGCCCGCGGACGTGGCCGAATTCCTCGTGAAAACGGGCGCGGTGTCGCGGCGGGCCTTTCGGCGCGTCTGGCGGCGACGGGTGTCCGCACCGATCGGGCAGGTGTCGCACGACGCGGCGGATTTTCCGCCGCCCCAGGAATTCACGGCCGGTCCCATCCGGCCGAGATTGTTTCGCGAGGTCGGGACCACGATGGACGGACGCACGGCCCAGCATAGCGCTGCGCGTGCCCCGGAGGCGCAGGAGGTGCGTCGCACCGGTCCGTCCCTCGACCCGGCCGAGTTCAACCCCAGGCGCCCACGGCGCCGAACGGCGGTTGACGGCAATTTCCCCTCGAACCCATCCGCCTCGGCGACGAGGCCGGTACCCCGCCCGACGGGTTTGACGTCGGGCGAGGCACCGCCGGGACCACGGGCACGGAGAACGACGTCGGCCGCCATGCCGAGAGTCCGACATGGCCAACAAAATGCTGATCGACGCGATGCACCCGGAAGAGACCCGGGTCGTCACGGTCCACGGGTCTAGGGTCGAGGAATTCGATTTCGAAGCCGCCAACCGGCGCCAGCTGCGCGGCAACATCTATCTCGCCAAGGTCACCCGGGTGGAGCCCTCGCTCCAGGCGGCCTTCGTCGAGTACGGCGGCAACCGCCACGGCTTCCTGGCCTTCAACGAGATCCACCCCGACTACTACCAGATCCCCCTGGCCGACCGGCAGGCGCTCCTCGAGGAGGAGGCCCGCGACGCCGAGGAGCACCGGGAGCGCGAGGAGCGCCGCCGCCGCTCGCCGCGCCGCTCCCGCGGCCGCCGGGCCGAAGCCCGTGCCCGCAACACCGACGCGACGGTGAGCGCCGAGGACGGGTCCGAGGGGCATGAGGCCCACGAGGCCCACGAGGCCCAGGACGGCGTCGAGACGGCCCTGACCGCACAGGCCGGGATCGATCCGGCCGTCATGCCCGATACGCTCGCCGACAATGCCGAGGCCGTGCAGGAGGCCCTCGCCTCCGAGACTGAGGCCGGGGACATCGCCGAGCCGGCTGTCGGGGCCGAGCCCGAGACGGCGCACGCCGCCCCGGCCGAGACGCAGGCCGATCAGCCCGCCCGCGAGCACGACGGTACGGTCGAGCCCGAGACCGTGATCGCCGTGGCCGAGGCGCTGACCGTGGCGGACGTCCCGGACGAGTTCGCGGCCGAGGCGGCCGCTGAAGACGCCGCCGAGACGTCGGACCGGGACGGTCCGGCGCGGGGCGCGGCCGACGAGCTGTCCGACGACGAGGACGAATCGGAGGACGACGAGTCCGACGACGATGAGGACGAGGACGAGTCGGAAGACGACGACGAGGACGAGTCCGACGAGGATTCGGAGGAGGAGTCGGACGAGGAATCCGACGATCCCGACGCCGAGCCCAAGATCGCCCAGGTCGGCGGCAACGGCGACGCGCTGGCCGAGATCCCCGAGCGGCCCCGCCACTACCGCCGCCAGTACAAGATCCAGGAGGTGATCAAGCGCCGCCAGATCATCCTGGTGCAGGTGGTCAAGGAGGAGCGCGGCACGAAGGGCGCGGCGCTCACCACCTACCTGTCGCTCGCCGGCCGCTACTCGGTGCTGATGCCCAACACCGGCCGCGGCGGCGGCATCTCCCGCAAGATCACCTCGGCCGCCGACCGCAAGCGCCTCAAGGAGGTCGTGCAGGACCTGGAGGTGCCCGAGGGGATGGGCGTCATCCTGCGCACCGCCGGCGCCTCGCGCTCCAAGCCCGAGATCGCCCGGGACTTCGAGTACCTGATGCGCCTGTGGGAGTCGGTCCGGGAGCTGACGCTCACCTCGATGGCCCCCGCCCTGGTCTACGAGGAGGGTTCGCTGATCAAGCGCGCCATCCGTGACCTCTACAACAAGGATCTGGACGAGGTTCTGGTCGCCGGCGAGGACGCCTATCGCGAGGCCAAGGACTTCATGCGGATGCTGATGCCCGGCCAGTCCAAGGTCGTGAAGCCCTATCGCGACCCGACGCCGATCTTCGCCCGCTACGGCATCGAGCAGCAGCTCGACGCGATGTTCTCCACCCACGTCTCGCTGAAATCCGGCGGCTACCTCGTCATCAACCCGACCGAGGCCCTGGTCTCGATCGACGTGAACTCAGGCCGCGCCACCCGCGAGCACGACATCGAGGACACCGCCCTCAAGACGAACTTGGAGGCGGCCGAGGAGGTGGCCCGGCAGCTGCGCCTGCGCGACCTCGCGGGCCTGATCGTCATCGACTTCATCGACATGGAGGAGAAGCGGAACAACCGCGCCGTCGAGAAGAAGCTCAACGAGTGCCTGAAGAACGACCGCGCCCGCATCCAAGTGGGCCGGATCTCGCCCTTCGGCCTCCTGGAGATGAGCCGCCAGCGCATCCGCACCGGCGTGCTCGAATCCTCCTCGATCCCCTGCGCCCATTGCGGCGGCTCGGGCTTCGTGCGCGCGACCGCCTCGGTGGCGCTGCACATCCTGCGCTCCATCGAGGAGGCGCTGCTCAAGTCGGCCTCTCACAACCTCGTCCTGCGCACCCGCACCGAGGTCGCCCTCTACATCCTCAACCAGAAGCGCGGGCACCTGCGCGAGCTGGAGACGCGCTTCGGCGTGACCATCACGATCGCGGCCGACGAGCGGCTGGCCGCCACCGCGGCGTTCCAGCTCGACCGGGGCGATCCCGCCCAGCGGGCCGAGGGCCCGGTGACGGGCGTGCGCGCCCAGGCGATCTCCCCCGCCATGGAGTTCGACGAGGAGGACGAGGAGGCCGACGAGGTCGAGGGCGAGGCTGAGGCCGAGGTGGATGCCGAGGGTGAGGCCGAGGAGGGCCGCGCCGAGGCCCGCGAGGACGGCTCGCGCGAGGACGGCGATGGCCGCCGTCGCCGCCGCCGTCGCCGTCGGCGCGGCGGTCGCCAGGAGGGCCGCTCCGAAGAGGGCCGCTCCGAAGAGGGCCGCTCCGAGGAGGAGCGCCAAGCCGGCGAGCGCCCGGACGCGGACGGACAGGACGAGGAGTGGGAGGGCGAGGAGCCGGCCGCCGACGAGCCGGCCGAGCCTGTCGCCGCCGAGGCCGGGGAGGCCGACGAGGCCGTCGCCGGACCCGACGAGGCGGCGCGCACCGACGAGGAGGGCGGCCGCCGCCGTCGCCGCGGCCGCCGGGGCGGACGCGGGCGCGGCGAGGGTCGCACCCGCGAGGCCGCCGAGGAGGCTCCGGAGGCCGCGGGCGAGACAGCGGCCCTGCCGGCGGAGGAGCCGGTGAGCGCGCAGGCCGTGGCCGAGGCGTCCGAGGCCGCGGCGCCGGTCCTGCGCGACGAGACCGCGGTGGATCTGCCAGTCTCCGCGCCGGAAATTGCCGCCCCGGCCCTTCAGGAGACCGCCGCCGCGCCGGCCGAACCCGAGCTCGCACCGACGCCGGCCCCCGAACCGGTCGCGGTCGTGCTGACGCCGCCCGCCGATCCGGATCGGCCGAAGCGCGCGGGCTGGTGGTCCCGCACCAAAGCGGCATTGACAGGGGAGTAAAGACCTGCCCCCCCGGACCAAGTTTGGTCCGGGGGGATCCTCGCGCGCGACATCCGGCCGCTTTGCTGTATCCGCCCGCCCCGTCGGGGACGGAAGCGCAAGTTCATCTTTCACCATTGGTTGAAGAATCCGTGCGACATTTTCTCCGATTCGAGTGTCGGAGAGACCCGCATGTTCAGTTTGCGCCGGCAGCGTCAGAGCGTTGACGCGGCCCAACCCCCGGTGAAGGCGCTCACCCCGGCCGAGGCGCCGACGGTGGCTCCGGTCGAGACGGGACCGCGCCCCGAGGCCGCTCCGGCCTTCGATCGCGACTGGCTGCCCCTGCTGGCGCGCCTGACCGCTTCGGCCTCGGATGCCGGCACCTCGATCGGCTGGATGACGCACGACGCCTCCGGCACGGCCGAGCAGGCCCGGCTGATCGCCGCCGCGAGCGAGGAGCTTGCCGCCACCACGGGCGAGATCGCGGCCCGTTCCTCGTCAGCCGCCGAGACCGCCGAGGCGGCCCGGGCCGGCATCGCCACCTGCGTCGGCGACCTGCATCGCGCCACCGAGGGCATGCGCCTGTCTCTTATACACATCTCCGAGCCCACGAGACAAGAGGCAATCT
>CAXDNE010000333.1:0-7518 GCA_963990595.1 uncultured Methylobacterium sp.
CCGAATGCGCTCGGCGAGGAAGATAGGTCATCTATGCAGCCCTAAAACCCTCCCCAACAGCATCAAAGGATGTTGCGCGATCAAAAAGCGAAGGCAGGTCGGACAAATGGCTCGATCAAGGTCGCGCCGCGCGCCCCTGCAGTCCAGCGGCCGGCACAGACAGAAAAAAATTTCTGACAAGATGGGGCGGTTTCGAATAAGGTCAAGCTGTAGGTGCGAATAGCACCCGGTTTGGGCACGCTTTCCGCTGTCAGCACACCTGAGACAGATTGAGGGTCTTCACGAACGGAGGATGGCTGGTTCATTGTGGTTACCAGGAGCGCAGCGCTCAAGGGCGCGCCTCTCGCGCGACATCTGTCAACTGCCCGGAAACGCGAAAGGCGCCCCGGGCCGAAGCTCGGGGCGCCTGACGGATCCTGAGATCTTCCGGCCACGCCCGCACTTCCCATCGGGGTGGACGTGCCGACCGCCCCGCGGGGGCGGCCATTCGGCCATGCCTAGACCATCGACAGGCCAGTGATCGGTTCCGGCACTTTTCCGGTGCGCCCGGCATTCCCATGTGCTATGTCGAATACGACATGAACGAACGACCCGATGCCTAACGTCACGAAGCGCAAGAAGGCCCCGCCGCAACCCGCTAACTGGACCGTCTCGTACCTCGACGAGACCGTAGTGGCCGAAGTGACGGCATGGCCGGACACGCTCCGCGCGAACCTGCAGCGGATCATCGATCGCGTCGAGAGCCAGGGCTTGCACAGCCTCACGGAAGAGCACGCCAAGCACATCCGCGACGAGATCTGGGAATTCCGGCCCAACGCGAGCGGCGTGCAGGGCCGGGCCTTCTACGCCGCCGTGACGGGCAAGCGCGTCGTGATCGTGCTGTGCGAGATCAAGAAGACGCGGAAGACCCCGCAGCGCTGGATCGACCTCGCCGTCCGGCGGGCCGCCACGATCGTTTGAGGAGAGACACGATGACCATTCCCGCCAGCGCCGTCCACGCTCGATGGATGGAAAGCCCGGAATACGCGAAGGTCTACGAAGAGGCCGGACCGCGCATGGAACTCGCGTTCCAGATGGCCGAGGCGCGGGCGCGTGCCGGCCTCAACCAGGAGCAACTCGCCGTCGCGCTGGGCACGACCCAGACCCAGGTCTCACGATGGGAGCGCGGCCGCGCGGCACCCACCGCAGACTCGCTGGGCAAGCTGGCCGCGGCCACCCGCACGCGCGTCATGCTCGTCCCGGAAGAAGCCGTTGCTGCGATCGTCGGGGTGATCGAGAAGCAAAGGAGCAGCCGTGGCGAGCGTTGGGGCGTGGCCGAGAAGAGACCGGCCAAGAAGCGAACCGGCCGCGGCGAAGCCTCGGCTGCCGCACCGTAGCTCAGGCGGGTGCAGACCACAGGCATCTTCGAGCCATCGTAGCCTCGCAGGATGCGGATGGTCTCGGGCGACTTGCGACGGCTGTCGACGAAGGTGCCGACGTCGATCGCATCGAGGAGGATGCCGCAACAGGGAGCGCATCACAAAATGTGGGCAATCGAGGCCGGCGGGTGCGACGGCTGCGGGCCGGAAAAGGAGCCTATTTCCTCCTGTGCATCGGTGTCCGGTAGTTGGAGCCCTGGCCTCCGCCGTTGAAAGCCGTCCGCGAGTTTGCCATCGAGCACCCGCGTCCTGGCCTGCAGCGTGAGATGCGCGCTGACGGGGGTCCAACGCATGGACTGACGCTTGCCGAAGCGCTTGGCGACCACCTGATTGACCGTGCTCTCCACGAAGCCGGTCGAGATACGCTCGCCAGCCCGGCGCCGTCCGCCGTAGTCGACGATCTATGGCGCATTGCGTTCGAGATAGGTCACGAGTTCCTCGGCCGCGGTTCGGAGCCGCCTGGGCTTGGCCTTGGTGTCGCCCATGGCGTCATCCTCGAGACCCCATGCATGATCGGCACGATCCTGCGCATCGTCGATAGCCTTCCGGGCATGGCCATTCCAGAGCAGCCCTTCAGCCGCTCGAGATCGCGCAGTCACTCCTGCGTCCAGCCCGGATCAGCCGGGCGGGCGCCCTTGATCATTTGCCCGAGCATGGTCAGGTGCATGGTGACGTGGAACCAGTTCAGCACCTGCTCGCTCTCGGGTCGGATCCGGGCGACGAGCCGACGGACGCTGTCGCCGTCATCCGATATGAGAACGAGTTTCTGGTTCGCCGCATAGCCTTGGGCTGCAAGAACATCGAGCAGGCAACGGCGCGGTCGGTCGTCGTGAGCCTGGACGAAGGCGAAGCATTTGGCCCCGCACGGCGGCGCGTCCTCGGGTCCGCTCCGGTCGAAGCCGGAGATCGATTTGCCCGCGATCACCTCGAACCACGATCCTGTCCTGTCGCGCACGAAGCCGCCGTCCACACCGACGTAGGCTGGCCTGTTTGGAAGCGGCATCTCGTTAAGATCGCGCTGGCAGCCCGACCAAGCCCAGCCGTGCGGCTCCTCGCCCATCGTGGCCTCCTCGCGCGCCATGACGGCGTGCAGATGCCGGCGGACGCGCTCGGGCGCGACGGGGCGATGCAAAGGCAGCACGTCACCCAGCATGCGGGCCGCCAATCCGAAGGACACCAGCGATCCCCAGCGAGTCTCAAGCTAGAGCATCTCCGGCGTGGTCCGCTCGGGCAGAAGATCGGCGACAGGGCTGAAGGAAGCCCGCTCGCCAGCCGCGCTATCGCCGCAGCACCGGCGGCGATGCAACCGTAGGGCTGCGAGGGGACGGGTGCCGAAGATGGTGCGGCAGGTCAACGGACGATGGCCTCTGACGCTTCGGAGGGTTCCGCAGGCCGGACACGGCCTGGGTGCCCGTTCATGAGCCGCGACCTGTGTGTAGGGCGGAGTAAATTCAGACCATTGGAGCTTCACCAAGCCCGCAGAGCCCATTGCCTGCAGAGCCCATTGGCGAAATGATCTGTTGGGCAATCACTTACGCCCGTGCGCCAGTCAAGCGGCAGCATCCACGCTCGACGCCTTCAGCGCGGTAGGGTGGCCTGAAATTGGGCCGCCGTTTACAGATTTTCACTATCTGTTCCAGACGGGCCTCCTAGCACACTGCGTAACTCTGTATAGCATGATGCGTATCTTGACATGTAAAAATTCTTAGGCTAGTCGGATTTTTTCTGTGATCGAAGATATCCTCGTTCAACAGAAAGAGATCGTATGGAGATTTCATTATGATCAAGATTGTTTCCGGAGCAGTGCTCGTCTTTGCTTTGCAAATGGGCGCTATCAATATGGGCTTCGCCGCTTCCGGCGACGGTCTCGACCGGGATGCGGCTGCGACCGGCAACAGCACCTTTGCCGGCCAACACCGTCGGCCGGGGAGCCGTGCTGTAAGAAGCAGAGGACGCATGCTGGGCGTTGATCGGCGCCATCGTCATCTCCCATATCGCCGCTGAAGCCGACGGTTCTGACTTCTCCCGATAGTGTGCCGTATCGCGAAGCTATCAATCTGTTGGTAGGGCGGTGACAAAACCATCTACTGGAGCGTCGGCGGTGTGCTGATGCGGGCGGCGTGAAAGCCGGCCAGGTTGAGAGGCTTCTCTTTCGGAAGGAGCCCAGGATATTTGCCGTGGAAATCTACGCGGCCGTTCGGCTGCTTGTTTTCATCGACGGCAACTCTCGTCGGGAGGCAGTTCAGGTCTTTAGGCTCAATCGCGAAACGATTGCCAAGCTATGCCTGTTCTCATTGTCGCCGGGCTATCCCCACACCAAGCCGATCAAGAAACGGAAGCTGGGACCAGCTGCTGCTGGTGATCGATGCGATCCCAGAGGCGGACCTGTACCGCCTGCAGTTTGTGAGATACCGATCTGAAGCCTACGCGGCGCTGCGCCCGCGATGGTCGGGGGCGCTCGAGAGCGTCCGCGGCTTCATCTGGCACGGCAACGTCGGCC
Organism: uncultured Methylobacterium sp.; assembly: GCA_963990595.1. Taxonomy (GTDB): domain Bacteria; phylum Pseudomonadota; class Alphaproteobacteria; order Rhizobiales; family Beijerinckiaceae; genus Methylobacterium. The sequence continues at coordinate 3,919 of CAXDNE010000333.1, forward strand.
GCGCTCTGGGCCTCATCGAGGATCCCGGCGCCGCTCTCGAGCCTCCTCCGCCAAGTCAGGAAGTTCCAGCGCTACCTCGACGAGTTCAGTGGCTATGTCACGAACAACGCCGGGCTGATCCCGAACTATGCCGAGCGCCGCCACTACGGCGAGGCGGCCTCGACTGCGTTCGTCGAGTCCACCGTCAATCAGGTGGTCGCCAAGCGCTCCGCCAAGACGCAGCAGAGGCAGTGGACGCGGCGCGGTGTCCACTGCCTCATGCATTTGCGCACCCGCGTCCTCGACGGCACGCGCGATAGCGACGTGCAGCGGTGGCGAAAGGAGCACCGAGCATCATCAGCCGGGACGGCATTGGCCGCTTGAGACCCCCAGCTTTTGCATGCTCCCCCTGTAGTTCTGCGGGCTGGCCGAAACGCTGATCCTCGACCAGGACGGCCTCTACGACCCGCGCCGTCTCATCCCAAACTGACTCACCCAGATCACCAGCAGTATCTTCTCCGAGGCAGGTTTCCTACCGTCGTTACCCGCTCCACTGCACAGCTCCGCCTGGGAAATTCAGAAGCCGTCAGTGAGATGGCGGGACGACTTAGAAGTCGTCATCGAACCCGTAGTAATGAGCGTGCGGGTAAGCGTAACCATACCCGTAGGCCGGAGCATAACCGTAACCATAGCCATAGGGGTAAGCCGAGGCTGAGAGAGCTCCGAGGGCGAGGCCGCCGAAAAGGCCGGTTGCGAGGGCACCACCGTAGTGACCGTGATGACCTCCGTAGTAGCCATGCCCACCGTAGTATCCGCCGTGGCCACCGTACAACCCGTGGCCGCCGTATCCACCAAAACCAGCGTAGCCGCCATGACCTCCAAAGCCGCCGTGGCCACCGTACAACCCATGGCCGCCGTATCCACCAAAGCCAGCGTGGCCCCCAAAGCCAGCGTGGCCTCCAAAGCCAGCGTGGCCTCCAAAGCCGCCGTGGCCTCCAAAACCGCCGTGGCCCCCAAAGCCGCCGTGGCCTCCAAAACCGCCGTGATGGCCGAAGCCCTCCGCCATTGCGGGAGCCGCGCTTGCCAGCGGAACGGCGCCGAAGGCGAGAGCCGCTAGACCGGTGACGAGCAGGGTGTTGGATTTTCCAATCCGGATCATAGCTTCGTCTCCATCGACAAAGAGAGGCAAGCACTCAGTTGGCTTGAACGATCATGTTCTGTCGGTGAACTAACCCTGAATGGGCTTCCTCGATCCCCGCTGCGGCGGAAGGCCCCGGATGCGGCGCACAGTATTCGGGTCAACTAGCTACGTGGTGGCCGATTGGGTCAGATCACCACCGTAGGAGACGAGGTCCGAGCAGAGCACCGGCGAGGGTGCAGAACGCGATAGTGCCGCCATACCAGAGCGCCACGAACGGGACCGAGTCGTCCATGCAGTGCAGGGCGTATCCCATCGCGCTGATCCCGCCGGCGGCTAGCCCAACGAGCGCACCCGTCCGCACCAGGTCGGTTGGCGCGGCGAACCTCCGCACGGCCCAGATCAGGACGGCGAAGGGCACCACGGCGATAATCGGGATCGACACCAGGCATTCCAGCCACATCTGTCCGAGCAGCATGTGGTCCCAGTGCGCGCTTGGCGCGGAGGCGAGGCTCAGCGCAGCCAGGAGCACGACGCCGAGGAACGGCGCCGCGGCGACCCAGGCTCGGATCCTTGTCTCGCCACCCGGGCGTGCGACCTTGGTCAACATCCATCCGGCCAGGAGGACGATGCCGGCGCCGAAGGCCACCTTCAGGAGCAGGAAACCGAGCACACCGGGATGGTAGAGGTCCGGCCGGACCCCGAGCGACAGGAGCGCGACGCACAGCGCCACACCGGCACCGAGTGCCGCGGCGAGGCCGAGGCCGCGCCTGAGCCGGCGGTGGTCGGTCGGCTCGATGTTCGTGCTGAGCAGCTCGATCAGCTCGTTCGTTCTCATCGTCCCCTTCCTTGGCTGATGCCGGCCGCCAGCGCCTTGAGGCCGCGGTGGACGCTGACTTTGATCGCAGACTCCGACATGCCGGCTCGGTCGGCGGCCTCGGCGACGCTCAGGCCGTCGAGCTTCACGTATCGGATCGCGCGTCGCATCTTCTCGGGCAACCTGGCCATGAGCCGGTCCAGGTCATACGCGCTCTCCGCGCCGACATGGTCGTCCTGCGCCTCGAAGTCGCCTGCATCCTCGATGGGCACATCGGCCATCGAGGCGCGTGCGCGGCGCAGATGGTCGATCAGCTTGTAGCGGGCGATGGCCTGCACCCATGGGGTGAACGGCTGGTCCACGTCGTAAGTATGCCGGCGCGTATGGATCGCCATCAGCGCGTCCTGCACGAGGTCCTCCGACTCGGATGGGTTTCGTCCAAGGCGGGCGAGCTTACCGCGGTAATAGGCGCGCAGATGCCGGCTCAGTCGGTCGAGAACCGCCCTGTACGCGGACGCATCCCCCTCCAGGCTGGCCCTCATCAGGCCCCTAAGCTCTCCTTCGCTGGCGATCATCATGGTCTTCACATTAAGTTCGGGAGGCATGCGCTGAAGGTTACAATTACCCACCTGCGCGATGGCGGTCCTCCCAAGTCATGGCGACCGACGTTGCGGGCTGAGGTCCGAGACCTGCAGCCGGACACCGGAGCGTGAGCGGTACGGCTCCGCGCGCGTCCAGGAGCCGAGATCTCCGGCTACGGGTTAGGGCACGGTGGATTGACATCGATCTCGTCCTGAGTGCCCCGCCCTCGACGAAGGGTCCGGGTACAAAGCCGCGCATGCTGTCGTCGCAAGCACGACTGCGAGCGCGCCGGCTGGAGCGGCGCGCCTAGCTCAGAACGGGCGTCTTTGGGGCGAAGGGGTGCGGCGGTCCCTTGAAGCTCACGCCCCCGGTATTTGTGAGCGCGTATGCGAACGCTGTCCCGATGACCCGGGGTTCGAAGGCCGGCAGAGCGTCGGCGATGTAACGGGCGCCCAGGAGTGAGCAGGCCGAGCGGGGCATCCTGTTCTCGTCACAGCCATCGCAACCCTCGCAGCCATCGGGTGACGATGGCTGCAGTGCCGCGACGGGCCAGACGGGCAGTGAAGCGGCCGGGCGCACGCTCCTGTCGTGCCGGCTGTCCCAAACCTGCGCGACCCGCACCACCGGGGTTGCCGTCGGCCGACGTCGTGGTGGTCGCCGGCCTTGTAACGCAACGGCTGCCGGTCTCGAAGTTTGCGGAAGGTTCGACCCCGATAGGCGGGATGAGTTTGGCATTTGCGGCGGCTCATGGGCCGCTGCCGGATCGCCGGTTGAGGATCGCACCGGCCGAAGCGGAGCATCTGGGGTTTGTCGGTGGACCGGAAAAGGCTTTCGCATACCGCCGGCTCGAAACTCTGCTTGTCCGGTACCGAATGCGGGCGGCATGGCTGTACGCTCGTGGTCGTATCCCGGGGGCTTCTCCTGCGTAGGTTTTCATGAATTGGAAAGATCTGGATCATGGGCTTCTACGCGCGCCGCATCTTTCCCTTCCTGGTCGACTACGCCTTGCGGAACGAGGAGGCTGCAGCCTGCCGCGCGCGGCTCGTTCCGCTGGCGCACGGCACCGTGCTGGAGGTAGGCATCG
>CAXDNE010000334.1:0-7511 GCA_963990595.1 uncultured Methylobacterium sp.
AGATTGCCTCTTGTCTCGTGGGCTCGGAGATGTGTATAAGAGACAGGCTCGCCAGCGCCCCGGCGCTCCTTGCCTTCAGCTTCTCACGTCCTGGTCCGGAGCGAGCACGCGCCTTCGGCCTGCTCGGGTCGGGCTTCGGCACCGGTCTCGCCCTCGGCCCGGTCGTCGGCGGCTGGCTGGTCGTGGGTCCGGGATGGCGCTGGGCCTTCCTGCTCGTGGTGCCCTTCGCCTTGTCGGCTCTTCTTGCTGCGCGCTGGATCCCTGAGAGCCGCGAGCGCGATGTCGGCGACGTCCGGCGGCGGTTCGATCGGCTGGGCGCCATCCTGTTCATGGCCGCTCTGCTGATGCTCATGGTCTGCCTCGACCGCGCGGTCGGGCTCGGGTGGAGCAGCTTCACTGCGCTCGCTTTGCTCGCCTGTTCCCTCGGTCTGAGTGCAGCCTGGGCATGGGTGGAGCATCGAGCGGATGCACCGATGCTCGATCTCGCCGTGCTAGGCAACCGCGCGTTCGCGGGAGCGGCACTCGCTTGGGCCGCGGTGGCCTTCGGCTTCGTGGCCCTGCTGATCATCGTACCGTTCCACCTGCAGGCCGTGCGTGGCGTTACCGCGCTGGGCGCCGGCCTTGCCCTGTTGCCGATGACGATCCCGCTCCTGCTCGTGCCGACCCTCGCACCGCGCCTCGCCCGCGCCGTTGGCGGCACCGCTCGCTTGGTGCCGGCGGGCGTCGCTCTGGTCGCGCTGGGCGACCTCGAACTGTCCTGGGCCGGTGGAGGTGATGGCGGCGCATTCTCATGGATGTCGCTCGGGCTGTTCCTCGTGGGTGTGGGAGCCGGTTCCATCAACGGCCTGCTCGACAATATCGCGATGAGTGTGATCCCGCCGGAGCGCGCCGGCATGGCCGCGGGCGGCTTTCAGACGATGCGCGTGCTCGGCGACGCGGTGGGCATCGCGGTAGCCGGCTCGCTGCTGGGGACCTTCTCCGGGGCGGCTCCCGCTGCCGCAGCGGCGGAGGCGGGCTTCGGGCTGCTTATGCTGGTGCTCGCCGGCATCACGCTCTTGGGCGCGCTTGCGTCAGGTATGCTCCTGAGGCAGGTGCGATCGTGACTCCGGGGGCGGTCGATTCTTCTCCGGGATCGCCACGCACGACCGCAGTCCCGCCGCCTCCGCGCGGCCGATGTTGCCGTGGATCACGAAGCCACCGGGTGCGCAACGCGCGGATCCCGGCTCGACCCGAGGGCATCGACCAGCATCGCTCTGAGCCAGATCTCGGCCGGATCGCGCTCCACTGCCTCGCGCCACGCCATGCTGACATCGAAGGTCGGCGACAGGAATGGAAGCGGCTCGGATCGCAGTCCCGGGAATGTCGCGAGCGCCAGCGCGACGTGCTGCGGCACGGTGGCGAGCAAGGCGCTGTCGCGCAGGATCGAAGGCAGCGTTCCGAACTGCGGAAGGGAGTACGCGACCCGGCGTACGCGATGAAGCTTTTCCAGCGCCCGGTCGATGCTGCCACGGAAATCGCCGGCGGCGGTGACGAGGGCGTGGGGGCGGCTGCAATACGTGTCGAGATCCAGCGGCGCCGGATCGCTGTCGCCGCGCAGCACGCGGTGTGAACAGGTCGTGAGTTTGCGGATGCGAGCGCTGCCCGGCAAGCTGCCGAGCACACCGGCTACCGTGCTCACCTCCCCGGTTTCGAGTAGTCCGCCCGCTGTCACGTGGCTGATCGAACGCACCTTCAGGCGTATCCCGGGTGCCTCGCCCGCGAGCCGCCGGGCCACGACGGGCAACAGCGCGATCTGCAGGTCGTCGGGCAAGCCGACTGAAAAGGTGTTGCCGGCATGCGCCGGGGAGAAATCATGGCTGGCTCGCAATGCCCCTTCCAGGGCGGACAGGGGCGGCCCGATCTCGGCCATCAGCCGGAGAGCGCGATCGGTCGGCTGCATGCGCCTGCCGTCGCGGACGAGCAGAGGATCGCCGAGCACGGTCCGCAAACGCGCTAGCGATTGGCTCACGGCGGGCTGTCCTAGGGAGAGCCGAGCCGCGGCGCCCGTGACGCTGCCCTCCTGCATGAGAACCACGAAGACCCGAAGCAGGTTCAGGTCAAAACCCGACACATCATTCATAGGCATGGGTGATATCAAAACGATCAATTTGAATGATAGCAACAGGCTCCTCATTCTCAGAGCACGATCGGCAAACGCCAGTCCGATGCGGAGAGGAACCGACATGACTATCAACGCGCCTGCAAACGAGACCGTTGTCCGTGAAGTCTACGAGGCCTTCCAGCGCGGCGAGCTGAACCGCTGGGACGCCATCATCGCCGAGGATGTCGTCACCAATAGCTCGGCCCAATTCGGAGTCCCCGGACGCGACGCGCTCAAGGCCTGGGCGGGAGAATTCCTGTCCGCTTTCGCCCCGCGGATCGACCTCGTCGATGAGATCGTCGCCATCGACGGGCGCGGCGACGGCCGTGGCGTCGTGACGATCAACCTGAACTGGAAGCACGTCCGCCCGTTCTTCGGGCAACTTCAGCCGACCGGACGGACCGGTACGTCGATCGAGAACCTGATCCTGACCGTGCGCGCCGGCAAGGTCGTGCGCATCGAGGTCGCCGACACCACGCTGGACCTCGTGATCTACATGCACGAACAGGGCTGGCTGTTTCCGCAGAATATTCGCCCCGAGCCGATCGTGCGGGGCGTCGAGCGCCCCTTCGAAACATCTCCGGTCAGCTTCCGCGCTTAGCGCGACCACCATGCCGGCGGCAGACTGTCTTAGAGCCGGCCGCCATCAATTCGGGAGAAACAGACGATGACCCAACCGATCCTGATCGCCGGGGCGACCGGCACCAACGGACGCGAACTCGTCGGACGCCTCGCCGCACGATCGATCCCAATCCGCCTGCTGGTGCGCGACCCGGCGAAGGCAGAAGCGCTCCGCGGGCCGACGGTCGAGCTGGTCCGAGGCGACCTCGCCGACCGCGGCTCCCTCGACCGGGCGATGGACGGGGTCCGCACCGCCTACGTCGTGACCGGGATCATGCCGAACACCGTCGAGCTGTTCGGCAATTTCTTCCAGGCCGCTGGCCGGGCCGGCGTCTCGCACGTGGTGAAGTTCTCGGGCCTCGGCGCTGACGTGAATTCGCCGTCGACGGTCATCCGCCAGCACGGTGAGGCGGATCAGCTGCTGATCGGATCCGGGCTCAACTACACCATCCTGCGGCCGAACTCGTTCCACCAGAACATGCTGTGGATGGCGTCCTCCATCCGCGCCGATGGCCGATTTTACATGCCGATGGGCGAGGCCCGGCAGAGCACGATCGACGTCCGCGATATCGCCGACGTGACGGTGAAGGTGCTGACCGAGGCCGGACATGCCGGCCGCATCTACGACCTCACCGGCCCGGAGTCGCTCTCGTTCCACGAAGTGGCCGACCGACTTTCCGCCGTGGTGGGACGGACGGTGACCTATGTGCCGATCAGCGTCGACGCCGCGGAGCAAGCGATGCGGGCGAACGGCATGCCCGAATGGAACGCCCGGACCCTGGCGGAAATCCAATCCCTGTTCGCGTCGGGTGCGTATGCGGACGTGGATCCGACGACCGCCGAGCTGCTTGGGCGTCCGGCGACGCGCTTCGCACAATTCGCCGCCGATCACGCCGAGCAGTTCCGCTGACCGGAGAGATCCTCGTCACGCCGTGCGATCCGGACGTCGCACGGCAGTCGCAACGCTCATCCTACTTGGTTTCCTAAAGGACACGCTTGGACCGAACGAGGACGGTCTCACGTTCACAGACGCGATCTTAACACGCGACCTTGGGGTCGCCACGGCCCGACGTCGGATTAGATCGCACCCGGCCGCGATCGAGGTGGACGATCGATGACGCGCGCGCCACCTTTCGGACGGATCGCTCGGAGAGAACCCATGGGTAAGCCCACCGCGGCGACGATCGGGACCACGCGGTCAAGAGGTGACGCGTCGTGAGTTCGGCGGCCCTCGCGCCCTGCGACCCGGTCGCCGCGGGGGCGACGCAGGCGAAGCCCTGCCGTCACCCGACCGCGACACTCGCCGCCGCGATCCTGGGATCGAGCCTCGCCTTCATCGACGGCTCGGTCATGAACGTAGCGCTCCCCGCCCTCGACCGGGCGCTCGGCGCCGGCGCCGAAGGGCTGGCGTGGCTCGTCAACGCCTACCTCCTGGCGCTCTCGGCGTTGATCCTGCTCGGTGGCGCACTCGGCGACCGCTACGGACGCCGGCTCGTGTTCATGCTGGGCGTCGGCCTGTTCCTCGCCGCCTCGCTCGCCTGTGCGCTCGCGCCGTCGCTCCCGGCGATCCTCGCCGGTCGGGCGGCGCAGGGTGTCGGCGCGGCGCTGCTCATGCCCAACAGCCTGGCGCTGCTTGGCGCCGGATTCGAGGGCGAAGCCAAGGGGCGGGCGATCGGCACCTGGGCCGGGATCGGCGCGCTCGCCGCGGCGGTCGGGCCGGTGCTGGGCGGGTGGCTGGTCGAGGCCGCCGGGTGGCGCAGCATCTTCCTCATCAACCTGCCGGTCGGCGCCGCGGCCCTATGGCTGGCGTGGCGCTACGTCCCCGAGAGCCGTAGCACCCGGGCCGGCGCCCGGCTCGACACGTCCGGTGCCGTCCTCGTCACCCTCGCGCTCGGGCTGCTGACCTTCGCGCTCACGGCAGCGGCCAGGCCGGACGGCGGGACGGGCTGGGTCGCAGCTCCCGGCCTCGGCGGCCTCGCCCTGCTGACCGTCTTCGGATGGGTCGAGGTCCGGCGCGGCCGCGACGCCCTCATGCCGCTGTTCCTGATGCGCGATCGGAGTTTCGTCGGTGTGACGCTGCTGACCTTCTTCCTCTACGCCGCACTCGGCGGCCTGCTCGTGCTGCTGCCGTTCGTGCTGATCCGGGCCGAAGGCTACACGCCAGTCGAGGCGGGCGCCGCGATGCTGCCAGTGCCGATCCTGATCGGGCTCGGCTCTCGCGTCATGGGCGGGCTCGCCGCGAAGGTCGGCGGCCGCCTACCGCTCGGGCTTGGCGCGATGATCGTCGCCGCCGGCCTCGCGCTGTACGCGCGCGTCGGGGCGGGAGACGGCTCGTACTGGAGCGAGGTGCTGCCCGCGACCCTCGCGGTGGCGGTCGGGATGGCGGTCTGCGTCGCGCCGCTCACGACGACGGTGATGGGTTCGGTCGACGCCGACCATGTCGGCGCGGCCTCCGGGTTCAACAGCGCCGTGGCGCGTGTCGGCGGGTTGATCGCCACGGCGCTTCTCGGGTTTGTGTTCATCGAACAGGGCACGCGCGGGGCGCTCCTGGCCAGCGCGCATGCCGCAGCCCTGGCCGGCGCTGCCACCGCGGCACTGGCTGGCGCCTGCGCGCTGCTCCTCATCCGACAACCAAAGCCGGCGCGAGGCTGATCGCCGTCGCGCCGAAACGGGATCGGGGCCGTGCCAGCCGCCGACCGCCGTGCTGCCGACAGCTACGATCCAGGTTTTGCGAAGATGGGGCGCGAGGTGTCGGTCCTCAGCGGTGCGCCCCGTCGAACAGAGCCTCGAACATCGTCCACGGCCCCAGCGTCACGAGGCAGGTGTCGAGCAGACCCGCGGCGATCATCGGGAACGTCGCCAGCGTCGTTTGGACGGCCGCGTAGTCCTCGGCCTCGAAGACGAGGGTCACGGTAAGCGGCTCGGGCTGGAAATACAGCTCGCGGATGATCCCGGCCTTGTAGGCCGACCAGACGGCTTTCTCCTCGGCCACGATGTGCGGGCCGAAGTCGGCCGGGGTCCGGCCGGCAGCGGGTGTCAATGTGGCCAGGATCTTCATGTCGGGTCTCCCGTTCCGAGATCACGCGCGATGCCGTCGGCGTTATTCGCGATCGGGTCCAGCACGCCGGGCGGATGTCAAAGGCTAACGATGAATGAATTACCGCGCACGCGCCTCCTGGCGATCTCCGGCAGCCTGCGGGCCAAATCGTCGAACACCGCCGCGCTCTCGGCCGTACTCCGGCTCGCCCCGGAGAGCGTCGACGTGACGCTGTACGATGGCCTCGCGGACCTGCCTCACTTCAACCCCGACCCCGACCATCTGCCAGCGCCGGTCGCCGACCTGCGGCGGCGCGTTGGAGCGAGCGGTGGCGTGATCCTGTGCAGCCCCGAATATGCCGGGGGCGTTCCGGGTACGCTGAAGAATGCCCTCGACTGGCTGGTCGGCAGCCTCGACTTCGCCGGGAAGCCGGTGGCGCTCATCAACACCTCGCCGCGCGCGACGCACGCGGACGCCCAGCTCCGCCTGATCCTGGCGACGATGTCCGCGCGGATCGTCGAGGCCGCGTCGGTCACGCTGCCCTTGCTCGGCCGCGACCTCGATGCGGACGGCATCGCGGCGGATGTGGAGCTATCGGCCAGCCTTCGGGTAGCGTTGGCGCATCTTACGGACGTGGCCTGCCGTGCCGAATCGTCCCGCGCCTGAGGGATCGAGCGGCGATCGCAGCGCGCGGCGTGTCGGCGTCCACCCACAGTCCTTCGGGGACGCAGGACGCCCAGCGGCTCGCGCGGATGGTAGCTCGGCGCAGCGAGGATCAGGCGCGTTGAGCTCTCCATGCGGCGTACACACACGACCTTCTCGAGCCCGGTGCGACCGCGCCGTCAGCTCCCGTCTTGGATCCCCCGCCCGAAAGCCGCTGCGGCGACAGTCCCCGCGGCATCGGGCTTCGGGACAGTCAGCGTCGCCGTTCCTCGACAAGGGCCGCGGCGAGGAAGGCACCCACGCCGAACAGCAGCCAAGCCGCCGCCGGCTGCAGGGCATCCGGCGTGCTGCTGTAGATCCAGGGAGCGATCGTGAACGCGATTCCGTCGAGAAACAGAGCCGTCATCAGGCTGATCGACATCGCCGCCACCAGCTGATCCCGCTGCAACCGCCCGCGCGTGCGTAGCAGCAGGGCGGCGCACCAGGCGATGGGAAAGCTTAAGCCGAACAGGCCGACCCCCACCGCACCCCTGAACAGGCCCGCCCCGTTCGCGTACCGGATGAGCAACGCCGCGAGCGCCCATCGTCCTGCTCGATGCGATCGGATGCGGCGAATTGGCGGACAGGGCCGTCCGTATCGGGCGGCGGCAGAGTGCAAGCGCGGCCGGTCCGAGACCGACGCCCTCATGATGGAGAGGGCCGGCGTCGTACCGCCCGGAGACGAGGCCGCCAAGCAGGCTCACTCGGGAGCTGGGCTGTCCTTTCGTTTGCGCGGCGAGTGCCCGACGATGCGGGAGAACACCCGCGAAAACGCAGCTGGGCTGTCGTAGCCGACCTCCGCGGCCACACTCTTGACCGACTTGCCCTTGGCGAGGCGCTGGCGCGCCACGGTCATCCGCCAGAGGGTGAGGTAATCGATCGGTGTCCGGCCGACGACGACGCGGAAGTGCTCCGCGAAGCGGGTGCGCGACATGCCGGCCTCCTCGGCAAGGCTTTCGAGCGACCAAGGCTTGCCCGGCGCCTCGTGCAGCGCGGTGAGCGCACGCGCCA
>CAXDNE010000335.1:0-7490 GCA_963990595.1 uncultured Methylobacterium sp.
ATTGCCTCTTGTCTCGTGGGCTCGGAGATGTGTATAAGAGACAGTCCTTGATCCGCGCGGGTCCCGGCGCCGGAGCCGAGTTCGCGGCAGGCGTCTGTGCGCAGACCGGCGGGGCGACCGTCAGGGCGAGGGCGAGGGCGGCAGGAAGCTGCGTTCGCAACGGGGATCTCATCTCTCGGGGGAGGGCGGTCAGTAGCCGGGATCTTCGCCGAACAGGTAGTCCGGGTCGCGGCGGCGCGGCCGGCGGACCTCGTCGTCCCCGAACGGCGTGCGGGCGGTCTGGCCCGGCCAGGGTTTGTAGGCGTCCCTGTAGGGATCCTGGGCATAGGGGTCCAGATCGCCCTGCGCGCGGCGGCTGCGCGGGGCCGGCGGCCGTTCGCCGAACGGGTCGAGCAGGTCCGGGCGCGGCTGCTCGCCGGTCATGTTGCCGTAATAGTCGCCCGCGACGCTCGCGCCGTCCTCGTTGCCGGTGAGGTCGCCGTCCTGGGCGTCGGGCCGCATGGCGTAGAGCGTCTCGCGCGGCACGAGGCGATACTGCGTGTCCGCCATCCGCCCTTCGCCGCTCGTGCGGAAATGCTCGAGAAAGCCGCCGCCCGCGACGCGCACGCCGCTGCGCGGCTCGATCGGCAGGTCGGCGATGAACGGCCGCGCCTCGGAGGAGGGGCCCCGCAGGGGCGTCTTGGCGATGCCGTTCGCCCAGGCCGCCTGCAGGATCGCGGAGGCGATCGGGACCGAGACGTGGCCGCCGGTCTGGCCGCGGCCGAGCGTCCTGCGGCTGCCGTCGGCGTTGTCGTAGCCGACCCAGACCACCACGGTGATCTCGTTGGTCAGCCCGGCGAACCAGGCATCGTTCTCGTTCTCCGAGGTGCCGGTCTTGCCGGCGACGTAGGCCGAGACCTTCGACAGAGCCGCCGCGGTGCCGTGCCGGGTCACGCCCTGGAGCATCGTCTTGAGCTGATAGAAGGCCACCCGGTCCGCCGATCCGATGCGGACCGGCTCGCGGGCGGCGTGGGTGTAGAGCGGCTTGCCGTCGCGCTCCACCGATTCGAGGGCGTAGGGCGCGGGGCGCGCGCCCTCGTTGGCCACCGCCGCGTAGAAACCCGCGAGATCGAGCATCCGCACCGGCTGGGCGCCGAGCACGAACGGATAGTAGGGCTCGCACTCGGCGTAGATCTGCGCCTCCAGGGCGATGTCGCAGACGCGCTTCAGGCTCGCGGGCGCCTTCGGGGCGATGCCGCCCTGCAGCAGGCGCGCGGTGACGAGGTTCTTCGAGAATTCGAGGCCGCGCCGCAGGGTCGTCGGCCCCGACCCGCTGCCTTCGTAGTTCTTCGGCGACCAGGAATCGCCGGTGCCGCCGATCGGCGGCAGGGTGACAGGCGAATCCAGCACCAGCGTGTTGGGCTGGAGGCCGGCATTCAGCGCCGCCAGATAGGTCAGGGGCTTGAGGGTCGAGCCGGGCTGGCGCACCGTCTGGGTGACGCGGTTGAGCTGGCTGAGGGGATAGGAGAAGCCGCCGGCCATCGCCAGGATCCGGCCGGTCTGGTTCTCCATCACCAGGGCCGCGCCCTGGACGGTCGGCCGCACCCGGATCTGCGCGCGCAGGCCGCCTTTTCCGCCGACGAGCTTCACCCGCACCACATCGTAGGGCTGCAGCTTGCCGCGGGCGATCCCGGGATCGAGGAGGGCGGTGCGGCCATCCGCGAGCCCGACCTTGACCCCGCCGCGCCCGGTCTCCAGCACCACGGCCATCGGCCAGCGCACGTCGTAGAGGACGGGGCGCGCGCTCTCCAGCGCCAGCAGCCAGGCCGGCTTCCGCTGCGGGGTCGCGGCGGCCTTCTCGGCACGGGCCATCTTCGCCGCGGTCTTCGGATCCGGCTTGACGGCATCCGCCCTGGCGCCGGTGATCTCGGCGGCCGTCTGCGGCGCGCCTTCCGGGGCCGGCGCCGCGGCCTGGATGCGGCGGACGCTGTCGGCGAGGTTCAGCTCCGGCCCGGTGAAGGTCTGACGGCCGGTGGCGCGCTCGTAATTCGCCAGCCCGTCCTGAAGCGCCTCCTCGACGGCCCGCTGCAGGCCGGCATTGATCGTCGAGCGCACGGTGAACGACCCGGCCGTCAGCGAATCGACGCCCGCGAAGGTGCGCGCCTCCCGGTTGAGGAAGTCCACGACGTAGAAGCCGGAATCCCGGCGGGCCGACTCAATCGGCTTCAGGCCGAGATCGGCCTTGATGGCCGCGTTCATCTCGGCTTCGGTGATCGTGCCCTCTTCCTTGAGGCGGGCGAGCACGTAGGCGCGCCGTTCCCGCGCCCGGTCCGGATACTTGTCGGGGCTGTAGAAGTTCGGCCCCTTGGGCATGCCGGCGAGCAGCGCCGCCTCCGGCAGGGTGAGCTGGCCCACCGGCTTCCCGAAATAGCTCTCCGCCGCCATCTCGATGCCGTAGGCACCGCGGCCGAGATAGATGCCGTTGAGGTAGAGGCCGAGGATCTGCGGCTTGGTGAGGATCCGTTCGAGGCGCGACGCGACGATCATCTCGCGGATCTTGCGCTCGTAGGTGACGTCGTCGCCCACCGAGATGTTCTTCACCACCTGCTGGGTGATGGTCGAGCCGCCCGCGGGCCGGCCCGGCGAGGCGAGGTTGCCGATGAAGGCGCGGATCACCCCGCGCTCGTCGATGCCGTGGTGGCTCTCGAAGCGCTTGTCCTCGGCGGCGATGAAGGCCTTCTGCACCAGCGGCGGGACCGCCGCGATCGGCACGACGATGCGGCGGCCGCTCGGCTCGGAGGTTTCGGCGAAGGGCTTGCCGGCGCCGTCGAGGATCCGGGTCATGCCGGGCAGCGCCTTGTCGCGCAGAGCTTCGGCGCTCGGCAGGTCCTTGGTGGCGTTGTCGTAGAACTCGATCACCGCCCTGGCGTCGAAGGGCGAGTTCGGGGGATTCTCACCCTTGCAGAACTGCTTGTAGCTCGTGTTCAGCTCGTTGAGGTCGAGCCCGTGCAGGATCTTCGGCGCGGCCGGTCCCGCGACCGTCGAGGGATCCTCCATGGCGGTGGTGATCAGCTCGTCGAGGTTGATGTCCTCGATGTCGAAGGCCTTGCGCATATGCGCGCAGCCGTCGCGCAGCAGGCGCACCACCTCCGGCCCGTCGGTGGCGGGGTCGAACTGCGTCCGCACCGCGTCCGGCCGGGTCGTGACCTGGCTCAGGGTCAGGGCGGTCGCGAACAGCTTGATCAGGATGGCGTTCATGCGGGCCGGGTTCGGGGGACGCGACGGGGCGGGCACGGACCTTCCGGGCGCGCGCCTGAACAGGGCGTGCACAACGCGGCTGATTTAAGGAGACGCCGAACGGCAACGCTTTCGCCCGGCCCGACGTTCGTCTGGCGCGCCGATCCGGGGGGGGCAGCATGATCACCGACCTGTGGTACAAGAACGCCGTCATCTACTGCCTGTCGGTCGGCACCTTCATGGATGCCAACGGCGACGGGATCGGCGACTTCGCCGGGCTCGAGCGACGGCTCGACTACATCCAGGGACTCGGCGCCACGGCGCTCTGGCTGATGCCGTTCCAGCCCTCGCCCAAGAAGGATGGCGGCTACGACATCTCGGACTACTACGGGGTCGATCCCGCTTACGGCTCGCTCGGCGACTTCGTCGCCTTCACGCACGCGGCCAAGCAACGGGGCCTGCGGGTTCTGATCGACCTCGTGGTCAACCACACCTCCGACAAGCATCCCTGGTTCCAGTCGGCCCGCTCGGACCCGGACTCGCCCTTCCGCGACTGGTACGTGTGGTCGAAGGAGAAGCCGGCCACGGCCGATCAGGGCATGGTCTTCCCCGGCGTCCAGGAGACCACCTGGACCTACGATGCGAAGGCCAAGGCCTACTACTTCCACCGGTTCTTCGACTTCCAGCCGGACCTCAACACCGCCAACCCGGAGGTGATGGCGGAAATCCTCAAGATCATGGGGTTCTGGATCCAGCTCGGCGTGTCCGGCTTCCGCATGGATGCCGTGCCGTTCGTCATCGCCGAGAAGGGCGCCGATGTCGGCGGCAAGCCGCGCGAGCAGTTCGACATGCTGCGGGACCTGCGCGAGTTCCTGCAGTGGCGCCAGGGCGATGCGATCATCCTCGCCGAGGCGAACATCCTACCGGAGCAGGATCTCGACTATTTCGGCGATGACGCCGACCGCATGCACATGATGTTCAACTTCCAGGTCAACCAAGCGACCTTCTACGCCCTGGCCGCCCACGATGCCCGCCCCCTCGTCAAGGCGATCGAACGGACCAAGCCGCGCCCGCTCTCGTGCCAGTGGGGCATCTTCCTGCGCAACCACGACGAACTCGACCTCGGGCGGCTCACCGGGGCGCAGCGGGACGCCGTGTTCTCGGAATTCGGGCCGGAGAAGCGGATGCAGCTCTACGACCGGGGCATCCGGCGCCGCTTCGCGCCGATGCTGGCGGGCGATCCGCGGCGCATCCGGCTCGCCTATTCCCTGATGTTCACCCTGCCGGGGACGCCGGTGCTGCGCTACGGCGACGAGATCGGCATGGGCGACGAACTCGCCCTGAAGGAGCGGGACTGCGCCCGCACGCCGATGCAATGGTCCGGCGAGCACCACGGCGGCTTCTCCAAGGCGGACAAGACCGTGCTGCCGGTGATCGACCACGGTCCCTACGGCTACGCGCATGTCAACGTCGCCGACCAGCGCCACGATCAGGGTTCGCTCCTGAACTGGATGCAGAGCATGATCCGTCACCGCAAGGAAACGCCCGAGATCGGCTGGGGCGACGTGGCCCCGGTCCAGACCGGACATCCGTCCGTCCTGGCGCTGCGCTACGAATGGCGGGGCAACGCGGTCCTGTGCGTCCACAACCTCGCGGCCGAGCCGGTCGAGATCGCGATCGAGTCCGGCAGCCCGGATCCGGAGCACGACGTCCTCGTGGACGTGCTCACCGGTTCGCGCAGCGCCGTTGAATCCGATGGGCGGCACTGCCTGTTCCTGGAGGGCTACGGCTATCACTGGTTCCGGGTCGGCGGGCTGGACGCCCTGCTGAAGCGCCGTCCGGCCTGACCGCGGCCCGAGGGTGTGCCCGGGCCGGCGTTCACGCTACTAGAGGGCAACGCGCGCCCGCCGGGCGCCCAGAGGACGACACGCGCGATGCCAGGAACGCCCCGCGCCGGGATCATCCCGGTCACGCCCTTTCAGCAGAACTGCACGCTGATCTGGGACGACGCCACCAAGATCGGCGCCGTCGTCGATCCCGGCGGCGACCTCGACCGGATCGAGGCGGCGATCCGCGAGCAGGGCGTGCAGGTGGAGAAGATCCTGCTGACGCACGGGCATGTCGACCATGCCGCGGGCGCCGACGAACTGCGCGAGCGCCTCGGCGTGCCGATCGAGGGGCCGCACCAGGCCGACAAGTTCCTGCTCGATTCGCTGCCGGAGACCGCGGCCAATTACGGTCTGGGCGAGGCCCGGCCGGTGACGCCCGACCGCTGGCTCGATGACGGCGACGCCGTGTCGGTCGGCGGCCTCGGCTTCGACATCCTGCACTGCCCAGGCCACTCGCCCGGCAGCGTGGTCTTCGTGAGCCGGGACGCGCGCTTCGCCCTGGTGGGGGACGTGGTGTTCAAGGGCTCGGTCGGCCGCACCGACCTGCCGGGCGGCAACCACGAGCAGCTCATCCGGGCGATCAAGGAGAAGGTCCTGCCCCTGGGCGACGACGTGGCGTTCATCCCGGGTCACGGGCCGACCGGCACCCTCGGCGAGGAACGCGTCTCGAATCCCTTCCTGCAGGACTGAGACCATGGACAAGCGCCGGATCGGCCGCTCCGCCCTCACGGTGGCGCCCTTCTGCCTCGGCGGCAACGTCTTCGGCTGGACCGCCGACGAGGCGACCTCCTTCGCCATCCTCGACCGCTTCGTCGAGAGCGGCTTCGACTTCATCGACACCGCCGACGTCTATTCGCGCTGGGCTCCGGGCCATGCCGGCGGCGAGTCCGAGACGGTGATCGGACGCTGGCTCGCCGCCCGGCCCGGTGTGCGGGACCGGATCGTGCTGGCCACCAAGGTCGGCATGGACATGGGCGAGGCCGGCAAGGGCCTGTCGGCGCAGCATATCGAGCGGGCCTGCGAGGCCTCGCTGCGGCGGCTCCAGACCGACCGGATCGACCTCTACCAGTCGCATCTCGACGATTCCGACGTGAAGCTGGAGGAGACCCTGCGGGCCTATGAGCGCCTGATCGCCGCCGGCAAGGTCCGGGTGATCGGCGCCTCGAATTACTCGGCGCCGCGGCTCGCCGAGGCGCTCGCGGTCGCGGCTGCGGCCGGGCTGCCGCGCTACGAGTGCCTGCAGCCGGATTACAGCCTCGCCGAGCGGGGTTACGAAGCCGCATTGGAGCCGCTCTGCCGGACCGAGCAGATCGGGGTGATCGGCTATTTCTCGCTCGCCGCCGGGTTTCTCACCGGCAAGTACCGGTCGGCGCAGGACGCCGCCGGGAAAGCCCGGGAGAACCGGGTCGCCAAGTATCTCAACCCGCGCGGCCTGGCGCTGCTTAACGTGCTCGACGCCGTGGCGGCGGCGCAGGGCGCGAGCCCGGCACAGGTGGCCCTGGCCTGGATCATCGCCCGGCCGGGCATCACCGCGCCCATCGCCAGCGCCACCACGGTGGCGCAGCTCGACGAGCTTCTCGGCGCCGCCCGCCTGTCCCTGCCGGCGGACGCGATCGCCCGCCTGGACAAAGCCAGCGCAGGCGGTATCGACGGCTAACGCAGCGTTAATCCGGGAGCGTCACAAAAGCGAGGATCCGGGCCCGCCTCGAGCCCGCAAAATCGTGCAATCTCAACGCGGAACCCCTATATCAGGCGGATCGAGCGAGAGCGCAGGCATGGGCGCCCGACGGCGCGAGTCCCTCCGTCGCGACTTAGGTCCGCCTGCCCGAGGAATTTTATGGCCGACACCCCCCAGACCGAGCACGCCGATTACGGCGCGGAATCGATCCGCGTGCTGAAGGGCCTCGACGCCGTCCGCAAGCGGCCCGGCATGTATATCGGTGACACAGACGACGGCTCCGGCCTCCACCACATGGTGTACGAGGTCGTGGACAACGCCATCGACGAGGCCCTGGCGGGCCACGCCGACCTCGTGACCGTCACCCTCAATGCCGACGGGTCGTGCACCGTGTCCGACAACGGCCGCGGCATCCCGGTGGACATCCACAAGGAGGAGGGGGTCTCGGCGGCCGAGGTCATCATGACCCAGCTGCACGCCGGCGGTAAGTTCGACCAGAATTCCTACAAGGTCTCGGGCGGCCTCCATGGCGTCGGCGTCTCGGTGGTCAACGCCCTGTCGTCGTGGCTGAAGCTGCGCATCTGGCGCAACGATACGGAGCACGCCATGGAGTTCCGCCACGGCGATGCCGTGGCGCCGCTCCAGATCGTCGGCCCCGGCAACGGCCGCCGCGGGACGGAGGTCACCTTCCTGCCCTCCACCGACAC
>CAXDNE010000336.1:0-7442 GCA_963990595.1 uncultured Methylobacterium sp.
CCTCATGACCCGAAAGCTCTGTCAGAAAACATCATGATGCCGGACAGACTCTAAGGGACTACTCCAGGCGTCACGTCGCCAGCTACGGCATGGCCTACTGGGCCTGGGTCCGCGACCCGTCGATGGGTCCATACTCGTCGTGGTCCAACGGCGCCTCGATGCGCGTCTCGTCCGCCGCCTGGCTCGCGTCGGATACGCAGGAGGTCCTGCGCTTGGCGCGCTGGTCCGCGTTGCCGACCCACGACCATCCGGAGGCGGTCAGGGGTGCCGAGGCGGTCGCGCTGGCCGTCCATCTCGCGCGCGCCGGCTGGTCGACATCGCAGATCGAGGAGGTCGTCGCTCGCCTGTCCGGATACGACCTGTCCGGATCGATCGACGAGATCAGGCGGGACGCGAACTTCGAGTGCAAGACGTGGATCTCGGTGCCGCGAGCGATCGTGTGCGCGCTCAGATCGACATCCTTCGAGGACGCGATCCGGAATGCGGTCTCGCTCGGCGGCGACGCGGATACGGAGGCAGCCATCGCCGGGGCCGTAGCCGAGTCCCTCCACGGCATCGATGCGGCACTCGCCGAAGCCGTCGTCCGACGGCTGCCGGAGGATCTACGCGCCGACCTCCATGCTCTACGAGCCGAGGCGGCGCCGGCTGTTGTCGACCCTGGCTTCCTGGCCGCACTGCCTGCCTGGGATCCGGATTGCGTGCGAAGGTGGCAAAGCCGCTTCGATGCGGCCGATCGGCCGGTTGCGGCCGTCGCGGAGGTCACGGCGGAGGAACGACGAGGCGGCTGGCTCCGCCGCCTGAAGAGGCTTTTGGGCTTCTCCTTCGTCGAGGACGATCGACTTCCCGTCATACCCCTGGAGGCAGAGGCGGCCAAAGAGGCGTTGGCCACCTTCGTGCGGGTCAGACGCTCCTATGGCTGCCGGGAAATGGCCGTTCGAGAGGCCGCAGGGCGGGTTCTTCGTACCGGCACGCCCCTCGCCCAGCTCTCGGCCCTTCTGATGGCGGTGGCTGTCCTTGAAGAGGCCGAGGGAGGCAATCCCATGTCGGTCCTCAGCATGGACGAGGCCGCCATTCCGCTTTCCGCCCGCGAGCTCCGCAGAGGGATCGCGGCCTATGCCGACACCGAGATGCTCGATCTGAGGGATGTGCTGATGCAGGCCGGCCATGCCCTTGAAGGAGTTCGGTCCCGGCAATCCTAGCTGCCGGGCTTCCCCTCGGGCAGGACGATCCTGGACTTGCCGTTGCAGGTCGTCCCCTTCCGATCTAGCCCCGAGATCGCTTCGAAATCACCGAAAGCCCGGGCTTGGCTGAAGTCCGGAGCAGGTCTACGACGGTCCGTCAATTGCGTGCGAGACCATTCCATCCGTCTGGGTGCCGCTCCGGCATTGGCGCTCGTGCTCGCCGCATCCTGGATGTCTGTGTCGGAGGCTCAGACGCAGTCCGAGCCCCCCGTGTCGTACGACGGCGGACCCTGCAGCGGCGTCATGAAGGTCCAGGACGCGAAGATCCGCTGCAACAAGGGCTTCAGGATCTCCTCGGAACTCTACGACGGACCCTCGACCATCGTGCTGAGCGGCAGCACTCCGAAGTCGACCTACCTGTTCCGGCTGATCTCTCCCGCAAATACGGCCTGAGGGGCGACGACGGCTTCGTCTCGCAGATGTCGATCGACGAGGTGGAGACCACGGTCGACAGCCGCAAACCGGCCAGAACCAAGTCGATCGGCGCCTGCACCTACCGCATCCTGAGGGGCATCGAGGAAAGTCTGCGCTGCAACGTCTTAACATCTTCCCCGACCTGAAGGACGGGGATCTTCGGAGACTGTGAGATCTCGTCCAGTTGACGCTTCGACGGGCTGCCGATGCAAACCCTCCACGTCCAGCAACGATGTGTTCCACCGCCGTCGAATGTTGATCGCCGCGTTCACGTCGGCGTGGTCGGTGTGACCGCAACTGATGCATCGGAAGACCGCTTGGCTCTCGCGGCTTCTTGCATCGACCACGCCGCAGGCCGCGCAGGTCTGCGACGTGAACCGCGCGGGAACGGTGATTACCTGCCCGTCTCGTTCCTCCATCTTGTATGTCAGGATCGTCGCGAAGAGATGCCAGCCCGCGTTCAAGATTACCCGGTTGAGCCCAGCCTTCTGCCGGACGTTGCGGCCGGGCTCCGTAACGGTGCTCCGCGCGCTGGCGGTCATGCCGCGCGTGTTCAGGCCCTCCAACACCGCCACGCCGTACCTGCGCGCGATGTCGAGCGCGGCGCGGTGGTGGAATTCGCGCCGAATGCGGGCTTGTCGTGCCTGAAGGCGGGCCACACGGGCCTGAGCCCGGCGTCGGCGCTTCGAGCCGCGCTTGCGACGTGCGACGACACGCTGTGCCTTGCGCTTGCGGGTCTCGATCCGCTCCAAGCTCGAGGGCATCGTCATCATCTCGCCCGTGGACAGGGCGAGGGTCGTGGCGACCCCGCGGTCGATGCCGACGATCTCGGGCCGTGGCGCGGGCGCTTCGTGCGCAATCGCGCAGGTGAAGGCGACGTGCCAACCGAGGTCGTCGAGGCTAACGGTGATGTTCTTCAGATCGCCCCGCATCGGTCGCGTGTCGCGGAACTTGACCCAGCCGATCTTCGGCAGGCGCACGGCGCTCCATTTGCCGTTCAGGGGCTTCACCGCGACCTCGCGGCCAGGGAAGCGGAAGCTGTCATCGACGCCGCGTTTGCGGGGGCGTGGGAAGGCCGCCCGGCCCGCGAAGAAGTTCTGGAAGGCCCGGTCGAGATCGCGCAGCGCCTGCTGTTGGCAGGAGACGTAGACGGCGCGCACCCAGTCGAACTCGGCGCGGAGTTTCGTCAGGTCGGCGGCCTGGACGACGTAGCCGAGCCGATGTCTACGGCCCCAGGTCGCGCGCTGTTCGAGGGCGAGGTTGTAGGTCAACCGGCACACGCCTGCGAACTGCCGGAGCAGGGCCTCCTGCTCCGGCAGCGGTTCCAGCTTGAAGCGGAAGCCGCGGGCGATAGTCACGGTCTGTTCCTATCATTGCGTGCGCGTCTCACCAACCATTCACGCTGCGCAGACGCGCAGCCTCCTCGGCCTGAAGGCCGAGGTTTCAGAAATTTCCCATGACCGAAGACGGCGATGTCGTCGACGTGTCCGTCACCGGGCGCTCGAAGGAGCCGAGGTAGTAGCCTCCTACTCGCCGGTGGACCGCATCATTTGCCCTTGCGCCGCCAGCGGCCGTCGTAGCCGACGCCCGCCCCGCAACCGATTAAGGCGTCGTCCGGCTTCACCACCGCGCCGCCCTTGGCGAACGTGATGGACAGGTTCGGCTTGCCCCCGCTCCGTTCGTCCTGGATCACAAGCATTGCCTGGAGGCCTGCCGCGCCCGAAACGCGTCCGGCCGTCTCCTCGACCGCGTCGAGATCGCAATCGTGGTCGTTCGCGCCGTTGAGCGTCCGTATCGACACCTTGAGCGGACGGGCCGCCGACATGCATCCCAGGGCCTTGCTGGTCTCGCAGGCGGAGACGTCGGTCACGACCATCGTTCCGGTCGTCCTGCCGGATTTGTACATGTAGGTTCCGACCGTCTGCGCCGCGGCCTCCGTCAGGTCGGAGAGACAGAGGGCGGCCAGCGCCGCGACGACCGCGCCGATCCCCGATCTATTTCCCATGCTGTTCCTCCCGACGCCTGGCGGCACGTTCCACGGTTTCGCATTCGACCCCAGCTACCCGGCTATGTCGATGAAAATCCTTCCCGCCGCATGCTCGGTCACGAGCATGGCTTGCCATCCGGCAGCACGATCTCGGGCTTGCCGTTGTAGGTCGTCCCCTTCCGGATCGGCCACGTGATGACGTAGCTGAAGGCGTAGTTCTTCAGGCCCGGCAGGATGTTGAACAGCGGCTTGTAGGTGTAGGTCACCTCGGCCATCACATAGCGCGCCTTCGCCTCCTGGCTCGCGGCCGGCGCCGGGCCTATCGTCGAATTCACATCCCGTGGCTTGGCATTCTGCGCCTTGCTCGAGCAGACCTTCGAAACGAAGGAGGTTCCGCTCGCGTAGACGCCGACCGCGGACAGGACGACGCCCATGCCGGAGGTGTCGTAGGGCCTCGTGACAGCGGACCCCGCGGCATAGACGTCGTCGACCGACCCGAGGTTCTGACGACTGATCAGGTCCGCCATCGTCCGAGCGGAGCGCGCGATCCGCTGCCCCGTCATCACGGCGCGCGGGATCTCGATGGACGCGAGCATCACCAGGATCATGATCGGAGCGATCAGGGCGAACTCGACGGCACCGGCACCGGCATCGGAACGTCCGAAGCGCAGCAGCAGACCGAGCATCAACAGCTTCCGGCGGGATAGGGCTCGGACCTGAAGATCGCGGTCGAGACCAGGAGCTGCCTGCCGTTCGGCATCGGTTGACCCGATGGCATGAGGAGCGAGAAATACAGCGTGGCGGGGACGGCCGCCGTGATGCTGACGACGACATCGCCGGTCGGGCACGTGAACGTCTTCCCGAAGGCCGTATTCCAGTTCTTCGCCTTGTCGTCGTAGGGCTGCGTCTGGGACGCGGATGCGAAGGTGGCGGAACTGGTCACGTCGAGCTTCAGGTCCGCGCAGTTGGCGAACCGGAGGCTCCTGCACATCAGGCTTCGCATCCGGTCCGTTGCAGGCGTGCCATCCGCCTCCGTCTGGAATTCGCCGGTGAAGAGTGCCCGCGCCGCCCGGTCGACGGCATCGTCGAGGGACTGCTGCGTCAGGATGTGGAGGCCGGCCTGGAACACGACGCCCAGGATTGCGAAGAACGGAAGCCCGAGCATCGCGAACTCGACGGCGGCGGAGCCGCGTGCATCGGGTACCCAGCCGCGCAGCAGCCGCTGGCCCCGAAGCACGGATCGATACCCCCGGGGCGGCATGCCTCCGTCCGTCATTTCGCGATCCGCAGTTCGTTGATCTGGGAGCCGATCGACGCGAACACGTCGTTCAAGGCGCTCGAATTCTGAACGTCGTAGAACATGTCCGGCGAGGAGGCGCAGTTGCGAAGCATGTCGCTCGTGCCGTCCGTGACCTCGACGCGTACCGTGAAGATCTGGATGCCCGCGCTCTTCATGTTCGTGCACAGCTGCGCGGTGCGCGCATCCATGTACTTCGTGCGCGTGGCGTTGTCGTAGGACGTGGTGCCGATGCGGTTGTTCCAGATGAACCCGATCCCGGAGTAGTAGGACTGGTTGTCGGAATTGGACGGCGCGCTCTGGTTCTGACCATCGGTCATCAGGACCACGTACTTGCGGGTCTTCTCATCGGTGTAGGGCGCTCCATCGGAGAACGGCGCGTTCGGCGAGAGCACGTGCCAGCCCCACGTGAGGCCGGTGGCGATGTTCGTGTCGCCAAGGACGGTCATGGCGGTGATCGCGTCGGTGATCGTCGCCTTCGTCGTGGTCAGCCGGGTCAGGGGCTGGAGCTCGCAGCCGGAATTCGGGCCATAGTGGTATCCCGTCCCGGACTGGATCGACGATGCGGCAGTGAGGACCTTGTTGGAGCCGTACTTCGCGACCTGCCCCTGACGCGTCCTATCGTTCGAGCTTTGACTGCGCGACGGGACGGTGCTCGGGTAGTCCGACATGTAGTCGTTGACTGCGCTCCCGTCGTTGTCGCTCTCGTCGGGAGCAAAGAAGGGCACGTACAAGGTGTCGGGCGTTGCGGATGTAGGCGGCTGCTCCTGGACGTCGTAGGGCGTCGGCCGGGTCTCGACGCAGCCGGCCCAGGCGACCTTCATCTTCCCGAACAACGAGAAGCGGTTCGCGGTCGAGTCCTTCACCGCGAAGATCTCCTTGTGGATCGACGACTTGGCGTCGACATCCATGAAGGCCGCGTTGGCGTAGCCCGCACCGACGTTCACGGTCATCGAGAACGGCACCACCGCCATCTTGAGCGAATTCGGCTTGGCCGGGTCGACCTCCTTGAACATCGAGTCCGCGAGCGACGTGGCAGCGCTCTTCAGGTTGGCGAGCTTGGTACCCTTCATGGAGCCGGTGTTGTCGAGCACCAGCGCGACCTCCAGGTTGCCGCTGCCGCGCCGCGCCACCGCTGTGACGTCGATCGGCAGCTGCCTGAAGCCGGCGATGCTCGTGATTGGGGTCCGCGTGTTTCCCACGATCTCGACCCGGATGGTGTCGCCGTCCCGCTTGGCGGTCACCACGGCGTCCCGCATCCGTCCGTCGGACAGGAGAGCCTTGACCTGCGTGTCCGCCTTCGCCTGCAGGTCCTGGTCGCTTACGGTGGTCGAGAGCTTCGCGAGAGTCAGGACCGTGGCGTCGACCGCGTTCTGCGCCTTCTGACGGACCGCGACGTTGATGCCATAGTCGATCCCCATACCGCCCACCATGACGAAGGGCACCATGGCGAGGGCGAAGATGATCGCGAAGTTGCCGTCCTTATTGGTGCGGAACCGCACCAACTGATTTCGGATGAGCATCCGTTCCTTCCTTGATGGAAGGACTATGTCCGCTCGATTATGACCGACTCATTAAGCGAAACCATGCATTTGAGCGTCACGTACCTCGGATCACCTTTTATTCGCGCTATCGGAGCGTCTACCCGGCCTGCGTTCGAAGCATGGCCCCGGTCGAACGCGCCCGGGAAGCCGTTGTGCTATGTCCGCGAATGCTCTGCTCCTAATCGGCGGAGACATGCCGCGGCGGGGACCCGGCAGCGCCGATCGTCGTCGGATCCCCGTCCGATCGGACGCACTCCGCGAGCCAGAGATCGGGATCGACGGCCGTCACCGCGGCACCGACCGTGCCCAGCGTGGCCCGCGTCCAGACGTGTCCCTTGGCTGCCGCGCCCTCGTCGCAGAGTTCGATCGTGCCCGTCCCTTCGTAACGATGCGCGGTCTTGCCGAGCGTGCCGTCCGGCCGCCGGCGCTCCTCCAGGATCCAGAGCTCTCCGTCCGCATCCGTGCGCCGGTGCTGCAGCAGCAGTCGGACCGTGTCGCCCGGGAGCATGGAAGCGAGATCCCGCCCACCGGCCCGGGTCTTCCCGAACAACGCTTCGCAGGCTTCGGGAGACGCCGAGAGCACGGCCCCTTCGCTCGCGGCCAGCGACTCCAGCACCTTCCGGCGGGCGTCGGTCATGCCGCCCTGGTCGGCGACGACGCGCATCGCCGCCGCGGCCATCTCGGCGTTGTCGCGCCGATAGCGTTCCAGAAGCTTCGGGTCGGTGCGCCTGCGGATCCATCGGCAGGTCGAGAAAGCGTAGCTGGTGACCTCCTGCTGGCGGAGAGCCTCCATGGCCGCCGCACGTTCCTCCGATACGGTCGCCGCGCGAGCGCCCGAGGCCGCGAGAAGAAGTGTTCCGAGGACGGCGGCGGCGATGCGGAGGGTCATCGGAATCCGAAGCAATGTGATCCGCCCCCAATGAAGTGGTCCGCCCTTTGGTATGGCTTTGAGCCTGGAG
>CAXDNE010000337.1:0-7402 GCA_963990595.1 uncultured Methylobacterium sp.
TCGCCCACCTCAAGCGCCAGGGCCGGCCCAGCTATCTCGACGCCGTCACGGCGGATGATTCGCCGGAAGAGCCCGCCAAGGAGAGCGGCCGGTCCGGCCGGGGCGCCAAGGCCGCCGCGGCCGACAAGGCCGAGCGCGCCGACGAGCCCGAGGAGGAGGCCCCCGTCTTCGACATCGGCGCCTTCGCGGCGGCGGCGGGCGGCGACTCCGACGACCTCTACAAGCAGGCGATCGAGGTCGTGCTGCGCGACCAGAAGGCGTCGACCAGCTACATCCAGCGCCGCCTGCAGATCGGCTACAACCGCGCCGCCTCGATCATGGAGCGGATGGAGATCGAGGGCATCGTCGGCCCGGCCAACCACGCCGGCAAGCGCGAGATCCTGGTCGCCGGTGCACCGCACATGTCGAGCGGCATGTACGACGACGAGTGAGACGCCGTGCTCCGGGCCGCTCCCCCAGGGGCGGCCCGGACGTCGCATCTTCGCCACAGGGCGGGGTTCTAAGCCTCGTGTCCCGCCCTCGTTTGCCGCCGGAGCCCGCCCCGCGGGTGCCCAGGAGACTCTGCCGATGATCGGCCGCCGCATCCGCACAGCCGGCTCCCTGATTGCCGCCGGGCTGTGGCTCGCGACCGCCAACCCGGCCGAGGCGCAGGTCGGCGCCTTCATCGACAGCCTGTTCGGCCACAAGGAAGAGCCCGCCCAGCAGCCGGAGGCCGCCCCGGCGGCGCCCGCGCCGGCGAAGAAGCCGGCCCACAAGGCCAAGGAGACCGCGAAGGAGACCGCGAAGGAGGCCGGCAAGGACGCCGCCAAGGCCGCCGGTCCCAAGGCCGGCAAGGCCGGCGAGAAGGTCGACCACAAGGCGGCCGAGCCCAAGGTCGCGGCCGTCGGCACGCCGACCGCGATCGCGCCCGCCGAGCCGGCCGATGCCGCGACGCTGCTCGCGCAGGCCAACGCCTACTTCAACGGGATCAACACGCTGACCGGCACCTTCATGCAGATCGGTGCCGATGGGCGGCGGATCGGCGGCAAGCTGACGCTCGCCAAGCCCGGCCGCCTGCGCTTCGACTACGACCAGCCCTCGCCGCTCGAGGTGGTCGCCGACGGGACCTCCGTGGCGGTGCGCGACCGCAAGCTCAACACCCAGGACCTCTACTTCATCGCTCAGACGCCGCTGAAATTCCTGCTCCGCGAGAAGATCGACCTCGCCCGCGACCTCACCGTCACCGACGTGGCCAACGACCCGGGCGGCGTGCGCATCAGCCTGGAGGACCGCGCCACCCTCGGCGGCACCTCGAAGATCCAGCTGTTCTTCGATGGCGAGATGAAGACCCTGTCGCAGTGGCGGATCACCGATCCGCAGGGCTACATCACCACGGTGACGCTCTCGAACCTGCAGAAGGGCAAGAGCGTCGACGGCAGCCTGTTCTTCATCAATTACGGGCGCGCCGAGGACAAGGCGATGCAGCAGCAGATCCAGCAGTCGCAGCAGTGACGGGACCTGCCCTCAGGGGGCGCTGACCCCGGCCGTGCCGCCGGGTCGCCACCGGTTCAGCTCACGATCGATCGCGCCCTCGGTGCCGCGCAGGAACTCCGCGGCCGGCAGGCCGGGGGCGAGGGCGGCGAGATAGCTCACCACGACGGTGCCGGACCGGGTCGCCGCGCCCCCGGGCCAGAACAGGCCGGAATTGAGCGCCACCGGCACCACCGGCAGGCCGAGCCGGCCGTAGAGCAATTCGACGCCGCGCTTGAAGCGCAGGGGCTCGCCGATCGCGCCGCGGGTGCCCTCGGGGAAGATCAGGACCGACCGGCCCGCCGCGACCGCCTCCCGGCCCCCGTCGATCATGGTGCGCAGGGCCTGGGTGCCGTTGGCCCGGTCGATGACGATCATCGGCGAGCGCCGCAGGAACCAGCCGACCACCGGGATCGCCAGCAACTCCCGCTTCGCGACGATCGCCACGTCCGGCACCAGGATCAGGAAGGCCAGCGTCTCCCAGGTCGATTGGTGGTTGGCGACGATCAGGCAGGGCTCGTCCGGCAGGTGGTGGCGGCCCTCCTCGACGTAGCGCAGCCCGACGATGCGCCGCAGCCCGCCCAGGATCCCGCGCGCCCAGAGCCGGGTCGCCCGGCGGATCGGCCGCTGTGGCGATCCGGACAGGAGGAAAATCGCCAGCGGCGCGAGGAACAGGGTCGTCCAGGCGGCCCAGTAGACGGCGAACAGGAGCGAGCGCGTATGTGCCAAGGCAGGGCCTCGATGAGGGGCCCGGGACAGGGCAGGGCCCGGGCATAGCGCCTGCCGGTCGCGTGCGCACGGCCTTTTGCCTCACCGGGGGTTGAGCGGACTGTCGCGGGCGGCGAAATCGGCTATCGGAGCGCAACCGCGTCCGAACCCCAGCGCCGCCCGTGCAACTCACCGTCACCACCTGGAACATCAACTCGGTGCGGCTGCGCATCGATCTGGTGCTGCGTTTCCTGGCCGAGCACAAGCCGGACGTGCTCTGCCTCCAGGAGACCAAGTGCCCGGACGATGCCTTCCCGCAGAAGGCCCTGCGCGGGTCCGGCTACGAGCACGTGATGTTCGCCGGCCAGAAGGGCTATAACGGCGTCGCGCTCCTCTCGCGCTTTCCCCTGCACAGCCGCGCCGTGATGGGCTTCTGCGAGCGCCAGGACGCCCGCCATATCTCGGCGGTGCTCGGGCCGGAGGCGGGGGCGGCCGCGGGGATCGTGCTGCACGATTTCTACGTCCCGGCCGGCGGCGACGTGCCGGATCGCGACCTCAATCCGAAATTCGCCCACAAGCTCGACTTCCTGGCCGAGTTGCGTGCCTGGGGCGGCAAGCGCGTCTCCGGCCCGGCCATCCTCGTGGGCGATCTCAACGTCGCGCCGCTGGAGCACGATGTCTGGTCGCACAAGCAGCTCCTCGACGTGGTGAGCCACACGCCCGTGGAGACCGAGACGCTGGAGATCTTGCGCGGCGAGGCGGGCTGGATCGATACGGCGCGCCATCTCACCCCGGAGCCGGAGAAGATCTACACGTGGTGGAGCTATCGCTCCCCCGATTGGGCGGCGGCCAACAAGGGGCGGCGCCTCGACCACGCCTGGGTCTCCCCGGACCTCGCCGGGACCGTCCGCAAGGTCGAGGTGCTGCGCGAGGCCCGGGCCTGGGACCGGCCCTCCGACCACGTCCCGGTCAGCCTGACCCTCGACCTCTGAACGCCGCTCTCCGGCCCGGAGCATCGGGCGGAACCGCGGCGGTGCCTGAGCATTGCCCGCTCACGAACACGTGACGCGAGCCGGCCTCATGCGCAAGATCCTGATCGCCCTGATCCTCCCGAAGGTCATCTCCTTCCTGCGCCGGCGCTACGGCGCCCCCCACGCGGCCCGCGACCGCTCTTTTTGAGCCGGCCATCTTTCCCGGCCCGGCCTGTGACGGCCGGGCGCAGGCAGACGCGCCGGGGACGGCCCTAGATCACGCGGATCCACGCCGCCGAGAGGCCGTACCCGATGACGGACGATCCCCGTGACGCCGGCCCGCGCCCGCCCTTTCCCGGCGACCAGCAGCAGCCCCGGCCGGGTCTGACCACCAGAATGACGCCGCGGCCCGACCACGGCGAGGAGAGCTATGTCGGCAAGGGGCTGCTCGCCGGTCAGGCGGCCCTGATCACCGGCGGCGATTCCGGCATCGGCCGGGCCGTGGCGATCGCCTATGCCCGCGAAGGCGCGGACGTGGCGATCTCCTATCTCGAAGCCGAGCAGGCGGATGCCGAGGACACGCGGTCCTGGGTCGAGAAGGCCGGCCGCCGCTGCCTGCTGCTCCCCGGCGACATCCGCGACGAGACCCATTGCCGGGACCTCGTGGCGCGCACCGTGGCGGCGTTCGGGCGGCTCGACATCCTCGTGAACAACGCCGCCGCCCAGGTGGTGAATGCCGGTCTCGAGGACCTGAAGGCCGCCGACATCGAGGGCTCGTTCCGGGCCAATGTCTTCGCGATGTACTATCTCGCTCAGGCGGCGGTGCCGCACATGAAGCCCGGCGGGGCGATCGTGAACAGCACGAGCGTGCAGACCAAGGTCGCCGGCCCGAACATGCTGATCTACGCCGCCACGAAGGGCGCCATCGCGAGCCTGACCATCGGCCTGTCGAATCTTCTCGCGCCGCAGGGCATCCGGGTGAACTGCGTCGCGCCTGGCCCCGTCTGGACGCCGATCCAGCCGATCGTGAAGAGCCCGGAGCAGATGGCGCAGCTCGGCGCGCAGACGCCGCTTGGCCGCGCCGGCCAGCCGGCGGAACTGGCCCCGGCCTACGTCCTCCTCGCCTCCCGGGAGGGCAGCTACATGTCGGGCGCCCTGGTGCCGGTCACCGGCGGCATGCCGATGCTCTGAGCCCCCGTTCGCGCCGGACTGTCCGACCCGCACCCGCATCCTGAGCCGCCGCGCCATCGGCGCGGACCGTGACGGGGATCGCCCTGGCGGCCGGGGTCCTGCTGCCGATCGCGAAGTGCCAGATCGACATCAGGACGCGGCATCGCGGATCGTCGCCGCCGATGCCGCCGATCGGGACCCCGTAGGCCACGACCGGCCGCCGCCTCATCGGCCTCGGCCCCTTTCCGCCTGCTCCGGAACCGCGCCGCTTCGGCGAGCGATCGGGCCGGAGGTCCTGCCGCCCCTGAGCGCAAAAGGAAACCCGCCGCGCGTGGCGGCGGGTTCCCGGATTCCCGTGACGAGCGTTCGTAACGGAAGCCCGTCCTAGAACGGGATATCGTCGTCGAGGTCGTAGCCGCCGCGGCTGCCGCCGCCGCCGCCACCGCCCGGGGAGGCCGGGGCCGGACGCCGGTCGCCGCCCTGGGCGCGGCCGCCGCCGAAATCACCGCCCCGGTCGCCACCCCGGCCACCGCCGAAATCGCCGCCGCGGCTGATCTGCCCGCCGCCCTCGTCCTCGCCGGCGAAGTCACCGCCGCCACCGCGCCCGTCGAGGATCGTCATCTCGCCGCGGAAGCGCTGGAGCACCACCTCGGTGGTGTACTTCTCGACGCCGGAATTGTCGGTCCACTTCCGGGTCTGGAGCTGGCCCTCAATGTAGACCTTCGATCCCTTGCGCAGATACTGTTCGGCGACGCGGGCGAGGTTGTCGTTGTAGATCACGACCGAGTGCCACTCGGTCTTCTCCTTGCGCTCGCCGGTCGCCTTGTCCTTCCACGACTCGGAGGTGGCCAGCCGCAGGTTGCACACCGGGTCGCCCGAGCCGAGGCGGCGCATCTCCGGGTCGCGCCCGAGATTGCCCACCAGAATCACCTTGTTGACGCTGCCCGCCATCGCTCTCTCCTTACCGTACGGATCTCACAGGGCATCTGCCCGGCGGCGCGCGAACCATGCGCCCGGGCCTCCGGAGCGGCAACCTGCGGGACGGGCTTGTGCCCGCTTTCCGCAGCGCCGCCGGGTGTATTTGTTCTATATCTGTTCCGAAGCGGCAGCAAGCCACCGTCAGGAGACGCGCACGACCAGCTTGCCGAAATTCCGGCCTTTCAACAGGCCGATGAAGGCGTCCGGGGCGTTCTCGAGACCCTCGACCACGTCCTCGCGGTAGCGGACCCGGCCCTCCTGGATCCAGCCGCCGACCTCCTTCCGGAAGATCTCCGCCTGATCGGCGAAGTCCCAGACGATGAAGCCCTGGATGTGCAGCCGGTTGGTCAGCACCGAGCGCATCAGCCCGGGCAGGCGGTCGGGGCCGGGCGGGACCTCGGTGGCGTTGTAAGCCGAGACGAGGCCGCAGACCGGGATCCGCGCGAAGGGGTTCAGCAGCGGCATCACGGCGGCGAAGACCGCACCGCCGACATTCTCGAAATAGACGTCGATGCCCTTGGGGCAGGCGGCCGCCAATGCGCCCGGCAGGTCGGCGCCGCGATGGTCCACGGCGGCGTCGAAGCCGAGCTCCTCGGTGAGGTAGCGGCACTTGTCCGGGCCACCCGCGATCCCGACGGCGCGCGCGCCCTTCAGCTTGGCGATCTGCCCGACCAGCGAGCCGACCGGGCCGGCGGCGGCGGCCACCACGACGGTCTCACCGGGTTTCGGCCGGCCGATATTGAGGAGGCCGGTATAGGCGGTCATGCCGGGCATCCCGAGCACGCCCAGCGCCGTCGAGGGCGGCGCGGCGGAGGGATCGACCTTGCGGGAGCCCTTCCCGTCCGTGACGCAGTAGTCCTGCCAGCCAGCGAAGGCCGTGATCAGGTCGCCGACGGCGTGATCGGGATGGTTCGAGGCGACGACCTCGCCCACGGTCTCGGCAGTGATCGGCGCGCCGATCTCCACGGGAGCCGCGTAGGATTTCGCGTCGCTCATCCGGCCGCGCATGTAGGGGTCGAGGGACAGCCAGCGGGTGCGCAGCAGGACCTGGCCGGGGCCGGGCTGCGGCACCGGCACCTCCTCCAGGCGGAAATTCTCGGGCTTCGGCTCGCCGTGCGGGCGCGAGGCCAGGACGATGCGGCGGTTCAGGGCGCTCATGACGGACTCCCGGGCATTGGCTGTCGCCCCCGATCTGGGGCGCCGGACGGCGGCGGCAAAGGCACGGCCGTGATCTCCGGGAGGGATCGCGCGTTGGTTCGTCGCATCGACGGGCGGGAAGCGGCATGCGGATGACGGCACTCGGTCTCGGACTGGCAGCCCTGGCGGCCGCGCCGGCCAACGCGGGGCCCCTCGATTCCTATCGGGATCGCGCGCGGGTGCTGGTGCTGTCGGCGCCCGATGCCGCGGACGCGCAGCTCAGGGCGCAGCGGGTCGCGCTGGGATCGGTCCGCGCCGGCGCGGCCGAGCGCGACCTCGTCGTACTGGAGGCGGTCGGAACCGGTGCGGAGGCGCGGGCCCTCCGCGCCCGGCTCGCTCTGCCGGCGGATCGCTTCCGGGCGGTGCTGGTCGGGAAGGACGGCGGCGCCAAGCTCACCGCCGACGAGCCGGTCGCGCCCCAGAAACTCTTCGCCACCATCGACGCGATGCCGATGCGGCGCGCCGAGATGCGGGAGCGACGATCGGGCCGATAGCGCTGGGCCGCATGCGCGCTGTGCAGGGCGCGGACACCAACGGTTAAGCCTACCGGCCTATCACCGGGGGGTGTCGACGGCCGCTTCCCGGCCGTCCTGTGAGGCCCGCCGGACGCCCGAACGAGACGCTCGAATCGATGACCCGACAGCAAGTTGCCGCCGCCATCCGCCGCCTCGTCGCCTCGCAGGTCGAGGATATCGAGCGCGCGGTCCGCGACGGCCACAAGACCATCGCGTTGAACGAGCTGGCGGATCTGAACCGCCAGCTCAAGGCCTTCGCGGCCGCGCTCAAGAAGGCGCCGGCCCGGATCTGAGCCGGGCGCCGCGCACCTACCAGCGGGGCCCGCCCCAGCGGCGGGGCGGGATGTCCTCGGG
>CAXDNE010000338.1:0-7367 GCA_963990595.1 uncultured Methylobacterium sp.
ACACTATCCTCTTCGTCGGCAGCGTCAGATGTGTATAAGAGACAGGTCGACGCCCTGCGGACACAGGGCGGCGACCCGGATCCCGTCCGCGGCATGGGCGATGGCGAGGTGCTCCAGGAAGGCGAGCGCCGCGTGCTTGGTGGCCGAATAGGTGGCGCTGCCGATCTGGCTCAGGAGCCCCGCCGCCGAGACGGTGCCGAGGAACGCGCCCCCGCCCCGGGCGCGCCAGAGCGGGACCAGCACCCGCGCCGCGTGGACGTGCCCCATCACGTTCACCGCCCAGGACCGCGCCCAGCTCTCCGGATCCGCGGAGATGGCCAGTTCCGGATCAGGGTCCCGCTCCAGGATGCCGGCATTGGAGCAGTACAGGGCGATGGGACCGATCTCGGCCTCGATGCGGGCGAGGATGGCGGCGACTGCCTCCGGATCCGCCACGTCGAGGGCGTAGGCGCGGCCGCCGAGCCGGGCGGCCAGGGCCTGCGCGCCGGCCCCGTCCCGGTCGAGGGCGACGACCATCGCGCCCCGGGCCTGGGCCGCCCCGGCGAGCGCCCGGCCGATGCCCCGGGCGGCCCCCGTGACGGCGACGACGCGGCCGGACAGCTCCATGCTCACGCCCCCGCGCGCTCGGCGAAGGCCCAGGCGGCGGCGGCGAGCTTGGGTACCCGCGCCGCCATGCTGGCGGCGTGCTCGCTCGCGGCATTGCCCGCCTTGGCGCGGGCGGCCACGCCCTGGAGGATGCCGACCAGCCGGAACAGGTTGTAGGCGAAGTACCAGTCGAGGTCGGGCAGGCTTGTCCGATCCGCGGCCCGGCAGTAGAGCGCCACCGCCTCGTCCCGGGTGGGGATGCCCAGCGCCGGCAGGTCGAGGCCGCCGAGGCCGCTGCGCCCGTCCGCGGGCAGTTCCCACTGCATCAGCAGGTAGCTGAAATCGGCGAGCGGGTCGCCGAGCGTCGACAGCTCCCAGTCGAGCACCGCGCAGACCGAGCCGTCCCGGCAGAAGATCAGGTTGTCGAGGCGGTAGTCGCCGTGGACCACGCAGGCGCCCTGCTGCTCGGGCACCGTCCGGGGCAGCCACGCGATCAGGCGCTCGACATCCTCCAGGCGCCCGTCCTCGGCGGCGCGGTACTGGCGGGTCCAGCGGTCGACCTGCCGGGCGAAATAGTTGCCCGGCCGCCCGTAATCGGCGAGCCCCGCCGCCTCCGGGTCGATGGCGTGGAGGCGCGCCAGCGTGGCGATCATGCCGGCATAGTGCCGGTGGCGGTCATGGCGGTCGAGACCCGGCAGGGCGCCGTCCCAGTGCACGGTGCCGTCCACCGCCTCCATCACGTAGAAGGCCGCGCCGATGACGTCCGCCTCCTCGCAGAGCGCGAAGGGGCGCGGCACCGGAAACCCCTCGCCGTAGAGGGCGCCGATCACCCGGAACTCGCGCTCCACCGCGTGCGCGGAGGGCAGGAGCGGGCCGAAGGGTTTTCGGCGCAGCACGTAGGCCTGGCCCGGCGTGTCGAGCCGGTAGGTCGGGTTCGACTGGCCGCCGCGGAACTGCTGCACGGTGAGCGGACCGGAGAAGCCGCGCACGTGCTCCGCCATCCAGGCGGAGAGCCGCGCCTCGTCGATCCGGTGGCGCGGTTCGACCGGCTTCACGCCGGAGAAGATCTCGGGCTCGCTCATGCGCGCTCCGCCTCCCGGGCACTGTCCCGGGCATTGGTGTAGCGCCCGAATTCCAGCCGGGCGATCGCGCGGTTGTGCACCTCGTCGGGCCCGTCGGCGAGCCGCAGGGTGCGGATGTGGGCGTACATCTTGGCGAGCCCGAAATCCTCCGAGACGCCGGCCCCGCCATGGGCCTGGATGGCGTCGTCGATCACCTTCAGCGCCACCCGGGGCGCCGCGACCTTGATCATGGCGATCTCGAGCCTGGCGCCCTTGTTGCCGACCTTGTCCATCATGTCGGCGGCCTTCAGGCAGAGGAGGCGGGTCATCTCGATGTCGATCCGCGCCTCCGCGACCCGCTGCTCCCAGACCGACTGCTCGCTGATCCGCTTGCCGAAGGCGACCCGGGAGACGAGCCGGCGGGCCATGGCCTCCAGCGCCACTTCCGCCGCTCCGATGGTGCGCATGCAATGGTGGATGCGGCCGGGCCCGAGCCGCCCTTGCGCGATCTCGAAGCCGCGCCCCTCGCCGAGGATCAGGTTCTCGGCCCGAACGCGGACGTTCTCCAGAACCACCTCGCCGTGCCCCTTGGGCGCGTCCTCGTAGCCGAAGACCGGCAGCAGGCGCTCCACGCGCACGCCCGGCGTGTCCATCGGCACGAGGATCTGCGATTGCTGCCGGTGGCGGGGCGCCTCCGGATCGGTCTTGCCCATCAGGATCGCGATCTTGCAGCGCGGGTCGCCGACGCCGGTGGACCACCATTTGCGGCCGTCGATGACGTAGTGGTCGCCGTCGCGGCGGATCGACGTACTGATGTTGGTGGCGTCCGAGGAGGCGACCTCCGGCTCGGTCATCAGGAAGGCGGAGCGGATCGCGCCCGCCATGAGCGGCCGCAGCCACGCGTCCTTCTGGGCCGGGCTGCCGTAGCGGTGCAGCACCTCCATGTTGCCGGTATCGGGCGCCGCGCAGTTGAAGCATTCCGACGCGATCCCGACCCGGCCCATCTCCTCGGCGCAGAGCGCGTAATCGAGGTTGGTCAGGCCGGCGCCGCGGTATTCCACCGTGTCGTGCTCGGGGGAGGGCGGCAGGAACAGGTTCCACAGGCCCTCGGCCCGGGCCTTCTCCTTCAGCCGCTCCATCGTGGGCGAGGGGGTGCGGCTCCCGGCGCGCTCGGCCGCCACCGCGGCGGCGGCCGGCAGGATCTCGGCGGCGATGAAGGCGCGCACGCGCCCGAGCCAGTGCGTCTGGGACTGGGAGTGGGTGAAATCCACGGTGTCCGCTCCCTATGGTCGTTCCGCGCCATTCAAGCGGCAAGCTTGCGCGCGCCGGGCGTACGCCCCGCGGGGAAGCGCCCCCGATGGTTGGCACGCGGGCTTCGCGGGGCGCGACCTGCCCCCTCTCCCGTGCGGGAGAGGGTTGGGGTGAGGGTCGAGAACCTTCAGGATTGAGCGCGCCATCGACGCGCGTCCACGGCGCGCCGTCTCCGGACAGGCCTGATCCCGCACCCTGTCCCTCTCCCGCACGAGAGAGGGGACCTGCGCGCCGACCTGAATCGAACGTGGATCTCGATCGACCCGGATCACGCTGCCCTCACAGGTACGCCGCCCCCATCTCGCTGGCGAAGCGGTCCGGCGGACCCTCCCAGACGATCCGGGCCTGCTCCAGCACGTAGACCCGGTCGGCATGCGGGAGCGCGAAGGTGACGTTCTGCTCGCCGAGCAGCACCGTGATCGGCGTGGTCTGGCGCAGCTTCTCCAGCGCCTTCGACAGGAGCTCCAGGATCACCGGGGCGAGGCCCAGAGTCGGCTCGTCGAGGATCAGGAGGCGCGGGCGCATCATCAGCGCCCGGGCGATGGTCAGCATCTGCTGCTCGCCGCCCGACAGGGTGCGGGCGCTCTGCGCCTCGCGGGCCTTGAGGATCGGGAACAGCTCGTAGAGCCACTCGCGCTGCTGGGCGCTCTCGGCCTTGGGGAAATGCTGGCCGCCGAGATCGAGATTCTCGCGCACGCTGAGGTCGCCGAACAGCTCGCGGGTCTCCGGCACCTGGACGATGCCGGCCCGGGCGATGGCGGCCGGCTTCATGCGGGTGAGGTCCTGGCCGTCGAACCGGATCGTGCCGGTATGCGGCACGAGGCCCGAGATGGCGTTGAACAGGGTGGTCTTGCCCGCCCCGTTCAGGCCCACCACCGAGACGAACTCGCCCTCGTGGACGTGAATCGAGGCGGAGCGCAGGGCCTGCGCCTTGCCGTAGAGCACGTCGACGCCCTCGACGGTGAGGAGCGAATCCGGCTTGAACGCGGCTTCCGGCCGGGCCGCCGTCTCGATGCTGCCGCCGAGATAGACCCGGCGCACGGTCGGGTCGGCCATGACCGATTCCGCCGACCCCTCGGCGATCCGCTCGCCGAGATACATGGCGAACACCCGGTCCACGAGGGCCGAGACGCTCTTCACGTTGTGGTCGACGAGGAGCACGGCCTTGCCCTCGTCGCGAAAGCCGCGGATCAGCTCCGAGAAGGCCGCGACCTCGCCACCGGTGAGGCCCGCGAAGGGCTCGTCCACCAGCACCACGCGCGGGTCGCGGGCGATGGCCTTGGCGAGCTCCAGCCGGCGCAGATCCGCGAAGGGCAGGGTGCCGGGCCGCCTGTCGATGACGGCGCCGAGGCCGACGCGCTCGGCGATCTCCCGCGCGCGCTTGGCCACATGGGGGTCGGCCGCCAGCCGGATCAGGCTGTCGGGCAGGAGCGCGAGGCTGATATTCTCCAAGACCGTCTGCCGCTGGAGCGGGCGGGCGTGCTGGAACACGAGGCCGATCCCGGAGCGCGCCACCCGGTGGGCCGGCATCCCGCCGATCTCGGCCCCGTCGAGGCGGATCGAGCCGGCGCTCGGGCGCTCCAGCCCCATGATCAGCTTCATCACGGTGGACTTGCCCGAGCCGTTCGGGCCGATCAGGCCCAGGATCTCCCCGGGCCGCAGGTCGAGGTCGATGTCCTTGACGGCGACGAGGCCGCCGTAGCGCTTGGTCAGGCCGCGCACGGTGAGGCAGGGCTCGGCCGCCACAGGCGCGGGGGCCATCGTCTCCACGGGCGTGGGCCTCACGGCGACGGTCATTGCGCTCTCCGCAGGGATGCGAGGCCCAGGAGCCCCGACGGCACGAACAGGATCACGAGAAGCGCCACCGCCGAGACCACGAAGGTCGACAGCGCCCCGAGCGGGCGCAGCAGCTCGCCCGCCGCGATCAGGAACACCGCGCCCAAAGCCGCGCCCACGATGGTGCGCCGGCCGCCGAGCACCGCCGCGATGATCACCTGCACGCCCACCGCCGTGTCGATGAGCGTGCCCACCGAGGCGGTGCCCATGTAGAAGACCACCAGACCGCCCGCGAGCCCCGAGAAGGCGGCGCTGACCGCGAAGGCCGCGAGCTTGTGCTTGGCGACGTTGAAGCCGAGCGCCCCGGTCACCACGGGATCCTGGCCGGCGGCCTGGAGGATCAGCCCGGCGGGCGAGCGGGCGATGGCCGTGAGGATCAGGCCCGAGACCGCCATGAAGCCCAGCGCCAGCCAGTAGTTGGTGTCGGCGTCGATGGAGATGACGTCGGGCACCGTGAGGCCGATCTCACCGCCGGTGAGGCCGGAGAACACCACGATCATGTTCTGCAGGAGCAGGACCGCCACCAGGGTGATGAGCCCGAAATAGGGGCCGCGCACCTTGAGGGCCGGCAGCGCCAGGGCGAGGCCGCCGACCACGGCGAGCAGGGTGCCGGCCGCGAGACAATAGGGGATCGGCAATTCGTAGCGGTTGTTGAGGATGCCGGCCCCGTAGGCGCCGAGCCCGACCAGGAAGGTCGGGCCGAAATTGACCTCGCCGGCGAAGCCGAAGAGCAGGTCCCAGGCCATGGCGAACACGCCGAAATAGTAGGCGATGGTCAGGAGGCCGAGGATGTAGCCGGAGACCCACCAGGGCAGGGTGGCGGCGAGCGCGACGGCGAGGATCGCGATCCAGAAGCCGGGAGCGGTGAGGAGCTTCATGGGGCGGACTCGCACATCACAGCGATCAGGCTCGTTCGGCGCAGAGGCCTCTCCCCTCCACCCACCTCATCCTGAGGTGCCGCCTCAGCGGCCTCGAAAGAGGGCTTCAGGGATCGCGCGGCCGGCTGGAGCCCTCCTTCGAGGCCTCCGCTGCGCTGCGGCACCTCAGGATGAGGGCGCAGGTGGGACGAGATTGGGAGCCTGGGAACAACCATCACCGCCGCCCCAGCAGGCCCTGCGGGCGCAGGTACATGACGGCGACGAGCAGCAGCAGAGCCGGGATCACCCGGTAGGCGGGCGAGATCAGATAAGCGGTGGCGGTCTCCAGATATCCCACCACGTAGGCCGCGATCAGCGAGCCGGTGACGCTGCCGAGGCCCCCCAGCACCACGATCGAGAAGGCGCTCGCGGTGAGCGGGCCCACCGAGTAGGACGAGACGCCCAGGAACATCCCGAGGAGCACCCCGGCGATGCCGGCCAGGAGCCCGTAGATCGCCCAGACCGCCACGTAGATCTTCGCCATGTCGTGGCCGAGCAGCGTCACGCCCCGCGGGTTCATGGAGGCGGCGAGCAGGACCTTGCCGGCCCGCGCCCGGTTCACGAACAGCCAGAGCAGGCCGATCACCGCCCAGCAGATCACCGCCGTGAAGATCTCGTTCTTGGGCGTGCGCACCCCGGCGATCTCGATCACCCCCTCGACGATCGGCAGCACCGTCTTCGGGTTGTCGGTGAAGAAGTAGGCCACCAGCTCCTGGATCATGATCCCCCAGAGCAGCGTGCCGGTGAGCACGAAGATCTCCTTCTCCTCCCGCGGAATCGCGCGGCTGCGCTCGAT
This sequence comes from uncultured Methylobacterium sp., assembly GCA_963990595.1. GTDB lineage: Bacteria > Pseudomonadota > Alphaproteobacteria > Rhizobiales > Beijerinckiaceae > Methylobacterium. Next base: position 6,507 of record CAXDNE010000338.1, read on the forward strand.
CGGCGCCACGACCACGAAATAGGTCACCAGCGCGCCGGCCAGGCCGCAGAGGACGCCGATCGCCGCCCCCGCGTAGGAGCCGAGGCCGAACACCGCGGAGGCCGCCCAGGCCGCCACCGCGGCCATCACCATCAGGGCGCCGTGGGTGAGGTTGAGGACGCCCGAGACCCCGAAGATCAGGGTGAAGCCCATCGCGCCGAGCGCGTAGAGGGCCGAGATCGCGAAACCGTCGACGAGGATCTGGAGGCCGATCACCGCGCTCTCCCCGCCCGACCTACTGGACCGCCGGCTTGACCGCCGGCGGCAGCACCATGGTCCCGTTGGCCACCCCCGCGGGCCAGATCGCCACCTGCTTGCCGTCCTGCCACTGGCCGAGCACGCTGGTCATCAGGCCGGGGCCGTACTGGATCGAGTGCGTGAACGCCTCGTCCTTGCCGTAGAACTTGAGGTGCCCGACGGTGCCGACCCAGTCGGTCTTCTCCAGGGCGTCCACGAGCTTGTCGGCCTCCGTGGAGGCAGCCCGCTTCACCGCGTCCGCCACGTAATACGTGGCGTCGTAGGCCATGTAGCCCGCGTAGGACGGCGCGCCGCCGAAGCGCTTGGTGAAGGCCTCGGCGAAGGGGATTGTCTTCTCGGTGAGCGCCACGCCGGGCAGCGCCACGCTGTCGAACAGCACGCCCTGCGTGCCGCCATTGGTGTTGGCCCAGAAGGTCGAGGAGGTCGCCTGGCCGCTGACGCCGGTCATGGCGATCGGCACCTGCTGGTTCTGCCACTGCACGGTCGGCTGCACCCCGACATGGGCGATACCGGTGACGATCAGGTCCGGCTTGGCGGCCTCGATCTTGTTGTAGATCGGCGTGA
>CAXDNE010000339.1:0-7361 GCA_963990595.1 uncultured Methylobacterium sp.
CACTGCCCCAGCCGCTCCAGCAGCGCGGGCACGTGGACCTGATCCGCCTTGTAGTTGCCGGTCAGCGTGTACATCACGATGTTGACGCCGCCGCGGAAGGCCATCTCGCGCTGGCGCTGGTCGCCGCCCACCACCGGATAGAGGGGCTCGCCGAGGCGGCCCACCGCCCAGGCGGCGGCGAGGTCGTTGCTCGTGATGATGATCGGACTCACGCCGTCGCCGGCCCGGGCCGGGCGGCGCTCCGCGCCCTCGGCGGCGGGCGGCAGCGCCTCCACCCAGGTCTGGCCGGTGGCGTAGCGGCCCGGGAAACTGTCGACGAGGTAGAACGCCTTGGTCAGCACGTGGTCGAGGGGCACCGGCTCCAATTCCGGCACCTCGAGGGTTGCCAGCATCTTGCGCAGATACGCGGCCTCCGGGGAGGGCGGCCCGCCCGACCGGGCGGTGAGCGCGTCGCGGGTGTCGAACAGCACCGTGCCGCCGTTGCGCATGAACGCGTCGATCTTGCGGATCGCGGCGTCCGACGGCTGCGGCCTAGACGGCGCGATCGGCCAGTAGATCAGCGGATAGAAGGCCAGTTCGTCCTTGGCGGGGTCGATGCCCGCGGGCTCGCCGGGCTCCAGCGCGGTGCGCGCGGCGAGCATCTGGGTCAGGCCGGTGAGGCCGGTGCGGCTCGCCTCGTCGACGGCGGCGTCGCCGGTGACCACGTAGGCGAGCCGGGTGACCAGCGCGGATTCGATGCCGTTCGGCCGGTTGGCCGGTGGCTCCTCGGCGCGGACCGGGACGGACGGCAGGGTCGCGAACAGGACGACGCCCGCGACCGCCAGGACCGCCGGGCGCCCGCGCAGACGGGAGGCCCAGCCCGACCGGCGCAGGAACCCGCCGAGCCAGAGGCCCGCCAGGGTGTCCAGGGCCAGAAGCAGCAGCGCCAGGGTGAACAGGCTCGGCCGCAGGTCGAGGGTCTCGGCCCCGGCGAGCGACCCGATGCGGGCGCCTTCCAGCGCCGCCGTATCGAGGGGCTTCAGCCGGTCGTCCGGCTTGAGGGCGTTCACGCTGATGCCTCCGTCCGGCGGCCCGTAGAAGCCGGGCGGGTGCTCGGAACTCGCCCGGTCGGCGTAATCGGCCGCCACCGCGGTGGCCGAGGCCGGGGGAGAGCCGAGCGCCCCGAATCCGTCGAGGGTCACCCGCGGGGCGAGCACCGGGGCGGCCGCCCGCGGGGTCTCGCCCTGGATGGGCGCCGAGGCGCCGGCCAGCGCCACGACCCGCCGGAGCATATCGATGAACAGGCCGGAGAGCGGCAGGTTCGACCAGGTCGTGTCGGCGGTGACGTGGAACAGCACGATGGTGCCCTGACCGCGCTTCTGCGCGGTCACGATCGGCGTGCCGTCCTGAAGCGACGCCCAGGTGCGATTCGGCAGGTCGCCGTCGGGCTCGGCCAGGATCTGGCGGCGCACGCCGATATCGGCGGGCGGCTTCAGGCCCGCGAAGGGGCTCTCGGGCGGGAAGGGCGCCAGGGTCTTGGGGCTGTCCCAGGAGAGCGTTCCGCCGAGGGTCCGGCCGCCCCGGCGCAGGCGCACCGGCACCAGCGGATCGTTGCCGGCCGCGAGCCGCGGACCGGCGAAGCGCAGCAGCATGCCGCCCTCCTTCACGAAGCTCTCGATCCGGGCCGTGGTCTTCTCGTCGAGCGCGCCGACATCGGCCAGCACGAGAACCGAGACCTGATTGTCGAGGAGCTGGTTGATCGAGTCCGCCGTGCCCTTGGCGCCCCGCGGCTCCTGCACGTCCGCGAAGGGCTGGAGCGCCCGCGACAGGTAGTAGGTCGGCGCCAGCAGCGGCTGGGCCTGGTCGAGGGTTCCGCCGAAGACGAGGCCGACCCGGCGCCGCTTGCCGCGCTCGTCCTGGAGCACGACGGCCCCGGCCGAACGCTCGCCCGCGATCTCGAGCCGGCTGATGCTGTTGCGCAGCTCCACCGGCATCTCGAAGGTCGCGTCCGCCTCGGTGGCGTCGGCCGCGAAGGCGAAGTCGCGCTCGGCCAGCGGCAGGCCCTTCTGGTCCAGCGCCCGGATCACGCCGGACTCGCGCCCGTTCGGGGCGGCCCGCAGCGCGTGCGTGACGAGCTTGCCGGCATTCTCGGTGGCGGTGAGCGCCAGGGCCGGCGGCCGGTCGGCCCGCAGGATCGTCAGCGCGGCGCCGCTGCCGCCGACGAGATCGGCGAGACCCTTGGCGAAGCGGTCGTCGCCCGCCCCGGCGACGCCGTCGCTGATCCAGACGAGGCCGGCGCCCCGGTTCTTCTCCAGGAAAGTCCCGATCGCCGCGAGATGCGCGTCCCGCGCGGGCAGGATCGGGCGCGGGGCGAGGGCGCGCAGCCGTTCCAGGGCGGCGGCCGGCGTCTTCGCCTCGAAGGCCGCGGGGGCGTCGGCGAGCCCGATCACCGCCACGGGCCGCCCGTCGCGGGCCGCACCCTCGACGGCATCGGTGGCGACCCGCAGCCGGTCGCGCCAGTCGTGGGCGGCCGGGAAGCCGTTGTCGAGGAGCACGAGGAGCGCGCTGCGCCCGCCGCCGGCGCCGACGCCGCCGGGGTTCCAGACCGGCCCGGCGACCGCCAGGATCAGGGCGGCGGCGATGAGCAGGCGCAGGATCAGCAGCCAGGGCGGCGTGCGCGCCGGGGTCTGCCGCTGCGGGATCAGGTCGGCGACGAGTTTGAGCGGCGGGAAGTTGATCCGCCGCGGGCGCGGCGGCGTCACCCGCAGCAGGAACCACAGGGCCGGAAGGCCGATCAGGGCGGCGAGCGCCAGGGGCGCCGCGAAGGTCAGACCGAGCATGGCGGCCTCAATCCGTGCCGCGCGCGGCGATCAGCGTGGCGAGCCGCAGGGCCGCCTCGCTCGCCGGCCGGTCCGTGCGGTGGATCGTCAGGGTCCAGCCCTGTTCGCGGGCGATGGCCTGAATGGCCGCGCGGTGCTCGGCAATGCGGGCGCGGTAGCGCGCCCCCCAGGCGTCGGCGTCGCCGATGTCGAGGCTGAGGCTGCCTTCGAGGTCGTGGAGCACGGCCTGGCCGGTGAACGGGAACGTCTCCTCGATCGGATCGACCACCATCAGCAGATGGCCGCGGCTGCCGCGGCCGGCGAGGCTCTGCACCGAGGCCGCGATCCTGTCGAGCGCGGTGAGGAAGTCGCTGATCAGCACCACCTCGTCGAAGCGGGCGGGGTTCGCCCGGGGCGGCAGGTCCTGGGTCAGGCCGGCGCCGTCGGCGACGAGGGCCTGGGCCATCCGCTCGACGATGCCCCGGGAGGCGGTGGCCCGGGTGAGGCCGAGGAGACCGACCCGCTCGCCGCCCTCCACGAAGGCGTCGGCCAGCGCCAAGCCGAGGATGAGCGCCCGCTCGACCTTGGGCGCCGAAGCGAGGTCCGACGCGAAGCCCATGGAGGCCGAGCGGTCGATCCAGAGCCAGATATTGTGGGCGGCCTCCCATTCGCGCTCGCGCACGTAGAGCCGGTCGTCCCGGGCGGAGCGGCGCCAGTCGACCCGCGCGGCAGCCTCGCCGGTGACGAAGGGGCGGAACTGCCAGAAGCTCTCGCCCGGCCCGGCCCGGCGGCGGCCGTGAAGGCCGTGGGCCAGCAGGCTCGAGACGCGCCGCGCCTCCAGGACGAGGCGGGGCATCTTGTCCGACAGGGCGGTCGCGCCCTCGCTCTCGCGCCTGCCGGGTACGCGCCTGCCAGCGTCGAGGGCGTTCGTCGCGACCAAAGTCAGAGCTTCTCCGCGAGCTTGGCGATCAGGCCCTCGATGGTCTCGCCGTCGGCGCGGGCGGTGTAGCTCAGCGCCATGCGGTGCTTGAGCACCGGCTCGGCCAGGGCCTTCACGTCGGCCACGGAGGGCGCGACCCTCCCCTCGATCAGCGCCCGGGCGCGCGCGGCCAGCGTCAGCGCCTGGCTGGCGCGGGGGCCGGGCCCCCAGAGAAGCTTGTCCTTGACCAGCGCGTCGCCGCTCTCCGGCCTCGCCGCCCGCACGAGATCGAGGATCGCCTCGACCACCGCCTCGCCCACGGGCAGCCGGCGCACGAGGCGCTGGGCGGTCAGCAACTGCTCGGTGGACATCACGGCGCGCGGGCGCGCCTCGTCGATTCCGGTGGTCTCGATCAGGATCCGGCGCTCGGCGGCGCGGTCGGGGTAGCCGACGTCGATCTCAAGCAGGAAGCGGTCGAGCTGCGCCTCGGGCAGCGGATAGGTGCCCTCCTGCTCGATCGGGTTCTGGGTTGCCAGCACGTGGAACGGCCGCGGCAGGTCGTGGCGGGCACCCGCCACCGAGACGTGGCCCTCCTGCATGGCCTGGAGCAGGGCCGATTGCGTGCGCGGGCTCGCCCGGTTGATCTCGTCGGCCATCAGGAGCTGGGTGAAAACCGGCCCCTGCACGAAGCGGAACGAGCGGCGACGCTCGGCATCCTCCTCCAGGATCTCGGTGCCGAGGATGTCGGAGGGCATGAGGTCCGGCGTGAACTGCACGCGCCGCGCGTCGAGGCCCAGCACGGTCCCGAGCATCTCCACCAGCTTGGTCTTGGCGAGCCCCGGCAGGCCGACCAGCAGGCCGTGGCCGCCCGCCAGGATGGTCACGAGGGCGAGGTCCACGACCCGCTCCTGCCCGAAGATCACCCCGTGGATCGCCTCCCGCGCCGCGCCGACCGCGGCGAGGCAGCTCTCCGCCGTGGCCACGATGCCGTCATCGAGGGGGGTGGCCGGGCTGATCGCCTGCGTCATGCCGATGTCCATCTCCTGCCCGGGGCCCCGCGGGACCCCGCCGGTCGTTCCGACAAGTGTGGGGCTTCTCATACCGGACTGGCAAGGTCGGGATCGCCGCACGCCGACCGGCGGCCGGATTCGGGCTCCGGAGCCGGTGCGCGGCGCCGGGTGGCCCGGGTTCAGGGGCCGCTGCGCCCGCCGGTCAGGAGGCGCATCCCGAGATGACGGGCGGGCGCGCTACGGCCCGGGCATGGTCAGGACCAGCGGACCGCCGCGTGTCGCCACGACGGTGTGCTCGTACTGAACCGTGGGTGCTCTCGGCCGGCTGTAGAGGGTCCAGGGATCGTCGCCATCCTCGGCGAATTCGGCGCCGAGGGACAGGAAGGGCTCGACCGTGAACACGAGCCCTTCCGTCATGATCCGACGCTCGGAGGCATCGGGCCAGGTCGCGATCTCCTTCGGCTCCTCGTGGAGCGACCGGCCGACGCCGTGGCTGGCGAGGTTGCGCACCAGGGTGTAGCCATTCCTGCGCGCGAAGTCGCCGACGGCGCGGCCGATACCCGCCAGCGGCTTGCCGGTTCCGACCTGCCTCAGTCCCGTCCACATCGCCCGGCGTCCGTCCCGGCAGAGCCGCTCCACCGCGCGCGTCACCGGCGGGACGGCGAAGGAGGCGCCCGTATCGGCGAAGTAACCGTCCTTCTCGGCGGAGACGTCGATGTTGACCAGGTCGCCCGGCCTGATCGGGCGCTCCCCCGGGATGCCGTGCGCGATCCGCTCGTTGACGCTGATGCAGGTTGCGCCGGGAAAGCCGTAGACCATCTCGGGGGCCGGGCGAGCCCCGGCCGCCTCGAGGGAGTCCCGCCCGATCCGATCGAGTTCCCGCTCGGTGATGCCGGGCTCGATTGCCCTGCCCATCAGCTCCAGCGTATCGGCGACGATGCGCCCGATCCTCTTCAATCCGATCAGGTCATCTTCGCTGGATACGGTCACGTCGTCTCCCTTCGCAGAACGTCGCGCGGTCCTGTCTAGAAACGGGCAGAACGGAGCGGGGGCGGACCGGCGGCGCAGACCCTGCTCCGTCTTGCGCGGAACGGGTCAGATTTTCCCTTCGAGGCCCATCGTGTAGTATTTGTGAACGATCTTGTCCTGGTTCTCCAGGAGCCAGTCGATCGACGGCTCGTTGGACATGGCCTTGCGGATCGCCTCGGTCATGCCCTTCCGCTGGATCTCGAACAGCGCCTTGTGGTCGACCGTCTCGGCCTCGATCACGCCGGGGCTCAGCCACACCGAGCAGATGATGCCGAGGTCGTTGGCCTGCTCCTTCGGGATGTAGCCCGCCCGAACGGCGTCGAGCACGCCGTTGGCGATGGCGAACTGCACCGTGCCCATCAGGATCGAGGTGTACTTGCTCTCGGTCACGCTCACCTTGGACACGCAGAGGGTTACCGGGCGGACCATGATGTCGGTGTTGAGCAGCGCGAAGACGCGGCTGTGGCCGACGACCTGGTCGCCCGTCAGGGTCGCGAGCGCGGTGCCGACCGGCCCGTCGAGCGCGCCGATGATGACTTCCGGCTCGGAGGCCGTGTTGGGCGGGCCGCCCGCCACGAGGGCCTCGCCGGCGCGGAGGATGATGCGTTCGCTCATGACGGTCGACTCCATCGGTTTGGACACGCGGGGCGGCCGCCCCCGTCACGTCGTTCGGGCTCGATCGGCGTGTTCGGCGGCGTCCCGGCCGGCGCCCCTTCCTCGCTGAAGAGGTCGGCTGCCGGGCGGCTCTCCTGACGCGCGGCGCGCGCCCCTTGAACGCGCCTCGTATACGAACGGGAGGCCGGCCGGATAGGCGACCGGCCGATTTTCCGGCGGTCGGCGCCCCGATGGCGCCGCCGGTCCGGCGCCGTCCCCGCGGGTCGGCGTGTGGCGCCATCGATCCGGTCGCGGGTCTTGCGGCCCCGGGTCTTGCGGCCCCGGGTCTTGCGGCCCCGGGTCTTGCGGCCCCGGGTCTTGGCGCGGGCCGGCCGGACCATTAGGAAGACGCCTGAGCCGGGGCGGTCGTGCCCGCGACCGCCGGCCGAACCCCCTGATGTCTCTCGCGGATCGCGGCGTGGGCAGCTTTGCGGGCTTCCCGCGTATCCGGACGATGCCATGCGCCTTCGAGATGTGTTCGCCGCCGGGTCATCGGAGAGCGCCGGCCTTGCCGGGGCCGCGCAATCCCTCGCGCGCCCGCTCGCCCGGCGCCTGAAGCGGCGGCGCACCGAGCCCCGGCAGGCGGATCTTGTCCGGGCCGTGAAAGAATCGGGCCTGTTCGACGCGGCCTGGTACGCGCGGCGCTATCCCGACGTGGTCGGCGAAGGGCTCGATCCCGCGCTCCACTACGCCGTCCATGGCGGGCGCGAGGGGCGCTGGCCGCACCCGCTGTTCCACGGCGACCTCTACCTCGACACCGTTCCCGGGCTGCGCGGCGAGGGCGTGAACCCGCTGATCCACTACGTGGAGCGCGGCGCCGCTGCCGGCATAAAGCCCAACCCGCTCTTCGATCCCGACTGGTACGCGCAGCGCCATCTCGGCGGCGCCGAGCATCGCGCCCGGGCGTTCTTCCACTTCCTGTCGCGTGCCGACACCGACCCGTCGCCGCTG
>CAXDNE010000340.1:0-7353 GCA_963990595.1 uncultured Methylobacterium sp.
TACACTATCCTCTTCGTCGGCAGCGTCAGATGTGTATAAGAGACAGCCCGGTCTCGGCCGGCAGGGCGGCGGCCGCGTTGCCGGCCTCCGGCGCCGAGCGCGCCGTGCGCCGGACCGGGTAACCGGTCCCACCGGCCTCGGAGGGATCCGTCGCGGCGGCCAGCATTGCAGGAACGCCGCGAACGTAAGTTCGCGCCGTGCGGTTTATCTACCCGTAGTTGATGAACCCACTGTACCGTATAGCTTGTGCGGGCAGTCGCCGACCGAGGGCCCGATCATCCGCCTCCCCGTTCACGCTCCGGGCACGCCCCCGATCCAGTCGGCTCCGGCACGGATCCTGCGCCGCGCGGTGCGGCCGTGACGATCCTCGACGAGGAGAACGAGCCGCGGCGGCAGGTCGGTGCCCTGCCGTTCCGGCTCGGGCGCGACGGCAAGCCCAAGATCCTGCTCGTGACATCCCGGGAAAGCCGCCGCTGGGTCATCCCCAAGGGATGGCCGATGAAGGGCCGCAAGCCGTTCCAGGCCGCGGCCCGGGAGGCCTACGAGGAGGCCGGTCTGCGCGGGGCGGTCGGCAAGCGGCCGCTCGGCCACTACCTGTACCAGAAGCGCCTGAAGAACCTCGACGCCGTCCTGTGTCAGGTGAAGGTCTTCCCGCTCAAGGTGCGCAAGCAGCTCAAGCATTTTCCGGAGGAGAATCAGCGGGAGCTGCGCTGGTTCACGCCCGCGGAGGCCGCCGAGGCGGTGTCCGAGCCGGGCCTCGCCGCCATCATTCGCGCTGCCTGCCGCACGTAATGCGCTCGGAAGCGCAACACGGCGTTGCCAACGCGGCGGCGATCCGTTATGGCCCCACTCGACCGGACGGACACGCCCCCCGCGGGGCGCCCCGGCCACCTGCTGCGGTAGCTCAGTGGTAGAGCACTTCATTGGTAATGAAGAGGTCGAGAGTTCAATCCTCTCTCGCAGCACCAGCACTCTCTCCGATCTAGCCATCAGTCCGAATGATGCTATGGGTTCCGTGGCGGAGCCCGGCGCAGACTGAGTTCCGGCTGTAGCCGCCCAGCGGAGACCATCCGCTGAAGGGATCGTGCGGACGTGAATTCGACAGCCCTGTTCACGATGTTGGGTCTCGTCGCCGGCTGGGCTGTCCTGGCCGGCGCCGCGCTCGTGACCGGCCGGCTCGCCACCCTGGCGTTCCTGATCCTGACGCTGATCGCGCTCTATCTCTACGTGCCCTGGGTGCGGCTGCGCGCCAGCGGGATCGACGGCTCCAGCCGTCCGGTCCGGTTCTGGACGAACGTCGCCATGCTGGTGGTCAGCCTCGCCGCCTGCCTCGCCTTCGGGATGATGCTCGCCCGGCGGACCGGCCTGCTGTAGGCGCCGTCGGTCCCGGCAGGCGACCGAAACGCTCGCTTATGTGAGAGCGGTCTTCCCCGCGCGCGCTTACAAGATGGGGGCCGGATCGAACCGACAGCCCGATCGACCCGGCGCCTCGCCCCTCGCGCAGCCTGCGGGAGCCGGCGGGGTCATGCCCGAGGCCCGACTTCGCCTCGCCTGTCCGCGACAGGTGGGGCACTTTTCCCGCGCCCGGTCATCCCCCGTGCCGGCCCGGGAGGGCCGCGGTCACACGCTGTCGGACCACGTCTCGAGATAGGCCGGATCGAACTGCGCCATCCGCTCCAAGCGGGGACGGTCGAGAAGGGTCAGCCGCCCGCACTTCAGACGGATCAGCTGCGTATCGCGCAGGCATTTCAGCACCCGGTTGACGTGCACGGAGGTCAGGCCCAGGGCGTCGGCGAGATCGCTCTGCGTGATCCGCATCTCGAAGCTGTCCGCGTCGGCCAGACCCACCGCGGCGAGCCGCCAGCGCAACTCGCACAGCAGGTGGGCCATCCGCTCGATCCCGACCCGCCGGCCCAGGCTGACGATCCATTCGCGGGCGATGGCCTCGTCGCGGCGCAGGCGCCGGTGGAGGATGTCGGCGAGGTCTCGACTGGGCAGGGCGGCGATCTGCGCGAGCGGAATCTCGCCCACCGTGCAGCGGGTGAGCGTGCTGACCGCGTAAGCGGCATGGTTCGCCAGGAGCGCGCCCAGGTCGCAGAGGTCGCCGGGGACCAGGATGGCGGTGATCTGCCGGCGGCCGTCCCGCAACATGCGGTAGCGGCCCGCATGGCCGGCCAGCAGCAGATGGGCGACCTCCGCGTCGGCGCCGGGCAGCAGCAGGTCGTGCTGCTTCGGGATCGCGCGCTCCCGCATCGGGAGGCCGAACCGCTTCACGAAGCCCTCGGGATCGACCGTGCGGGGCATCAGGAGATCGGCCAGATCGGCGGGCTGGACGGTGAGCATCGGTGTACTCCGAGCCGTTGGCGATGCGTCGACCGGGAAGCAGGTGCGCGCTGGAAGTCGACGCCTCTGCAAGTGTAAATTCATGTGACGCGTAATGGCTCACATCGTCTCCCGTATTAGCCGATGCGTACGCCAGCGGACACAAGTGAAACGGCGGAAAGACGCGCGAAATCGGCTACCGAATACAGATCAGACGCGGCGCGGTCCGTGCCGTGAAGCCCGCGTCGACGCGCGCCGTCGGCCGCGGGCCGGGCCGCCCGCGGTCAGGTCTGCGCGAGTTCCGGCCGGCCCGCAGGGGGCCGTCCGAGGGCCTGTTCTGTGGTGATCCACGGCGGACGCGCGATCTTGACCTGCATCGGCGCGTCCTAACATGTGTTGTTAGAGATATCCGAACGATGAAGCGTGGCAGGAGAGCTCGATTTTTGCGCTTTATAGCCTGATTATGCAGGGGAAAATCGGATCGAGCCCGCCTTAATCGTTCTAAATGCGTCGGACGACAGAACCGGGGTCCCGAAGCCGGGTTGGACAGGGTGCGAGGCTCCATGCTCCCACGGAGTACCGAGCCGGCGGGCGAGCGCGCGCCGTGCCTCTCGCGAGGGACAAAACAACATGTATTATCACGACAAGCGACTTCAGTACCCGGTCAGGGTCGACAGCCCGGACCCGATCTACGCCCGCATGCTCCAGCAGGCGATCGGCGGCATCGAGGGCGAGATCCGGGTCTGCTTCCAGTACTTCTTCCAGGCCTGGGGCAACCGCGCCCCGACCACGAAGTACCGCGACATGCTGCTCAACACCGCCACCGAGGAGATCGGCCATATCGAGATGCTGGCCACCGCGGTGGCGATGAATCTCGAGACCGCGCCGACCAAGGTGCAGGAGGCCGGGGCCGCGGACGCCATCGTCGGGGCCGTAATGGGCGGCGAGAATCCGCGCCACATCGCCGAGGGCATGCTGCACAAGACGCTGCTCTCCACCGGCATGGCGGCCTTCCCGGGCAATTCCGACGGCCTGCCCTTCGACATGAGCCACATCTACGCCAGCGGCAACATCGCGGCCGACATGTATTGCAACGTCGCCGCCGAGGCGACCGGCCGGATCCTGGCGACGCGCCTCTACAACGCCACCAACGATGCCGGCATGCGGGACATGTGGAGCTTCCTCATCGCCCGCGACACGATGCACCAGCAGCAATGGTTGGCGGTGATCGAGGAACTCGGCGGCCACGCCGGAACCCTGCCGATCCCGAACTCCTTCCCTCAGGAGCAGGAGAACCAGAAGTTCAACTACAACTTCTTCTCGACTTCGGCCGACGGGTCGCCGCCTCCGGCCGGCCGCTGGACGCAGGGTCCGTCCCTCGATGGCAAAGGCGAGTTCAGCGTCGTCCAGAACCAGCCGATGGGCGAGGAGCCGGTGCTCGGTCCGGCCCGGCCGGACAGCGGGGCCGAGAGGCAGCAGATCGGCTGACCGGGCGGCGTCCTACAGGACGGCCGCCCTTCCGGGGCGCCGTCCCGCACGGGACGCCGGCGGCGGGTCGAACCGACGAGGCGCAGAGCGGTGACAGGCGGCACATTCGTCAACGGTCGTGTCTGCCTCGCCCGAACCGACGAGGAGCGCGCGCCGCTGCTCCGGCGGCTCGGGCGGATCGAGGGGCAGGTCCGCGGCCTGCGGGCGATGGTCGAGGCGGATCGGCACTGTCTCGACGAGATCCAGCAGATCCGGGCGGTCACCGCGGCCCTGCGCGAGGTCGGCCTGCTCATCATGGGCCAGCACGTCGCGGCGGGCCTCGATCTGGCGCTGCGCGAGCCGGACCGCGCGGCCGTGCTGGAGGATCTCGATCGCGTGATCCGCGCCGCCATGGCGGAGACCCGCTAGGCGTGCGGCGGCCCGATGCGCCCCCTGCCCCGCGCCGGCCCTCGGCTCAGTGCTTCGTCAGCGTCTCGACCACCGCGCCCGGCCCCACCGTCTCGGAGAAGCGGGCGAGCCGGCTGCGGCTCGGCTCGTTCAGGCCGCCGGCATGGGCGAAGGTGGTCAGGGCGATGCCGACCAGGAACCGGGCCTCCTCCACGGTCACGGCCCGGCCGCTCAACGTGCTGGCCGCACCGCGCAGGGCGAGGACGGCCTGCTGGAAGGCCGGGTCGTCTTCGAGATCGGTCAGTCGGGTCATGCGTGTCGTCCTGGGCTCCGGTCGTGATTACCGCGGCGGCGTCGAGGTCGCGATCTCGCACGCGCGAGGATCTTTCCTGCGCCGCCGCAGATGCGGCGTGTCGGCGGGCAGGTTTACGCCTGGAATTCGCGCGTCGAAGACGCTCGCCCGGCCCGCAGATCTGTCGATATCATCGCGCATACTATCATGGATCAATCTTTTGAACCGCGTATCCGCTGATCTATGTTGCGGCAAGACCCCCGTGTTCAGAGGCTAATAGCCGGATCCGCGCTTTCATCCCTCTCAGGTGATCGACTGCCATGCTCGACCTCTCGCTCGACGGTGATACAAGCGACGTGCAGGCGCCCCGGCTCCCCGACAGCGTCCAGTATCATCTCGGCCATCTGCTCGCGGCGACTTACGCGCAGGACGACGTCGAGCCGGCCATCGCCGACCGGTTCGCCGAGCTGCTGAAGCTGCTGGATGCGGCCTTCGGCGCGGCGCAGAACGGCCGCGAGAAGGACTTCCAGGCCTCCCTCCTGGCGATGGTGCCGAACCTGCAGCGCTTCGCGCGCTCGCTCCTGCGCAATCATGTCGGGGCCGACGACCTCCTGCAGAACACGCTGCTGCGCGCTTGGCGCTCGCGCGCCAGCTTCGCGCCGGGCACCAACCTGGAGGCGTGGCTATTCACGATCATGCGCAACCAGTTCTACAACGAGCACCGCAAGCGCGGCCGCGAGGTGCAGGACGAGGACGGCACGCAGGCCGAGCGGATGGTCTCGCTGCCCGAGCAGGGCGGCCATCTCGACCTGAGCGACGTGCGCGCCGCCCTCGACCGCCTCGCGCCCTCGATGCGGCAGGCGCTCGTCCTCGTGGCGATCGAGAACCTCACCTACGAGGAGACCGCTGCGGTCATGCAGTGCCGGATCGGCACCGTGAAGAGCCGCGTCTGGCGCGCCCGGACGCAGCTCGCCGAGATGCTCGGCTATACCGGCCTGGAGGTCGGCAGCGACGACGTCATGCTGGCCGCCGCGGGGCCGAAGGGTCGGAGATCCGTCGCCGTCTCCTGATCGCACCCGGTGCCGCACCCGGCGGTCCGGGGTCGCGAGAGGCCGGCCTCTGCGCGTAGGGTTGGTCACCCTTCCCACGCTCACGGAGCCGCCGTTCCCGCATGCCGAAGCGAGTGCTCATTCACGGGACCGTCCTGCTCGGCCTGCTTCTCGCAGCCCGAACCGTGCCGGCGCAGGAGGCCTCCGAGGTCGCGGTGCGCGACTGGCTCTCCGATCTCGTCACGCGGATCGACGCCGCCGACCGCGCCGGTCTTCGGACGGGCTCGGGCCGGTCGAGCGCGGGCCGGCGCGCCGGCACCGTGGTGGTCCATGTCGAGATCGCCCCGGACGGGGCTGTCCGGCGGGCGGAGATCGAGCGCAGTTCGGGCTCGAAGGGCCTGGATCAGCGGGCGCTGCGCGCCGTCCGGGGCGCCGGCCCGCTCACCGCGCCGCCCGCGGCGCTGCTCGGGGAAGCGGGGGTGGCCGATCTGAGCATCCCGGTGGAACTCGGCCGCTGAGCCGCCGGCCGGGCGGCGGCCCGAGCCTCCGCGACGGCGCCCCGACGAGGACCACGGGGCCGAACAACACCATCAGCGTCCTGACGCTGGCCTTCGGCGTCCTGTTCGGGGTGCTGCTGATCGGCGGCTCGGTAACGGGGCGCCGCGTCGCCGTCCGGGCTGCGGGATCCCGCCGTGCCCATGGCGGCGCTCAGGGATCCCGGCCGGGCTCCGCCCCGAGATAGGCGCCGACGAGGTAGCCGGCCTGATGCGCGGCGAGGTTCGCGAGCAGCAGCAGGACCTTCACGACGTCGGAGGCCGTCCACAGGAAGGCCCAGAGCGCCAGCCAGGCCAGGAGGACGAGGGTCGAGCTGACCATCAGCGCCCCTGCCCGGTAGTGCCAACCCTCGGCCATGCCCACCGCGAAGAGCAGGGCAGCAATCAGCAACGACCCGTCTCCTTCGGCGCGAAACGCTCAAATCCTGCGCGCGCAACGTTTGCAGCGATTACAGCTTTTCAGCCGCGCGCCCGACCTTCGAGTGCGGATCTTAAATTTGCATGACTTGGCCTGCCGGCGCGGCGCGCGGAATGCTGCCGCAAAGACGCGGGCGGGTCGGTTTCACTGTCCCGCATGTGCGTGGGCCGGGCGTGCCGCGCGCCCGGTCTCAGGGGCCGGGCTGTCCGACCCGCACGGCCGCGGGCGGGCTCACCACCCATCCCGGCGCGGGCGGCCGATCCGCAGCCGGTGCGAGCGAGACGGTCGCCGCATAGACGATGTCCGGACCGAACCGGACCAGCACGATCAGGCCGACGAGGAGAGTGCGCATCCTGGGTCAACCGCGCAGAGCCGCTCCGGTCCCGACCCTTCGGATCCGGGTGCGGTATCACATCCGACGATCATCGATTCCATCAATATCGACTATCGAGACAATCTGTTTGGATCATGTTGCTGTGCAACGTAGATATCCCTCGACGCCGGGCCTGGACCCGGACCTCGAGAAGGACCCAGCACCATGACCATTCGCACCTTCATTCTCGCCGCCCTCGCCGCCGGTTCGCTGATCGGCCCCGCCTTGGCGGACGGGACCATCACGCTGACCCCGCCGCTCTATCGCGAGCAGGCCCGTCCGACGGCGGCTGTGCGCCCGGCTTCCGAGCTGACCACGACGCCCCGGCTCGTCCCGGCGGCTCCCGCCGCCCCGCGGGTCGTCGCCACCGCGGTGCCCACCCGCTGATGCGGGCGGTTCCCGAGGCGCGGGGGGCGCCCCCCGGGGGGCCGCCGCCCCCGGCGGGGGGGGGGGGACGGCCGGCGGCCCCG
>CAXDNE010000341.1:0-7343 GCA_963990595.1 uncultured Methylobacterium sp.
GATTGCCTCTTGTCTCGTGGGCTCGGAGATGTGTATAAGAGACAGCCTGCTGGAACTCGCCGTCGACGCGGCCCGCGCCAAGGCGACGGTGGGCGAGATTTCCGAGGCCCTGGAGAAGGCCTGGGGCCGGCACCGCGCCGAGATCCGCTCGATCTCCGGCGTCTACAAGCGCGAGGTGGGGGGCATGTCGCCTGTGGTCGAGGAAGTCCGGGCGCTGGTCGAGGCGTTCGAGGAGAACGACGGCCGCCGGCCGCGCATCCTGGTCGCCAAGATGGGCCAGGACGGCCACGACCGCGGCCAGAAGGTGATCGCCTCGGCCTTCGCGGATCTCGGCTTCGACGTGGATATCGGGCCGCTCTTCGCCACCCCGGCCGAGGCCGCCCGGCAGGCAGTGGAGAACGACGTCCACATCGTCGGCGTCTCGTCGCTGGCGGCCGGCCACCTGACCCTGGTGCCGGAACTGAAGGCGGCGCTCACCGAGCAGGGCCGGGACGACGTGATGATCGCCATCGGCGGCGTCATCCCCCCGGGCGATTACGACGCCCTGACGGCCGCCGGCGCCGCCGCGATCTTCCCGCCCGGCACGGTGATCGCCGAGGCGGCGGCCAAGCTGATCCGGGCGCTGAACGAGCGGCTGGGTTACGGCGCGCGGCAGGCGGCGGAATAGGGCGGATCCCGCGGGGGCGGCCGGACCGGCCGCCTCGCCCCGCGCCCACGCGCGCACCTCCTCTGAGGTGCCGGAGCGCGGCGGAGGCCCCGAAGGAGGCCTCCAGCCGGCGGCGCGATCCCTGGAGCCCTCCTTTCGAGGCCCGCCGACGCGGGCACCTCAGGATGAGGCGGCGGTACGGGATCGGCCGCTCAGTTCAGCGCCTGCGGATCCGCCTCCGTGAGGAAGGCGCCGACCTCGTGGAGGAACTGCATGCGGTTCTTCTCCATCATCACCGTGTGGGTGCCCTCCCCCCGCTCGACGAAGCGCTTGTAGGGCGCGTGCGTGAGCTTGGTGAAATATTCCTGCGCCTGGTAGCTCGGCAGGTCGGCGTCCCGCTCGGCGTGGATGATCAGCACCGGCACGCGGATCTCGCCCGGGTCGTAGAGCGGCTGGCCCGCCGCCCAGTAGGCGTCCTTGTCGGCGACCGTGCCGTTCGGCGCCCGCAGGACCGGCGGCGATTGCTTCGCGCCGACCGGATCGGTGGCGAAGGTCGCGTCCGCCCACTGGTCGAACCAGCCGGCCGGGATCAGGTCGGCCTTCTTGTCCTCGGGCACGCCGGTCAGCCAGCGCGCCCGGGCGCTGTCCCGGCTGACGCTGCGATAGGCCCCCACCTTCCCGCCTCCGCCGATCAGACCGGGCGTGCGCGCCAGCCATTGCGGCGCGTTGAGAACCAGCCGGTTGACCCTGTCGTTGTGGGTGCTGGTGCAGAGGCCCATGGTCGATCTCCCCCAGGACCAGCCCATCAGGTCTGTTTTTTCGACCCCGCGCCGTTTGATGATGAAGTCCACCACCTGCCCCGCCACCTTCGCGGCATCCTGCGTGCGCATGAGCGGCGGGTTGTCGGCCGGTGGCGCGTCCATCGCGGCCGGACGCCCGGACAGGCCGTATCCCGGCAGGTCCACGCAATAGACGTCGAAGCCGAGAGACGTCGAAGCCGAGAGACGTCGAAGCCGAGGCCCGCGAGGTAGTCCATGGCCGACATCCCGCCCAGCGGCAGGTCGAAGGCCGTGGAGGACGGGTAGGTGGAGCCGTGCACGTATAGCGGGATCCGGTCACCCGGGAGCCGGTCGGTTCCGGCGGGGCGTTTGTTGCGCACGTAGATCTCGACCCCCGGCTCGCTCCAGGGCAGGCGGAATTCTTCCCTTTGCAGCCGGCTCGGCGGGGCGGCGGCCGCGGCCGGGGTCGCCGCGACCGCCACCCCGGCGGCAAGCGCTCCGACAAGGTGGCGCCGGGCCAAGCCCCGGCGCGGCCGCGCCCCGTTCGGATCTGTCTGCGCTGGTCTGTCCGCCATGGTTTCCTCCGGCCTGCCTTGTCGGGCGGCTCGGACGCAGCGCGTTCCGTCGTCCGACCCGGCGAAACCGCGTGAAAAAGCGGCGCCTGCGCGCTCCGCCCTGGTGACGCCGGGCCCCGGGACGGGCATTGAGGCGAAAGATCCAGGGAGACGCCCGCCCATGACGACTCCGACGACCGTCGCGACCACCCCCTTCCCCGACCAGAAGCCGGGGACCTCCGGCCTGCGCAAGAAGGTGCCGGTGTTCCGGCAGCCGAACTACGTCGAGAACTTCGTCCAGGCGATCTTCGATACCCTTCCCGACAAGGCGGGCGCGACCCTGGTGCTCGGCGGCGACGGCCGGTTCCTCAACCGCGAGGTGGTGCAGAAGACCCTCCGCCTCGCCGCCGGCAACGGGTTCGGCCGGGTTCTGGTCGGGCGCGGCGGCCTGCTCTCGACACCCGCCGCCTCCTGCGTGATCCGGAAATCCAAGGCGCTCGGCGGCATCATCCTCTCGGCGAGCCACAATCCGGGCGGCCCCGACGGCGATTTCGGCATCAAGTTCAACGCCGCGAATGGCGGCCCGGCGCCCGAATCCGTCACCGACGCCATCTTCGCGCGGGCGAAGGCGCTCACCGAATACCGCCTCGTCGAAGCCCCGGACCTCGACCTCGACCGGCTCGGCGAGACCCGCCTCGGCGCCATGGCGGTCACGGTGATCGATCCGGTGGCCGACTACGCGGAGCTGATGCGCACGCTCATCGACTTCGACGCGGTGTCGCGCCTGTTCGCCTCCGGCTTCCGCATGCGCTTCGACGCCATGAGCGCGGTGACCGGGCCCTATGCGACGGCGATCCTCGAGGGGATGCTCGGCGCCCCCGCCGGCACGGTGGTCAACGCCGTTCCAAAAGAAGATTTCGGCGGCCACCACCCCGATCCCAACCCGGTCCACTGCCACGACCTGTTCGACCTGATGCAGGGGCCGGACGCGCCGGATTTCGGCGCCGCCTCGGACGGCGACGGCGACCGCAACATGATCGTGGCGCCGGGCCTGTTCGTGACGCCGAGCGACAGCCTTGCCCTGCTCGCCGCCCACGCCCACCGGGCGCCGGGTTACGCGGGCGGCCTGTCGGGCGTCGCCCGCTCCATGCCCACGAGCCGCGCCGCCGACCGGGTCGCGGCCCGGCTCGGCATCAAGGCCTACGAGACGCCCACCGGCTGGAAGTTCTTCGGCAATCTCCTCGATGCGGGGCTGATCACCCTGTGCGGCGAGGAGAGCGCCGGCACCGGCTCGAACCACGTGCGCGAGAAGGACGGGCTCTGGGCGGTTCTCCTCTGGCTCAACATCCTCGCGGCCACCGGCGCGCGCGCCGACGCGCTGGTCCGGGCGCATTGGCGGACCTACGGGCGCGACTACTACGCCCGCCACGACTACGAGGAGGTCGACTCGGACGCCGCCAACGGCCTGATGGACGGCTTGCGCGAAAAACTCGCCGGGCTGCCGGGCACGCGGATCGGCGACCTCACCGTGTCGACGGCCGACGAGTTCGCCTATCGCGATCCCGTCGATGGCTCGCTCACCGAGCGCCAGGGCATCCGCATCGGCTTCGCCGAGGATGCGCGTGCGGTGTTCCGGCTCTCGGGGACCGGCACCGCCGGGGCGACGCTGCGGGTCTACCTGGAGCGCTACGAGAACGCGCCGGACCGGCTCGACCTGCCGGTGGCCGAGGTGCTGGCCCCGGTGGTGGCGGCCGCCCGCGCGATCGCCGAGATCGCGTCCCGCACCGGAAGGCCTGAGCCGAGCGTGGTGACCTGAGGGACCGTCCGGTCCCGCACGCCGGGTCCTTCACCCGAGGTCCTTCACCATGTGGACGGTGACGTCGTCGTCGCGGGTCCGGCCCGGTCCGTCGTAGAGCGCCTCCCGCTCCACCCGGTAGCCGAGCGCCCCGTAGAGGCGCAGGTTCGCGACGTACTTCTTGTTGGTGTAGAGGCGCAGCCGCGCGAGCCCGGCCTCGGCCGCGACGGCGTCGGCCCGTCCCATCAGCCGGCTGCCGAAGCCCCGGCCCTGGAAGGCCGGGTGCACCGCGACGTTGACGACCAGCAGGTGATCGGCCTCGGCCCGCGTCTCGATCAGGCCGGCGAGATCCGGGCCGGCCAGCAGCAGGTCGAAGCGGTGGTCCCGCACCGCCCGCGCGTAATCCGCCTGCATGGGGATCGGCAGGCGGCCGATCACCGGGATCCACTTGGTGTAGGCCGCCTCCACCAGCGCCCGGATCGCCTCCGCGTCCGCGGGCGCACCGCGCCGGACCGCGACTGACTCGTCCATCTGACCTCTCACGGTTGACCGCGGCGCGTCCGTCCCCTAAAGACCCGCCCGTCGATGGGGCTCCGCACGGGGCCCCGTCGCGTTTTCACGCGCACCCGTGGGCGGGATCCTCCCGCCCTGTCGTCCCGGACCGCGAAGGGCCGGGAAAAGGAGGGCGCGTTCCTCATTCTCGTCACGAGAGGACGCGGAAGATATGTCGAAGCGGATTCAGGCGAAGCACAAGCTCGACCGCCGCATGGGCCAGAACATCTGGGGCCGCCCGAAGAGCCCCGTCAACCGCCGCGAGTACGGCCCCGGCCAGCACGGCCAGCGCCGCAAGGGCAAGATGAGCGACTTCGGCACGCAGCTGCGCGCCAAGCAGAAGCTCAAGGGCTACTACGGCAACATCACCGAGAAGCAGTTCCGCCGCTACTACGCCGAGGCGATCCGCCTGCGCGGCGATTCCGGCGAGAACCTCGTCGGCCTGCTCGAGCGCCGCCTCGACGCCGTGGTCTACCGGGCGAAGTTCGTCGCCACCCCGTTCGCCGCGCGCCAGTTCGTCAACCACGGGCACGTCAAGGTGAACGGCGTGCGCGTCAACATCCCGAGCTACCAGGTGAAGGCCGGCGACCTCATCGAGGTCAAGGAATCGTCCCGCCAGCTCGAGATCGTCATCGTGGCGACCCAGCTCTCCGAGCGCGACGTGCCGGACTACATCGAGGCCGACCACGCCAAGATGACCGCCCGCGTCACCCGCATCCCCAGCCTGTCCGAGGTGCCCTACCCGGTGCAGATGGAGCCGAACCTCGTCATCGAGTTCTACTCCCGCTGATCCTGTCGCTCACCGCGACCGTCGGAGGGGCTGCCCGCACGGGCGGCCCCTTCGCGTTTTGCGGCCTCAGCAGCCGTGGCAGATCGAGCTCATCGTGTGGCGCATCTTGGCGTCCCACGCCTTCGAGCGGGCTTCCGCGGCCTTCTGGGCCTTGAGCATGTCGGCCTCATTGATCGGCCGCGGCGTACCGGCGGCGGCCGTTCCGGGAGGCTTGGTCTGGCCCGTGGCGGTGATCCGGCGGCCGCCCAGGCCGAGAAGCGCCGGATCCCGCGACGCCGCCGGCGCCGCACCCGGCGCCGCGCTCGGAGTCCGGTCCGGGAGCGGGCTCTGGGCCAGCGCAGGCGCGGCCCCGAGCAGGACGCCCAGGATCACCGCGTGACGGATCGTTGCCATGGATCTGATCTCCCCGGCGGAGGATTGTAGGGCCGCCTCGCCTTGTCTGACCGCGACCCTAGCCGATCCGAGCCTCAAAATCATGCCGTCACGGCGGGTGCTGTGAGCGGCGCGGCTCCGCCCCGGAACCGTCGCGAGGCCGTGGCCGCGGCGCTGGCCCGGCTCGCCCCGCGCCTGCCGCCCTTCGAGGCCGAGGCCGTCCTCGACCGGGCCTCGGCGAGTCCGGGCCTGCGCCGGGCCATGCCCGAGACCGCCGCCCGTCTCGCCCTGGTCACCTACGCCCGCCACGTCTTCACCGAGTACGACGAACTCCTCGCCGACGGGTACGACCGGGACAGCGCGCGGCACTTCGTCCTCGACGATCTCAACGCGGCGCTCACCGCCTGGGGGGCCTCTCCCATTCCGGAGGCGGAGGCCGCGGCCGGGGACGAGCCGGACGGCGATCCCGACCCGGATCCGCGCTGAATCGGTCGCGCGGGACCCCGCCATGCTGTAGGAGACGCGCCGGGGCCGCCGGCGGCGGCGAGCGGAGGCTGCACATCATGAAGATCAGCGCGCGCAACGTCCTCAAAGGGACCGTCATGTCGGTCGACAAGGGCGCCACCACGTCCCACGTCCGGATCGAGATCAGCCCCGGCCAAGTGGTCACGGCCTCCATCACCAACGAGGCGGTCGATGCCCTCAAGCTCGTCGCCGGCGGATCCGCCTACGCGGTGATCAAGGCCTCCGACGTCATGGTCGCGGTCGACTGAGAACCCGATTCGCCCGGCCGTTCGGGACGGGGGCCGCAATCATCCGACCCGAATGCCGCCGGATGCGGGCACCGACGGGCCGCTCGCGGCCGATCCTGGCGCCGATCGGATGGGCGGCCCGCCTTCGCGCCGGGTTCGCCGGCGGGTAGGGTGTGGTCCGGACAAGGAGTTTCGCACGTGCAGAAGACCGTGCTCGGCATCGAGACAACCTGCGACGAGACCGCCGCCGCGGTCGTGTCCGTCGATGAGGACGGTCTCGGGCAGATCCGCGCCAACGAGGTGCTGAGCCAGATCGCCGAGCACGCGGCCTATGGCGGCGTCGTGCCCGAGATCGCCGCCCGCGCCCATGTGGAGGTCCTCGACCGGTTGATCGCCCGTGCCCTCGACCGCGCCGGGATCGGATTCCAGGATCTCGACGGCATCGCGGTGGCGGCCGGGCCCGGCCTGATCGGCGGCGTGCTGGTCGGCCTCGTCACGGCCAAGACCCTGGCGCTGGTGACCCGCAAGCCGCTGCTGGCGGTCAACCACCTGGAGGCCCATGCCCTCACCGCGCGCCTGACCGACGGGATCGCCTTCCCGTACCTGCTGCTGCTGGTCTCGGGTGGCCACACCCAGCTCGTCGCCGTGCGGGGCGTCGGCGATTACGTGCGCCTGGGCTCCACCATCGACGACGCCATCGGCGAGGCCTTCGACAAGGCGGCCAAGCTCCTCGGCCTCGGCTATCCCGGCGGCCCCGAGGTCGAGCGCATGGCCGAGACCGGCGATCCCGAGCGCTTCGCCCTGCCCCGGCCGATGCTGGGCCGGCGCGAGGCGGATTTTTCCCTCTCCGGGCTCAAGACCGCCCTGCGGATCGAGGCCGAGCGCATCGCCCCCCTGGCCGAGCGCGACGTCGCCGACCTGTGCGCGAGCTTCCAGGCCGCCGTGGTCGATGTGGTGGTGGACCGCGCCCGGGTGGCCCTGCGCGCCTTCTCGAATGTCGCCGGCCGGCCGACAGCCCTGGTGGCGGCGGGGGGCGTTGCGGCCAACGGTGCCGTCCGGCGGGCGCTGGCCGCCCTCGCCGGCGAGGCGGGCCTGGACTTCGT
>CAXDNE010000342.1:0-7330 GCA_963990595.1 uncultured Methylobacterium sp.
CACTATCCTCTTCGTCGGCAGCGTCAGATGTGTATAAGAGACAGATCGACGACCCCTCGATGGGCCAGCTGCTTCCCTCAACCGGGCTCTGGGAATACGCTGCTCGGTGACAGGCTCGGCGCCGTCGCGGACGTGCCCCGGCGCAGTGCGCGCGCCCGCTGTTGGCCGCCGTCGCAGACGCGCGGCGAAACCGCCGGGGAGCTACCAGCCATTGCGGATCGCGGGCTCGGCGATGGCGAACCGGTCGCCCCCTTGCCGCCAGTCGTCGGCCGATCGCCCTGTGATCTTGGCGACGTACGCTCTGGTCTCTTGCGGAAGCGACGAGCGCCCGGCAAGCCAGTCTCTGACACGTTGCGAACCCGCATTGTAAGCGGCCGCTGCCAGGCCCAGGCTGCCGAAGGCCGCGCGCTGCTCGCGTAGGAACTCTGCCGCTTTCGGGATCGCCTCGAACGGATCGAACGGATCGGTCAAGCCGCGCTCGGCCGCAGTCGCAGGCATGAACTGCGCGACTCCCTGAGCCCCGGCGCGGCTGACGGCGCGGTGATCGAGCCCACTTTCCTGCTGGAGGAGCCGCAGGAAAAACTCCGCCGGTAGGCCGCTGGCCTCTGCTGTGTGCTCGATGAACGCCCGCAGCCGCTGCTTGTCTCCGTAGAAGGCGTTCAGCCAGGTATCTTGAAGCGTCCCGGCGAGCTGAGGCAGAGCTTCTCCCCTGTTCAGGGCCTGCAGGTTGGCCTCGATAAATTGGGCCGTGGTGCCGTCGGCAGACATGAAGGCGACGATGCGTGGCGTCCGCGACGCCGATCCGCGGATCGTGGCGGCCGATGGCGCCCTTTCGGGCTCACGTTGCGAAGGAAGGATCGTCAGGGCGGCCCCGAAGAGCGGGGCGCTGAACAAGATCGCACCCTTGGCGCTCTTCCGGATAGCGGCGCGCGTCTTCCCGCCGAAGGCTCTGCGGCGCGCCCGAGCCCGAAATACACGCTCGCTGATCCGCAACAGCTCTCGCATTTCTGCCCTCGAGCGTGGATTTGTGAGCCTATTCTCAGGCGCTCATCGTCCTGAAAACAGGCTAAATTAGAGATCAGTCTAACATGAAATCAGTCGCCGCGCGGTCTTCACGGGGGATGCAATCCACGAGGGTGTGATCTGCGGTGAAACTGCGGGTGTGCCATGTGGCAGACCAGCTGTCGCATCCACCCTCGGACCGGCCAGCGTTCGTCCCGTCCGGAGCACGATTTTTCCGACGAGTCTGCCCGGCGTTGAGTCGCACGGATCCATGGCAAACGCGCTCCCGCAAGATCACATCCGCGCAGGATGGGCCGTGGTCGGGAAGACAGGTTCGGGGGATCGAAGCTCGGGCACCAGGATCGCCCGGGCACGACCAGCCCGGTCGTCGCGCGCGAGACGACGGTACTGACGATCGGGCTTCAAGGGGAACGCCCCTACGCCCGTCGGGTTGGCTCAGAGCCATCCCGCAAGAGTGCTTCGATGATCCGCTTCCCCGTCTTCCTCGTCGTGTTCGGCCTGTCGTGGGCTGCGATCGGCCAGCCTGCCCGTGCTGAAGATGTGAAACCCGGTGAGATCAAGGGCTTCGACGCGATGGGCGACAAATCCCGCAGCTTCAACGACGGTTGGAGCCAAGCGCCTGTGCCGCGGGAGCAGTCGGCCGCCAAGGATGCACCGGATCCGGGTGGCCATTCGATTGCGGAGAACAAGGACCGGCCGGTTCCGAACGCGAGCCCAACCGGCGACGCCGCTCACGAGCCGCAGGCTCCGCTGCCGCACCGCACGGCTTCGCCCTCTGGCATCAACCCCGCGCTGCCCGCAAAGCAGACGCCTGAGAAGTAGCTGGCCCCAGGCATCGCGGCGGCGACGCTGGACGCGCCTGGGATCCCGGCGGGGCGTTGAAATCCGTCGCTGCTCGGGCCGGATCGGCACAGGGCCGGTCCTCTGCCACCCTTGGTGGGGACGGTGCAGCGGTCAGGCATCCGCACGGTGAGCCCATGGACCTGTCCGATCTGGCATTCTGGACGTTCCTCGCCGTCGCGATAGTGGGCCTGTTCCTGCCGGTCGCGATCACGTGGTGGAAGGGCCGCGCCATCGGCCCGATCGCCGTGCTCAGCCTGGTCTTCTGGCCCGGAGCCCTCATCGTGGCATTGACGATGAGGCGCCGTTCACCGGACCGGCGCGGCCTATGACGCGGTCGACCCTGCGGCCGGGCATTCGGGCTTGCCCGAAGGCCCGCGTGACCGCCTCGGCCTTGCGGATGGTGTGCGTCGCGGAATGCTTCTGCACCATCACGCCCCGATGTGAGGCCTGGCCGCGGATCAGCCGGTACATTGATGTTCCGAGCGGCTCGTGTCGCAGGCGTCGCCGGATAGACCTGCCGCGCCATCAATGCACACGATCGGATGATGTCTGGGCAGTTGATGCGCCTTTCCAGCGCCAAACTCACTTGCTCGCACGCTCCAAGGGTCCTGGACATCTTCGGTCCCTCGCGACATCAGCGGCGCCGTCCCGCCAAACTCTGACCTGCGCCATATAGGCGTCACGTCATTGTGCCTTCAGGATCGTGATCTTCCCGCTGGGCTCCAGGACGATCAGGCGGGTCTGCGCCGCTGTCTCGACCCCGGCCTGTCGGAGCGCCTCGCTCAAGTCGGCGTCGCTGATCGCGTCGCGCCGAAGCTTGGCGATATCGAGGGCTCCATTGCCGGCGAGGGTGATCGGATCACCCTCAAGGATGCGCGAGACGGGACGGAGCCGGGCGGCACCCTGGGCGAGGATCCAGTGCAGACCCATCAGCAGTGCCGTGGCGGCCAGCGTTCCGACGAGCGGGGCGCCGCCCGTGATCGCTCGGCTCAGATTCGAGCCGACCATGATGGAGACGATGATATCGAGGGCCGCCCATTTGCCGAAGACGCGCCGGCCGGCCACGCGCACGAGGATCAGGCCGTAGCCGAAGATGAGCACGGCCCGCAGGCACTCCTGCCACCAGACCAGATGGCCTGAAGCGCCGAACACGGCTTCACCGATCTCCATACAGTCCTCCCGGAGCCACGACGGCGCGGCCTCAGCCCGCGTCGCGGGCCGTTTCCCCGATCGCGGCGTTTCGGCACCACCGCGATGGCGCCGCTGTGTTCAACGACGGCCGATGGAACGCGCCCCGCGCGCCGTGGTGCTGATCATTGCCGCTGCCGGCTCAACGCGGCCGATGGCGGCGCGGTCCAGCCGCTCTGAGCCGACGCCCCATGTGCGGGCATGCTCCGGCAGGCGGCCGCTCACATTCACGACCATCGCGGCCGGCGCGTTCGCGCGCATCAGACGCTGATCGTCGATCCGGACGGGCGCGGACGAGAGCCGCGTGTCGCCCGCGAGAGCCGGCCATCCCCGAACACCCCCGACGCGACCCGCGCAGGTCACCGCGCCGATCAGAACCTGCAGACCGAAATGCGCGCGGGTCCAGATCCGTTCGAAACCCCGGTTGGCTTCGGCCGCGAGATCGCTGGATTCGGGATCGCTGATCACCGGCCCCGCACGGTCGTCCTCACGACGGCAACCCGGCAAACCTTCGCGGGCCAGCCGTGGTCGCCGTCTCAGGGCGCGTCCTGACTGCGCAGGTGCAGATAGGTCGGGTCGAACTCCCCGGCGGATACCAGTCCTTCCCAGTCGTGGACCGTCAGCCGGCGGCTGCGCAGCGTGATCAGTCCGGCGGCCTTGAGGTCCCGGACCGTTCGGTTGACGTGAACGGGCGTGATACCGAGGGCGTCGGCGAGTTCCGGCTGGGTCATCGGCAAGTCGCACGTTCGATCCGGCGCCAGCCCGACCGCGCTGAGCCGCGTGACCAGTTCACAGAACAGATGCGCCATGCGGGCATAGGCGTCCCGCCGACCCGTGTTCAGCATCCACTCCCGCACGATCGCAGCATCGATCAGGGTCGCACGCCAGAAGACCTCGTTGAGCCGCGGATGCGCGCGCAGCAGGGTCCGCACCGCCTCGTGCGGCACGAAGCCGATCCGGCATGGGCTGACCGTGGCGATGCTGATGTCGAGCACCTCCAGGTAGAGACTCTGGAAGTCGGGCATGTCGCCTGGGACATGGTAGCTCATGACCTGCCGCTTGCCGGCACGGGTCGACTTATAGGTGCAGGCAATGCCGTCCAGCAGGGTGAAGCTCCGCGACGGGCGGTCACCCTCGCGAACGATGTCCTGATAGGCCTCGAACTGCGCGATCTGCATCGGCAGCGCCGCGAGCGCGGCCCGTTCCGCGTCGGTCGGCCCGAACAGGGCGACGCTGTCGATCTTGCGCAGGAAGGGATGCCTATTCGGCTGGTGGGGTGATCCAGTCATCGCGCCTCGGTCGCCCGGCGGGACAATCCGGTCTCGCCGCTACCAACGCCCACTTCGTCCGCGTCGATCCGGAAAAATAGCGCCCGTGACCGGACCCGGCCAGGGCGAAGGATGCGATTGCGACTGTAACTCCGGGATAACTCAGGCGATTGTTCCCAACCGTCCTCGGAGCCGGTGACGACCGTCGGGGCTGGAAATCTCCGTCTTGTCCGCGCACACAGGCAGAGCGGCGGGATCGCCGCGCAGCCTGACGGAAGGCCCCGATGAACACGGCAGACCTCGCCCCGCACGCGCATCAAGTCCTGCGCGAAGCGACCCTGCCCGAGCTGCCGAACCATTACCGCGGTAAGGTCCGGGACAATTACGACCTGCCCGACGGGCGGCGCATCCTCATCACCTCCGACCGGATCAGCGCCTTCGACCGGGCGCTCGCCGCGATCCCGTTCAAGGGGCAGGTCCTGACGCAGACCGCGCGCTACTGGTTCGAGCGCACCGCCGACATCTGCCCGAACCACGTTCTCGCCTATCCGGACCCGAACGTCGTCGTCGGCCGCCGCCTGGACATCCTGCCGGTGGAGGTCGTGGTGCGGGGCTACCTCGCGGGGACCACGTCGACCTCGATCCTGACGCGCTACCGGGCGGGCGAGCGGGAGATGTACGGACACCGCTTCCCCGACGGGATGCAGCCCAATGAGCGCCTGCCGCAGGCGGTGATCACGCCCACCACCAAGGCCTTCCACGGTGGGCATGACGAGCCCCTCACCGAGACCGAGATCCTGGAACGGCGGCTGCTCACCGCGGAGCAGTGGCGGACGGTCTCCGAGGCGGCCCTGGCCCTGTTCGCGCGCGGCCAGACGCTGGCGGCCGAGCGCGGCCTCATCCTGGCGGACACGAAATACGAGTTCGGCACCGACCCGGAGGGGCGGATCGTCCTCGCCGACGAGATCCATACGCCGGACAGCAGCCGCTACTGGTTCGCGCAGAGCTACCCTGAGCGCTTCGCCGCCGGCTCGGTTCCCGAGAGCTTCGACAAGGATTTCGTCCGCAACTGGGTCGTGGCCCGCTGCGACCCGTACAAGGATCCGATCCCCGAGATCCCGGCCGAGGTGGTGCTGGAGACGGCCGCGGTCTACATCCGCGCCTACGAGACGATCACGGGGGCGCGCTTCGTGCTCCCGGACCCGGCCGAGGATCCGCTCGCGCGCATCCGGCGCAACATCGCGGCCTATCTCGGGACCGATCCGCGTCCCTGAGGGGAGGGGGCGGCGCACGATGCGCCGCCCCGATCCGGTCTCACGCGGCCGCGGCGATCGGGGCCGGGGAGGGCGCGTCCATCGCGCGGAGATACACGTCGAGCAGCGTCTCCTGCTCGTCGCGCTCGTCCTTGTCCTGCTTGCGGATCTTCAGGATCTCCTTGAGCACCTTCACGTCCAGGCCCTCGCCCTTGGCCTCGGCGAAGACCTCCTTCTTGGCTTCCATCAGATCCTTGATCTCTTCCTCCAGCCGTTCCACGCGCTCGATGATCGAGCGGATGCGGTCCCCCGCGACGCCCACGGTGTCGGTCATGTCGGTCATGCGTTCCCTCGTCGAATGACGGGCGACACCCTCGCCGGGGCAGGGTAAGCGGCAGGTTAAGGGCTGGCCTTCTCGGGCTGCGTGCGGGTCCGGGTCTCGATCCACCCGATGATCGCGTCGGCCACTTGATCGCTGTTCGATTCCAGCATCATCATGTGGCCGTTGCCGTGGACGCCATGCTCGGCCAGCGCCAGCCGG
Source organism: uncultured Methylobacterium sp. (assembly GCA_963990595.1). GTDB lineage: Bacteria > Pseudomonadota > Alphaproteobacteria > Rhizobiales > Beijerinckiaceae > Methylobacterium. The sequence continues at coordinate 6,117 of CAXDNE010000342.1, forward strand.
TCCGGCTTGGCACCCGCCTGAGCGAGGAACGCCGCGGTGCAGCCGTCCATGGTGGCGCGGAACGAGGCCTCGCCGGTCACGATCACGGCTGGCACCTTGGCGAGGTTCGGCAGGCTGCGGGCGGGCTCCGCCTGCAGCCAGCAACGGATCTGATCCGGACCGGCTGACGTCTCGGCCTGGACCACGGTGAGATCGGCGGGCCCGCTGACCGGCGGTTCGAAGTGAAGGGGGACCCGCGTGATGCCATAGGGCCGAGCCCGCGCCTCGCCCACGCGCTCATACCAATCCGCACCGCCCTTGAAGCGGATGTCATAGAAGGTCGGCCCGTTCGGCTCGACGGCGACGTGCGCCTTCACGAGGTCGGGCCGCTGGTCCGAGACCGCCCAGCCGAACACGCCGGCCTGCGAGTGCGTCAGCAGGATCGCAGGTCCGATCTTCTCGAGGAGCTTGATCAGCGCCGGATCGACCAGTTCCTCGCTCTTCAGGGCGCTGGCGATGTAGGGCACCTGCGAGAGGTAGAACTGATCGAAGGCGGCGTTGCCGCGCACGCCGGGGCCGCCCGGCCATTGCGTATGCAGCTTGGCCTGGGGGTAGAGCCCGAAGCGCTCCTGTCCGGTGAACACCGTCTCGAGATCCTCGACCGGGAGCCGCGCGTAGGGACCGTAGGTCTCCGGGTCGCCGCCGGAACGTCCCCGGCCCACCTGGTCGACGATGTAGACGGCGAAGCCCTTCGCGGCGAAGCGATCCGCCCAGCCGGGCCGTCCGTCGGGTGTGCCGAGGAAGTTGGTCCCGGTCTGAGCGGTCCCGTGCACCAGGACGACGGGATAGGGCTGCGTGATCCGCTCCGGCGCGCGGTACTCCACGAACATCTGTCCGGCGGCGGTGGTCTTCCCCTTGCCGGTCTCGTAGCCGCCACCGACGAAGAAGTAGCCGGCCGTCTGCGTCGGCTTGAATGGCACCGCGTCGCCCGCTCGGGCCGGTGAGCCCGCCGCGAGGCAGAGAAGGGTGAGGGCGCCGGCAGCGGCGATCTTGAGCATGGTGTCCTCCCGCGGACGTCTGGCGCGCCCGGCGGGAGACATATCAGCGGGAAAGACCGGGCTGGTCCAGCCGGTCCACCCGATCAGGCGTGGGCGAAGCGTGGCTTCTTGCCCAGCGCCTCCTCGACGGTGCCGGCACCGTCGAGATAGCCGTGCACTTTGGGATTCGGCATGATC
>CAXDNE010000343.1:0-7280 GCA_963990595.1 uncultured Methylobacterium sp.
AGATTGCCTCTTGTCTCGTGGGCTCGGAGATGTGTATAAGAGACAGGACCTGACCGTCTTGCGGCGGGGGACACGCGTCGCCCACCGGCATCCGCGCGTGCGCACGGCGTGCCTGCCCGATCCCATGCACGGCGGACCCTGCACGGCCGGCCCTGCGGAGGCAGTCGGATCGTTGATCGCGCGTTTTGCCGCATTTGCCGCGCGCGCAGATCATCCGCGCAGCCGGCCTGGGCTCGAAAGACGGATGCTGTCCCAGCAGAGCTTCCAGGCGTGAAGGTCGCCATGTCCGGACCTGCGACCCTGCGCGATCGCGGGTCCGCTCAGGACGCAGGCGCGGACGGAGCCGCGATCACATTACAGCGACCCAAGTCGCGTCGAACTGGAGCTGCGAAGCCGCTCTCCGGAAGACAAGCAATCCTGCAGGTCTGTGCCATGCGGACGATGATGAGAGTCCGCTCGCCTCAAGGATAGTGCTCAGCTTCCGACCGATGAGACGCCGTCAAGCTCTGCCATTGGCGGGAGCGTGACGGCGCGACAGCCTGCGAATTGCTCGGAACCCTGCGCGCGGCAGCGCCGTTTGTGCTGCCATTGCTCGCACTGAAGGAGCTCCGATGAACAAGCTCGCTCTCGTTTCCGCTACCGCTCTGACCGCCCTCGTCATCGCCGCACCGGGCGCCCAGGCGCGTCCGCTCGGCGAAGCTGCCGCTGTGGGGGCCGGCGTCGCGGGTTTCGCGGCCGGTACTGCGCTGGGTGTCGCAGCGACCGACGGGTATGCCGGTGATTATGGATACGGCTACGGTGGTTACGGCTATGACGTGAACTATCCGGCTTACGGTGGTTATAGCTGGGGTGGCCCGGCCCTCGCTGGCTACGCCTGGGAGCCGGCCGGCTACGCCTACCCGGCAACCGAGGAGGTGGACACGACGATCGTGACGCAGCCGCGTGCCGTCGACCGGACGGTCGTGAACGCGGGCTACGCTCCGGCTTACGGGACCGGTTACGGCTACGAGTCGCGTACGATCCGCCGCGGCTACGAGCGGCCGGTCGCGGCGCGCGCCTACGGCGCGACCGACGGCTACCGGACCGTGTCGAACCGCGGCTACGATGTCGGGTATCGGCAGAGCGTCCGGACGCGCACGGTTGCTGGTCGCGGCTACGACTACGAGCACGGCTATCGCGGACGTGAGGGCTTCCGCAACGCTTCCGTTCGAACGGAGGGCCTGAACCGCGGCTATCACGAGAACCGCGGCTTCCGGACCCGGAACGGTTTCGAGGCCGCCGGCGCACGCACGGACGTGCACAGCACCGGCCGGGGTTACCGCACCGTGTCGGCCCGAGGCAGCGAAACGCTCGATCGGGGCGTCGGCCTGGATCGGGGCGCGCGTTCGGGGCGCGGCATCGGCATGGCGCGCGGCGAGACGGGCCGCGAGATGCAGGGTGGCCGGTTCGGCAGCGGAGCCTCGCAGCGCGGCCTGGATTGAAGCGGCGGCGCCTTCCACCATCAATGCGAGCGGCGGGAGACTGCCGCTCGTGTTCGAGGATTCCCGCGTCAGCCTGCTGAAGGCACCCTGCCCGGGGCGTCGCGGCGTCTCGCCAAGCGGCTCGACACGGCCCCGCGGTGCCGTGGGAGGCCCCGGGCTCAAGCCCGGGGCCGTCTTTCGATCAACGACGCTTGATGATGACCGTCTTGCCGTGGTGGTGGTGATGATGGCGGTGGAACATCCCGTGGTGATGGCCGTGCTTCTTGATGATCACCGTCTTGGCCGAGGCGGGCGTGGCGCTCATGGCGGCGGCAAGGGCCAGGGCGGGAACGAGGGCGGTCAGCGACTTCAGCATGAAGGGTCTCCTGGTTGTACCGCCTCTTGAACGCGAGAAGGCCAAGCTTGGTTCTCGGGCGCAGGACCTTGGCTCGGTGGACAGCTGCGCTACCCACAAGATGTGTCGCGGCGGGCGGCACAACCGGGGGAGAATCCCTTCGCCAGAGGGCAGTCGCCGTGACCGTAGCGCGGGCCGTATCCGTAACCGTCAGGGCGGTGCCGGTCGGCGTGTGAGGGGCCCGTCGCGACGTCCGGTCTGAGGGCGCGGCCGCGGGCCGGCTGTCAGGCCGCCGCGCTCGGCGCCTCCTGCATCGACGCGAGCGGTGCTTCGAGTCGGCAAACCAGGCCTGTCGGGGCGAAGGTGAGCCTGACCTCGCCGCCGACCTCGGCGGCGAAGCTGCGCTCGATCAGCCGCGAGCCGAAGCCTCGCCGCACAGGGGGTGCCAGGATCGGCGGTCCGCCGAGCTCCGACCAAGTCAGGCAGAAGCGGGGCTCGGCGGCCTCCTGCACCACGTGCCAGCGCAGGTCGACGCTGCCCTCCGCGTTCGAGAGCGCCCCGTACTTGGCCGCATTGGTGGCAAGCTCGTGCAGGGCCATCGCCAGGGCCAGAGCCGGCCGCGCGGCGAGGCGCACGCCGGGGCCGCTCACGCGGATGCGCGGTCTCACACCGCCCTGGTGTACGGCCAGGGCACCGTCCACCACATCGGTGATGGGCGCTTCCGTCCAGCTCGCCCGGGTCAGGATGTCGTGCGCCCGGCCCAGCAGGATCAGGCGCGCCGAAAAGGCCTCGCGGGCCGCCTCGAGGTCGACGGCGTTGCGGAACGTCTGGTTGGCGATCGCCTGGACCATCGCCAGCGTGTTCTTGACCCGGTGCTGCAACTCGCCCGTGAGCAGGCGCTGGTGCTCCTCGGCGCGCTTGCGCGCGGTGATGTCGAGCATGGCGCCGATCATCCGCATCGCCTGCCCGGCCGCGTCGCGCAGGACGTAGCCGCGGTCGAGGACGTGGGCATAGGTGCCGTCCGCCTTCAGGAAGCGGTACTCGTCGGTCCAGTGCTCGATGCTGTCGCCGATGACGGCGTGGATGCCGGCGACCACGCGTTCGCGGTCCTCGGGATGGATCCGCGCTTTCCACCACGCGCCGCTCGGCCCGACAGCGTCGGCGGCGTAGCCGAACAGGTTGCGCACGGCCTCGTTCCAGAGGATGTGGTCGCTCGCCAGATCCCAGTCCCAGATCGCGTCGTTGGTGGCCCGCGCCGCCAGCCGGTAGCGCTCCTCCGCCCCGCGCACCGCGTTCTCGGCGCGCCGGCTCTCGGTCACGTCGCGAGTGGTGCCGATGAAGCGGACCGTCCGGCCGGCCGCCACGAAGGCCTGCCCCTTCGCGGCCACCCAGCGCTCGATCCCGTCCTGCAATCCGATGACGCGGAAGGCGATGTCGTAGGTTCCGGAGCCGTCCGGGTCGATCGCCTTCTTGACCGCCGCGTCGACCCAATCCCGGTCGGCCGGGTGGAGGCCAGCCAGGAAGATGTCGTAGCTGACGGGCGCGTCGGACGGCAGCCCGAACAGGGCGCGCGTCCGTGCATCCCAGGTCAACACGTCGGTGACCAGATCGTAGTCGAAGATCCCGGTCCCGGTCGCCTCGACGGCCAGCCCGAGCTGCTCGCGCGCCTCGCGCAGGTCCTGTTCGGCCCGGCGCCGGTCGTGGATGTCGCTGTTGCTCCCGAGCCAACCCACCACCGCGCCGCTGGCATCCTTGAGCGGCTCGGCCCGGATCAGGAACCACCGGTAGGCGCCGTCGTGGCGGCGCAGGCGGGCCTCGGTGTCGTACGTGACCTCCTGGGTGCGCGCCGTCTCCCAGGCCCGCAGAAGACGCGGGAGATCGTCCGGATGGACCGGCCGGTCCCAGCCCAGCGGCAGCGCCTCCTCGGGCGTCTGGCCGGTGTAGGCGTACCAGCGGTCGTTCAAGTAGCTGAGGGACCCGTCCGTATTTCCGAACCAGATGATCGCCGGCGCGAGCTCGGTGAGCACCTGGAACCGCTCCTCGGCCAGCTTGCGCTCGTGGATGTCGAGGGTCGTGCCGATCCAGCTCACATGCATCCCGTCCCCGTCGCGGACGGGATGCGCACGGGACAGGAACCAGCGGTACTGCCCGTCCGATCGCCGCAGCGGGAACTCCACCTCGTAGAGTCGTCCGGATTCGGCCGCCGCGCCCCACGCCGCCCGCGTCGCCGCCCGGTAATCGGGATGGATGACGCTCATCCAGCTCCGCTCACCGGTCTCGCCGGGCGGAAGGCCGGTGTAGTCGTACCAGTAGGCGTTGCAGTAGGTGATGCTGCCCTGCGCGTCGGCGAACCAGACGATCTGAGGGCTGACCTCGACGAGGGACCGGTAGCGGAGTTCGCTGGCCTCCAGGGCCGCGTCGGCCTCGCGCCGCTCGGTGCGGTCGCGCAGGATCTTGAGGAAGCCCACCAGCGCGCCGTCCTCCGACCGCAGCGGCATCATCTCGCCGCTGGCCCAGAAGCGGCTTCCGTCCTTGCGCTGGTGCCAGCGCTCGTCGGGCGCGCTCCCGCCTTCGACCGACAGCCTCATCTCGGTCCCGGGCCGCCCGCCCGCGCGGTCCTCCGGCGTGAAGAACGCCTCGACCGTCCGGCCGAGCATCTCATCCTCCGTCCAGCCCAGGATGCGCTCGGCGCCCGTGTTCCAGCGGGTCACGCGGCCGGCGGGATCCATGGCCACGATGGCGTAGTCGGTGGCGCTGTCGAGGATGCGCTCGTGCAGCAGGCGCTGCTCGGCCTGCTCGCGCAGCGCGCGGCGCAGCTCCATCTGCGCCATCGTCTGGCGCGCCAGCCGCAGCAGACCCTTGCGCTGGCGGTCGCTGAGCTCATGGGGCTTCGTGTCGAGGACGCAGACGGTACCGAGCGGGTGCCCCTCGGCGGTCTTCAGCAGGGCACCGGCGTAGAAGCGCAGCCCCGGCTCCCGCGTGACCAGGGGGTTTCCGGAGAAGCGCGGGTCGCACGACGCGTCCGGGACGCACAGAAAATCCTGTTGCAGGATGGCCTGCCGGCAGAACGAGGTGTCGAGGGGCGTCTCCCGAACGCCCAGGCCGACTTCGGCTTTGAAGAATTGCCGCCCGTCTCCGATCAGGTTGACCACCGCGATGGGGGTCTCGCAAAGTTCGGCGGCCGCCTCGGCGATCGCGTCGAAATCCTGCTCCCGCGGCGTGTCGAGCAGGCGGTAACGCGCGAGGGCGCGCAGGCGCGCGGCTTCGGTCTCGCTTGTGCGGGAGAGATCCATTGAGGGCAGGTTTGTGCGGTCCGGGTGGTTCCGTGAGATCAGGCCTCGGGCGGCGAAAGTAAGGCCGGGTTCAATATTTGACGGGACGACGGCGCCGCCGCGGCGTCGCGTCAGCCCCCGCACGGTCCGGGTCGCCGCGCGCCGCGCGGACCCGGCCGCGAGCGTCTCGGCCACGGTCGGGGAACAACACGCGCTGCGGTGGATAGTCATCGGCATCCGCGCCACCAGGACCGAGCCTGCGCGTGCGAAGGGTTCAGGGTGCCCTCAGGCCGGGTGGCTCACCGGCAGATCGATCCTGCAGCGCAGCTCGGTCTCGCTGAGCGGGTAGCTTGTCAGAGCCTTCAACGCGTAGGGGAGCGCACGCTCGATCAGTTCGCGCCCATAGCGTCGCCGATCAAACCTGCCCTGCGGGCCGATCCGACTCTCGATGCCCTCCTCGATCCGGTCCAGGACAGGCGCGGTCGGACCGTATCGGCGTGGCCGGTCCGCCACGTCACCGGGAGGCGACCGAACCCGTCCGACAGCGCCCCGTACGTGTGGGCGTTGGTCGCGAGCTCATGCAGCGCCAAAGCGAGCGACTGCACCGTCACTTTGGGCAACCGCGCCGCAGGGCCCGCGACGACCACGCGGTCCGGCCACGCGGTCCGGCATGGCGCTCGCTCCGAGGGCATCGAGCTCTGTCCGGACCAGCATCCCGACGGTGATCGGCTCCAGGTCCGAGCGCGACAGCAGACCCTGCACGCGCGAGAGGGCCGCGAGCCGGTCGTTGAACTGCGCCGCGAAGGCCTCGGGCGGGCCGGTGCGCGCCATCGTCTGCCGCGCGATCGAGCGCACGAGGCGGAGCAGGTTGCGGGTGCGATGCTGCAGTTCGGCGACCACAACCTCCAGGCGCGCTGCGGTCTCCTTCTGGTCGGTGATGTCCCTGGCGATACCCCCGATGCGCCGCACGCGGCCATCCGGATCCGGCAGCGGGAAGGCCGTGCTCTCGATCCAGCGCGGGTGATGGCCGGAGGGGCCAAGGACCCGGAACTGGTGGGTTGCCGGAAGGCCGGCGCGGGTGCGTTCCACGCCGGCGACCACCTGCTCGCGATCCTCGGGATGGACGAAGGTCAGCCACGCCTCGATCCTGTTCTCGAGGAGCGCCGCATCGCGGCTGAGGCTGTAGATCTGTTCGTAGGCGGGGCTGACGTATTCGAGCTGCATCGTCTCGGCATCGCGCATCCAGACCAGTCTCGAAGACGCCTCGCCGAACTGCCGGAAGCGCCCCTCGCTCTCCCGCAGAGCGGCTTCGGCGCGCGCCCGCTCGGAGATGTCGAAGCTCACGCCGTTGATGATCCACGGCCTGTCGCGGTCGGCGCGACCGCGCCACTGGATCCAGCGCCCGGCGCTCGGACCGCCCGCGACCTGCACCTGATCCTGAATCACCTCGCCGGGCGCGATCGCCCTCGCCATCACGGCGGCGCGCGAGGTTGCGCTGTCCGGGTGCATCAGGTCCGTGTACACCGAGGCCGGGTGCGGCCGCCCGGAGAACGCCACGCCCACAGGTCCTGGAAGGCGTCGTCGGCCCGCACCAGGCCGCTTCGCGTATCCCATCGCCAGGCGCCCATGCCGCCGCGCTCGAGCGCGATGCGGCGCAACTCCTCGCTGTCCCGCAGCGCGCCCTCAACCTCGTCGCGGCGCTGCTCCGAGAGGACGCGCTCCGTCGTCTCCGCGGCGACGTTGAGGATGCCCCCGATCGAGCCGTCCGCGAGCGGGATCGGATTGTAGCTGAAGCTGAACCAGGCGTTCCGAGCGCCGGCGCCGCGATCGGGGGAAAGGCGTTGATCCTGGACCTCGGCGGCCCCCTGCCCGGCCAGCACGGATGCGACCGTCGGCCCGACCTGCGTCCAGATCTCGGCAAACACCTCCGATGCCGGCCGACCGAGGGCGCCGGGGTGCTTGTCGCCGATCAGCGCGCGCCACGCCGCGTCGTAGAGGAGGACGAGGTCAGGCCCCCCAGAACAGGCCCATGGGCGCCGCGGCGCTCAGCATGATGGACGCCGCCGTCTTCGGAACCGAAGGCCACTCCGCCATCGGGCCGAGCGACGTCGCGGCCCAGTCGCGGTCACGGATGCGCCCGGCCATCTCACCGCCCCGCGTGGCCAGGGATCATCAGGCAGTGTCAGAGCCTCC
>CAXDNE010000344.1:0-7246 GCA_963990595.1 uncultured Methylobacterium sp.
CTGGCCGGGATGCTACTGAAGGGCGAGGCCAGGGCCGAGGCGCGCGAGCGGGAGCGGGGGCCGGGACGGTTCCGGCGGGGCGTGCTCGCCTTCGAGCGTGGCTTCGAGCGCCTGCGCGAGGGCTACGGGGCGGCGCTGGCGCCGATCGTGGCCGGCCGCTTCGGCGTGCCGGTGGTGTCACTCGCCATGCTTGCGCTCGCCGCCTTCCTGTTTCCCCGGACGGGACAGGACTTCTTCCCGGCGATCGATTCCGGCACCTTCAAGCTGCATATCCGAGCGCCGTCGGGCACGCGCATCGAGACGACCGAACAGTATTTCGACGGCGTCGAGGACATCGTGCGCCGCATCATCCCGGAGGACGAGCGCCGGCTCATCCTCGACAATATCGGCGAACCGTTCCGCTACAATTTCCCCTTCGACGACGGCTCGACGGTTGGAAAGTTCGACGGGCAGGTGCTGGTCTCGTTGAACGAGCGCCACGGGCCGACCGCCGCGTACGTCAAGCGCCTGCGCGACGAGATCGCGAAGGCCTACCCCGAGCTCGTCGTCTATGCCCAGCCCGGCGACATCGTCAGCCAGATCCTGAACTTCGGCATCCCGGCGCCGATCGACGTGCAGGTGGTGGGCTACGACAAGGTCAAGAACCTGCGTATCGCGCAGGCCATCCTCGCCGAGATGCGCGCGATCCCTGGATTGGCTGACGCGCATCTGCATCAGGTGGTCGACCAGCCGCGCTTCCTCGTCAACGTCGACCGCGACCGGGCGCAGGATCTCGGCCTCACGGCGCAGGATGTCGCCAGCAGCGTCGGCATCGCGCTCGCCTCAGGGCTGACCGTCAACCCGAACTACTGGACCGACCCGGCGACCGGGATCATCTACCCGATCACGCCACAGGCGCCCGAGTATCGGGTCGCCTCGATGGACGACCTCAAGAATATCCTCGTCGGCGTACGCACTGAGGCCGACGAGACGCGCGTGCCGACCCTGTTCGGCAACGTGGCGAGCTTCCGGCGGGCAGGCGCACAGAGCGTGACCAACCACTCGAACATACAGCCGACCTACGACATCTACGCCAATCCGGAGGGGCGCGACCTCGGCGGGCTCGCGCGGGCAATCGACGCCATCGTCGCGCGCCACACGGGCGAACTCTCGCCCGGCAACACCATCGAGGTGCGCGGTCAGATCGAGAGCATGCGCTCGGCCTTCCAGCGCCTCGGGGTCGGCCTCGCCGCGGCGGCAGTCGTCGTCTACCTGCTGATGGTCGTGAACTTCCAGTCCTGGAGCGACCCGCTGGTGGTGGCGCTCGGCCTGCCCGGCGCGATGTGCGGGATCGTGCTGATGCTCTATGCGACCGGCACCAGCCTGTCGGTGCCGGCGCTGATGGGCGCGATCATGTCTGTGGGCGTCGCCTCCGCGAACTCGATCCTGCTCATCACCTTCGCAAAGGAAAGCCGGGCCGGAGGGCTGTCGGCCGCCGAGGCTGCGGTGCTCGCCGGGCGCACGCGGCTGCGCCCGATCCTGATGACCGCGCTGGCGATGCTGGTCGGGATGCTACCGATGTCGTTGGGGCTCGGCGAAGGTGGCGAGCAGAACGCGCCGCTAGGGCGCGCCGTGATCGGCGGCCTGCTGATCGCGACCGCGACCACGCTGTTCGTGGTGCCCTGGCTCTACGCACGCCTGCGCCGGCACGAGCCGGCACCGAATACGGAGTACGACGATGTCTGACGGCGGGGTCGAGCCTCCCAGCGCCCCTGCGCCGGCACGGGCGGCCGTCGCGGGGGCTCCGGGTCAGACCGGCTCCTCCGTTTTGCCCCGGCGCCGAGGCGCGCGCCTCGTCGGCATCGGCGCTCTTCTGCTCGTGGCCGCCGCCGTCGGTCTCGGCGCAGCGACGCATGCGCAGCGCGACCAGATCGTCGAGGCGACCGCGGAGGCCCGGCGCACGGCGGTTCCCTGGGTGCAGGTGGACGACGTACGCTCGGTCAAGACCAACTTCCACGTGGAGTTGCCGGGCACAATCGCGCCCGTCGACACCGCGCAGATCAACGCGCGCGCCACGGGTTACGTCGTGGAGCGCCACGTCGACATCGGCGCGCTGGTCAAGACAGGCGACGTGCTGGCGGTGATCGAGTCGCGCGAGTTGGAAGCGCAGGTCGCCCAGGCGCGTCAGGCTCTCGCCCAGGCGGAGTCGAACTACGAACTGGCGAAGGCGACCGCGGCACGATCGAGCCAGCTCGTAGAACGCGGTTACGCCTCGCGCCAGAAGTACGACGAAGACCGTTTGACCGAGACCGCCCGGTCGGCGGACGTCGATGCGGCCCGCGCCGTGCTCGCCCAGAACGAGCAGCGGCGAGCCTACCTGCGGGTCGTTGCGCCGTTCGACGGGGTGGTGACGCAGCGATCGGTCGAGACCGGAGATCTCGTCTCCGCAGATATGGTGGGGAGCCGACCCCTGTTCATCGTGGCGCGCACCAGTGCCGTGCGAGCGCGCGTTTACGTCCCCCAGGATGTCGCCAGCACAGTCCAAGTCGGCGACAAGGTCGAGATCCGGGTGCCCGAACGCCTTGCCGTCGTCACGGCGGGCACCGTGACGCGCATGGCCTCGGCCCTGAACGCGATCTCGCGCACGATGCTGATCGAGATCGACGTACCCAATATCGATAACGTGCTGACGCCAGGCGCCTATGTGCGCGTGGAGTTCGCGCTACGGCGTGATCAGCCGGCAGTGTTGATCACCGCCGACAGCCTGATCTACAACGCAGACGGCCTTCAGGTGGCGGTGGTCGCGGTCGACGGCACGCTGGATCTGCGTAAGGTCGCCGTCGGGCGCGACTTCGGCACGGACATTGAGGTGCGCGACGGCCTGTTGGGCGGCGAGACGATCGTGCGCAACCCGCCCTCGTTTCTCCGCACCGGTCAGAAGATCGAGCCGCGACGCGTGCGACCCGCACCTTGACACCACGATATGCAGATTGCCCGGCGTTTCAGCCGTCGTGCCGAATTGTCCGCTATGGAAAACCGTCCGAGCCCTCGTCGATGACCTGGATGGGCGCAAAGTCGAACGTCCGGTTCTGCGTGCGCTGACGATCCGGCGCGACGTAATCTGGCCGAAAGCTGCCGGTCCGCTCCGGAGCGGTGCTGCCGAAAAAGCGGACGGCCTCCTAACGACCCATCGCGGTCGTCAGGATCGCCGTCTCCGCTTCCCGAAAGCGGCCGTCCGTCAATCATCTGGCAGCTTCTGTTAGGGCTGGTAAGCAGTCGCCATCCTGATCGTGGTAAGCTCGCACCTTAAGTTCGTACGACCCGATCAAACTGCCGGAGTGAGGGTACGGGTGATCGCTTCGTCCCTACGAAATACGCAATGAGAACGATCCTTGGCTTGTTCGTTTTGTTTCTGGGTGGATGCGTCGTTGCGGCGCTGCTAACGCCTCCGGGTCGAGCGACTTATGTCGGCCCGTGCACACCATTGCGCGTAGTAGAAGCCATTGTTGGCGGCGTTTCTCTTTCTATACCGAGCGCCATGCAACCAAATTTGCTGGAAAGTACGGGACAAGAAAAGATACGTAGGGATCGTGAATTGCGCCATTATTGCAAAGAGCAGGCCGCGTTTCCATTGCTGGTGCAGTATGTTTCGTTGCAACGCTACCCCAATGGCAAACCTTTCGGTCCGGAGATGGTGGCCATCCGCCTCGCCGATAATCCCAATCGAGCAGCAGGAGAAAAAGCTCTTTTAGGCAGTGGGGCAACCTTTGGACCAAAATTTTTTGGCGAACCTACAATCGTCATTATGATGGGCAATTTAAATACGGTAGAAGGTCCAACAAGGCTCTATCGGGTTGTCGGACGTTTTTATAATGCACAAGCTAAATTCGACTTAGATACTGTATCTCACTCCGATCCGACGCCAATCCTGCGGTCTGCGGAAGACATTTTGAGCAAGATCCGGGTCGATACGGCAAAACCGAACTGACTGATCGTATAGTCGCCCGATGAGGAACGTGTCGCCGACGTGAAGATCAGCCTAAAAATGGACGTAACCGTAGAATGGGATGGGTCATGAGCGGGCTCGGCGACGATGTCAGCTTCCATGCATTGCTGCTGCAAAGCGGACGGGCAGCAAACCACCCAACCCAGCCGTTCAGAGGCGCCCACTCACGCGACCGAAACTGGCCGAAAGCCGCTGGTCTGCTTTCGGTTGCGCGATGCAGGAAGCCGGACATCACAGCATACTCGCCCCTAGCGTCGGAAAGCCACGTTTTGCCGACGTTTGAATAGCCGACGCGGTTTTCCGACGGGCTCGTGGCCATTTTGGCGGCCCAACATGTGTGCCTAGCGATCGTCGGGAAAACGATCGTTTAACCGACATTCATGCGCATGCAGTCTGTGCAGGGTGAGGAGAAAGCTGTCTATGACCGCTTCTCTGCGGCGTATGCGCAGTACCTGAAGGGCCAGCAGCCCGTGCTCGACGCCATGGCTGCCGACCACAAGGCAGAAGCACTGGCCCTGCTGACCAAGCCCGAACTCACGCAGTTGAACAAGGACGCCGCGGACGCGCTTCAGCAGGGGGTGAGCGCCAGCATTAGCGTCACCGCTGGCACACCGGCATCAGCCGCCCAGCGACAAGCCCCAGGTCGGCAGGCCTAGTGGCGCTGCTTCTCTGGCCCGGACGTCTCGCCAGCCTGCCGGCGACTTGCGCCATCCCGTCCTGACGGTTGGACCTGCGGCTCCGGCCTTGTGTCCCGCGGCGGAGAAACCGCGTCGGTGATGTCGTCCATCACCAGCTGGTTCAGCGCGCAGATGAACGAGGACCGCCGGTAGCCATCATGGCGCGAGAGCGCGTTGTCGAAGGCGCGGACGTTCCAGAACGGGTCGTTGCCAAGTGTGATCGGGGCGATGCCGGTTAGCGGCAAGCCGTGCTGGAACTGCACCGCGGGCGCGCCTTGGCCGTTGACCAAGGGCTCCGGCGGGTCAAGGTCCTCGCTGTCCCAGCCGAGACCGCGCTGCGCGGCACGACGCTGTCGGGCTCGGGTGAGCCAGCGGTTGACACGCGGGCAGTCGATGTCCGCATCGGCCAACGTCGCGTAGGCATGCCGCGGCTCAGTGCCCATGGCGGCGAGCCCGAGCATCTCGTGCGTGGTTCCGAATGGCGCCGCGGAGGGCTGCGCATCGGCGAGCACACCGGCGGCTGGTCGTGGTGGATCCAGGTTGCCGATTGTGTGAGACTCCTCGGGCAGGCTGACCTGGAACGGGAACGTCGCGGCCATAAGCGAGAGCGCACGCAGCGGCAGCGTCAGCAATCCGTCGAGGAGGTCGGGCGCGCGCGGCGGTGCGCAGCTCATGCCGCGCGGAGCCACACGCTCAAAACGTGCAGCGGTGCGATCCAGAAAGCCCGCAGCCGGTCGAAAGTCGAACTTGAAGGTCGGGAACAGGTCGTGGGTCGCCCAATCATAGTCGACGCCCGCGTCGAACATCGCGTCCGTGCCGGCGAGCCGCTGCCGAATACGGCGCCGCGCGGTCTGGAAGCCGTCCTCAGCGTCTAGCCCGATCCAGGCGCAATCGCCGGGTCGCAAGCCGCCAGCGGGAAAGGCAAGAGCGGCCGTCACTGAAACCACGACCGGACGCTGCGCGATCGGAAACAGGTCGCCGTTGTCGCGTACGGCATCCGTCGGCGCGAGGCCGGTCTCCCCCTGCGGCGGCGAGCGCTCCCATACCGCGCGCTGCACTGCCGTCCATTTGCTCGCCTCCGAGGCCGGGTTGATCAGGATCACGAGATTACCGAGCACCGGCGGCAGCACCTCTCCGGTGCGGTGACGGTGGACCGCCTTCAGCAGGTCGTCTTTCAAACCTGTGGCGAGCATGTTGCCGCCGAGGCTGTGCCCGGCCACCACGAGCTTGTTGTGCCGATCGCCGCCGTCTGGGGCCGGTCGCCTCAGCACGGACTCGACGGTGCGCAGCGCAGAGACCGCGGCCGGGGCGATCGCCTCACTCACGGGTTTGCGGTCAAACAGCGTCGCCGCCGCGGATAAGTTGCCGAAGAAGCCACCGAGGGCGTCACCGAACGTCTCACGCAAGCCGCGCTCGTCGACCCGCGCGCCGCGCCAGCCAACGTAGATCGCTGTGACCTCGGCGTCGCAGGCACGTGGGTCAGCCGGGCAGCGCTGGCGCAGGAAGCGGGCGGCGTGGGCGGCGTAGTAGCGCAGGTCGGCGACGTTGGCGTCACCGACCTGCGCGTTGTGCCGCCATCCGTGGACGAAGGCGATGACGTAGTGCGTGCCAGTCGAGAGATGCTGGGTCAGGGCGTCGAGCTGGGTGATCACGGGACGCAATTTTGTCGCCGGCGCGCCGCGGGCGCGCATCTCGCCCTCCATGGCGTGGCGCAGCATGGCGCTGTCGATGGCGACGTCGTCGTTGACCGAGCGGGAGATGAGAGCATAGGGCTCGCCGTCCTCCTTGAACTCTAGAAAGCCGAGCGTGTAGGCGAGCGGCTGGTCTCCGCGGGTCGACGGGATGACATGCCGCTGTAGGGCGCAGCGCAAGCGGACCCGCCAGCGCGGGTCGTTCGCGACGGCGTTCTCGTCGTTAGTGGGATCGCGCCAGTCATCGCCGTCTGGTGCCCCCGCCCGCGACGCGGCGCGACCGGTCTCACTCAGGATCGTCCAGCCCGTGGCCAGGCCATCCCTGCACTCCGGAACCGCCGGGTCGAGGTCGCGATAGGCGCGCGCGCGCGGCGTCGAGAGGACGCCGTAGTTCAGAAACAGGATTGCGAGGGTGAGGAACAGAGCAGTCCCCAGGAATGCCACGAGCGCTCGGACAGTGACCGTGACGCCGTGCCGGACGCGCTGTAGGGGCGAGCGAGCTTGCCGCGGAGTTCGCCCACCATCATTCGAGACACCGTCGAGCGTACCGTCTGCCCTGGCTCTGCTACTAACCTCGTCCATGGCGTGCTCCGTGGCAGGATTGCTCATCGCTCGGCACGCGCGTGCAGGTGAGCCGCCAGGTAGCCGAGCGCGGCCCCACTAGCCACACGCCCGATGGCTCAGAACGATGGCTCAACCGACGCGACGAGCAATCATTCGTTTTGTTAGGCCGTGTGTTACAGGGCAAGAAGCGGTTTCGGAGTAACTGCCTTGCTAGTCGTTTTTTAGACGCGAAGATTTTCGCTTTTCAGTCACACCAGACTCCATAGATCGCAAGGTAATTACCCAGGCCTGTGATGGCTGGGCTCAGGCGCCGATGGTTTTGAGGATGG
>CAXDNE010000345.1:0-7220 GCA_963990595.1 uncultured Methylobacterium sp.
GCCTCGATACGCCGCCTTCAACACACCGTCGTCACCCAATCTCCCGCATAGCTCCTCCTCGGTTGAAGAGAGGCGTTGGATCATCATCCCGCCGGACTTAAGCGTCGCGCCGGGAGCTGGCTGGCTAAGCCCACGCTTGCGCTACCGCGCGGCGAGCCAGGGCATCACGAGGCGGCCCACGATGCGGATTGCGAAGCTTGAGGCTAGACCGAGGAGGCCGATTGTGACCATCCCCAACGCGATGTCCGAGTACTGGACCAGTGAATAAGCTTCCCACGTGAAGTAGCCGATACCGAACTGGCCAGAGATCATCTCGGCAGCGATCAGCGAGACCCAGGCTACCCCCATTCCGACGGTGAGCCCGGTGAAGATCTGCGGCAATGAGGCTGGCAGGTAGACTTCGCGGAACACAGCCGCTTCCCTGGCCCCGAGACACCGGGCGGCCCGCACCAGCACTGGATCAACAGAGGCCATCCCCTGAAGCGTGTTGATCAGGATAGGGAAAAATGAGCCGAGGAAGGTGATGAAGAGGATCGAGCCCTCGTTCGTTGGCCACAGCATGATTGCCATGGGCACCCACGCAATCGCCGGGATCGGCCGCAGTACCTCACAGATCGGGAAGACGATCTGGCGTAGGGTACGGTAGCGGCCCATCAGAAGGCCGAGCGGTACGGCGATGCTACCCGCGAGTAGGAACCCGAACAGGATGCGACGACACGAGATCAGTACGTGATCACCGAAGACTGAGCTGTGCATAGCGACATTGGCGCGGCCCAGTACGTCCAGCGGCGTCGGGATGTTCAGGAACCGCACGTAGAACGTTACGTGGTTGGCGGTCACGTACTGACACAGAGCAACGAACAGGGTGAGTGCTGCGAGTCCAATTAGGGCGGCACGGAACTCACCACTGTGCAGCCTCAGCCAGCGGCGCGCTCGGCCAATCGCCGGACGAGGGGATCTAGCCGGCAACGACGCGCCATCCACGCGGGCAGAGCTGGCACTCTCGGTCGAGGAAAAGGCGGCAGCTTCCATGTCGTTCTAGCCTCCCGTAACGGCGGCCTTGAGGGCCTCTTCGTAGGGCATCACCTTGCCGCCGCCTTGAGCGGCGGTCTCGGCATCCTGTTTCAGCAGGAAGGGCGTGATGCCGCCCTTGCGATCGACGACGTAGAACGCCTCGCGGGCGAACAGCTTGATGCTGCGAGCAGTGTCGAAGACGTAAGCGACGTCGACGGCTTGACCCTTAGCCTTCATCTCGTTCAGTGCGCCGAGCGTGCAAGCGGCGCTTGAATAAGGCTTAATCTCACCACCCTTCACCCAGATCTCGCCAGCCTTGCGAGGTTCGGTGACCGGCTTCTTGCAAAACGTGTCCTGACCGCTCACCTCGTAGTTGGCGGTGCTCGCGCGCTGATGGTCGTAGTTGAGGCCGCGCTCGAAGAAAGCCTTACGCAGGTACTCGTCGTTGATCCAGGGATCGACATCGAACTCTTTAATCCGGTCGAGCTTTTTCAGAACCTTCACGTCTTCGCGTGCTGCGTCGACCAGCTGCGGCTTGACTGTAGGGTCCAGGGTCATGATGCCGCCGGGCCCGAGAAAGATGTAGACCACCTCCTTGTTGGTACCCGTCCAGGCCGCGATCTGCTCAGCGGCGCGCTTTGGGTCAGCTCTGACCCAATCATCTACGTTGAGAATCGCCTTGACGTAGGCTTCGACGATCTCGGGGTACTGCTTGGCAAAGTCGCTGCGCACGACGATGCCATGCCACGTCGGCAGCTTGGTCTCGACCCCGTCGAACACCTTGCGGGCGAGGCCGCGGAACGGCAGCAACTCGGCGAAGGGGACGAAATCGGCGTGCGCGTCGATCTTCTTCTCCTGGAGGTTGGTCGAACCGACCTCGGGGCTGTGGCTGACGAGGCGGAAGTAGGTCGCCGGATAACCCTTGTTCTGAAGTGCCTTCAACACCATACCATGCGCGGCCGAACCGAATGGAACGCTGACGACCTTGCCCTTCAGATCCTCGAAGGAAAATAAATCGGAGTCTTTGTTGACTACGATGCCGTTGCCGGAACCGTAGAGGTTGTACGCGGCGACCGCGATGAGCTGCGATTTGCTTTCTGGGTTGGTCTGGAAGGTGGCGCCGTTGACGACTAAGGGGTAATCGCCCATCGCGCCGAGCTGGAGCTTGCCGGCCATCATGCCGTTCGTGACCGGCGGCCCGGAGGTGAAGTTCTGCCAGTCAAGCTGGATGGTCTTGTCCGCGTACTTGCCGGTTTTGGGCAGGTACTTCTCGAGCAGCTTAAGCTGCCGGACCACGACACCAACGGTCGCCGTGTTCGTTGTCGTATCTTGCGTGCCGATTCCAACAGTGATGGTCTCAGCTCCAGCCGTCGTGCCGAGAGCCATGACCGCGAGCGACACAAGCGCGAGAACGGATACCGATCCGGATCCGCGAAATCGTCCTGTCATCGCCCTCTCCGTCGGTTCGGTTTGCTGCCGCGCTGAAACCGAGAGCATGATCGAGCATCACCGCGAGCGCGATCAAACTGTGTGAGACTTCGAGAGTCGATTAGTTGCGAAAAAATGTTATGCCGCCTGAGATGTGCTGCAGATTTAGGCGGCAAGCTCTCGATTTAAGCGCGGTCCTCGCTGCCGCGTAGTTGCGCGAGCGCCTCGGGACGCAGCACGACAATCTGCCCCCGTTTGGTCGTTACGACACCCTGATCCGAGAGGCGCTTCAAGCTGTTCGTTACCCACTGCCGTGTCGCGCCCACCATATGGGCGAGGTCAGCGTGTGTGAAGGTTGCCGCGACGACTGTGCCGTCGTCCTCCGGCAACCCGTAAAGGTCGCACACGTGCAAGAGGAGATGCGCGAGGCTTTCCGTGATCGAGCGAGTGCCGCGCATCTGCGCCAAGGTCGAGTAGCAACGTCCCTTGAAGGTCAACCCCTCAATCACGCCGATAGCCAGTGCCGGAATTTGCGCTACGAGCTGCCGCAGAGCTTTGCCCGGCAGGTGCAGCACGCTGGCGTTGCTCGCCGCCATCCCCGACCATTTGTGAAGGCCCTTGCCGAGAACGTCGGGTCCGCCGACGAAAATGCCGGGGTACCAGTAAGCCATGGTGATCTCCCGGCCTGAGGGCGCCGCGTAGTAGACCTGGATGCGACCGCTCTCGACGATCCAAATACCGTCGTTGTGAGTTTCCTGCGTGAACAGGGTCGCGCCGCGATACAGGACTCGGCGCCTACCTCGTTCCATGACGAGGGCGACCTCTCGCTCGGTCAAGCCGTCAAGCAGCGAGCGCTGCCCGGCGCCCGCTTGGGGTGCGGCTTCCGGAAGGAGGAGCGCGTTCGCCTGCCCGGGAAACCCCGTCGAGGTCTGGGATGGGCGTATGTGGGTGCCATGGTCTGCATTGCCGGCTCCTGCACATCGCGTGC
The DNA here is from genome assembly GCA_963990595.1 of uncultured Methylobacterium sp. Lineage (GTDB taxonomy): Bacteria > Pseudomonadota > Alphaproteobacteria > Rhizobiales > Beijerinckiaceae > Methylobacterium. Next base: position 3,431 of record CAXDNE010000345.1, read on the forward strand.
GGCAGCGCAGCAAACGCTGTACCAGCTCTAAACTGGGGCCGGATGGGTGTCCGGCCCCGCGAGGCCGGCGATCTGCTCGCAAACGCGTCGCGGCGCCGGACCGACAAGGTCGCGGCGCCGCATTCGCCCGGCCACCGAATTGTTCAAGGGCGGCCCTGACAGCGCCCAATTGCCCATTGGATCAGTTTACGCACGTCGGGATCCGGATCGTTGGCTGCGGCCTCCAGGGCGGCGAGACTGCGCGGGTCGGCGATCTCGCCAAGTGCGGCGGCGGCTTCTTTGCGCAGGTTACTCACATCGGACCCCAGCGCCTGCCCCAGCACGTCAACTGCGGCCGTGGCCTTGATCCTGCCCAGCGCGTTGGCCGCCTTGGTGCGGACCTGCCAGACCGGGTCTTCCATGGCCGTGATAAGCGGGGGCGTTGCCTCCGGCAGCCGGATCTTGGCACACGAAACAGCCGCCTCTTCGCGAACTTGCCAATTGTCGTCAGACAATCCAGCAATCAACGTGGCGACACCAGGACCGCCAGGACGCAGAAAGACCAGCGCCGACATAGTCGCGCGCCGGACGGTCGGATCCGGATCGCCTGCAGTCGCTATCAGCGCGGGGAGCGCCTCCTCCGCCTTGAGATAGCCAATGACGCCAAGCCCCTCGCGGCGAACTTCTGGCGTTGAACTCTGGAGCGCCTTCAGCGCGGCGGATAAGGCGTCCGGCAGGACGAGCTCGCGCAGCGCCCGCAGAGCGGACGCCTGCACGAAGGGGTCGGCGTGCTCGGCGCGCTCGATCAGCAGCGGGCCGCAGGCCGGCTCCTTCTTCTCGGCGAGGGTGTCGGCGGCGGTGCGTCGCACGGCCTCATCCGCATCCTCCAGGGAGCGGACAAGACCCTCGACGACGTCCGCGCCATCATGTTCGTCCAAGGCCTTGGCAGCGGCCGCACGGACGGTCGGATCCGCGTCACCGAGCCCCTTCAGCAGCAGAACCTTTGCCTCGGGTCCAACGGCCTCGGCAAGCTCCATCATCGCGACGCGCCGAACGCCTGCGTCGGCGCTGGCGCAGCGCTCGGCTAAATCATCGAGATCGTCGTCGAATGTTTCGAACACCGGGTTCATGGACGACCTCAGCGCAGCAGATAAGGGATGTTGACTTTGACCGCATTGGTTGGGCAGTCGACCTCGCAAGGCATGCAATACCAGCACTCGTCGTATTTCATGTACGCTTTCTGCCGCTTTTCATCGATCGAAAGAATGTCAAGCGGGCAGATATCGACACAGACCCGGCATCCTTTTTCTGCAATACACTTTTCGTCATCGATCACGACGGCCGCACTACTGGAATGACTGATGATAGGCATGAAATCATCTCCCAGATGATTGAGTTATTCGGCCGCAGCCGGGGTCTTAATGCGGAGCTGGTGGTAGGCGCTCATTTCCTCGGCGGCGACCGGCACGATGAAGGGATCGACTGCGCGCTTGGCATGCGCCATCTGGCCCTGATCATCCTTGAACAACACGGTGTGGCAGTTCCACTCTGCGTCGTTCGTCTCGGGATGATCGATGCGCAGATGGTAGAAGCCCCACCGGCTCTCGGTCCGGTAGAGGGAGGCGGCCGCTGCCATGTCGGCGCAGTCGAGGATCGTCTGCATCTCGAGAGCCCTGTGCAGCTCGTGCGAGTCGCGGGCGCAGAGTAGGCCGAGGTCTTCGCGGATCTCGGCGAAGCGGCGCTGACCCAGCTCCATCTTGGCCGTGACTTTCGGAGGTTCGAGATAGTCGTTGACGAGACGGCGGGTCTTGAACTCCATCTCATGAGGGGTGAGCCCGTCCTCGCGGCGGGTCGGCGCAAGCACCCGTTCCCGCTCTGCAACAACGTCGGCCTCGTCGTAGTCGGGTAGCGCGCTGGCCGAGCAGTAGGCGGCGGCGTCGACACCCGCGATGCCGCCGTTCACAAAGGCTCCCAGCATGTAGTTGTGCGGCACGCTCGCCATATCGCCGACGGCGTAGAGGCCCGGCACTGTGGTGCGTGCGTACTCGTCAACGAACACGCCCGACGCCGAATGGCCTGAGCAGAAGCCGATCTCGGAGATGTGCATCTCCACCGGGCGCATTCGGTAGTTGGTGCCTCGCCGCTCGTGGAAGCGCCCCCGCGAAGGCCGCTCGTTCGAGTGCAGGATGGTCTCAATCTCGGAGATCGTCTCCTCGCGCAAGTGATCCATTTTAAGAAAGACCGGGCCATTCCCGCCCTGCAGTTCGCGCCAAAACTCCAGCATCATCTGACCCGACCAGTAGTCGCACTCGATGAAGCGCTCGCCGCGGTTGTTGGCGGTGTACCCGCCGAACGGACCGGTAACGTAGGCGCAAGAAGGCCCGTTATAATCCTTGATCAGTGGGTTGATCTGGTAGCACTCGAGATTCGCGAGCTGCGCGCCTGCATGATAGGCCATCGCGTAGCCGTCACCGCAGTTGGCCGCGTTCTCGTAGGTGCCGAACAGGTAGCCCGAGGCCGGCAATCCGAGGCGTCCTGCGGCGCCGCAGGCCAGTACCACGGCCTTGGCTTTTACGATCAGGAACTCGCTCGTGCGGGTGTTCACGCCGATCGCACCGGCGATGCGCCCGTCTGGCCCCTTCAGAAGCCGCGTCGCCATATATCGGTTTGTCACGCCGATCTGGAGGCGGCGGAGCTGGCGGTAGAGCACTTTCTTGACGTTGTGTCCTTCCGGCATCGGCAGGACGTAGGTTCCCATGTGGTGAACTTTGCGCATGTTGTATTCGCCGGAGCCGTCCTTCTCGAACTTGACCCCGAGCTTGTCGAGGTACTGGATCATCGGGAACGACCCCTGCGCGTATGCCATCACCGCCTTCTGGTTGACGATGCCGTCGTTGGCGACGGTGATCTCCTTCACATACTGCTCGGGCGTCGCGTAGCCTGGCACGACCGCGTTGTTCAGGCCGTCCATGCCCATGCTGATCGCGCCCGAGCGCTTGACGTTGGCCTTCTCCATCAAGACGACCTTGAGCTTTGGGTCAGCCTCCTTGGCCTTGATGGCAGCCATCGGGCCGCCGGTGCCGCCGCCAATCACCAAGATGTCGGTCTCGATGATCTCGGTCTTCATCGCGGATTCAAAGACGCTCATGAAAAGTCTCACAATTCGATGCGGGCGCCGCGCTTGTGATCGCTGAAGGATCAGGTCAGGCGGCCTGCGGCGTAACGGGACGGATTTCTGCGGCCTCGGCTGCGAGGGCGCGCAGGTAAGTCCAAGGGAAAATCCCTCGGGCATGCCCATCCGAAAAGGCGATGTGGACGGCATAGCCGCCCATGTGATCGACTCCGACGACTGCGAGGTCTGGGAAGGCTTGCGGGAAACGACTCTCTAAGCGGTCGCGGGTGCACCAAGCACAGCGGCAGCGGAGCCGCAGACGCTCCGCCGGCAACACCGCTGATATCCCGTCGCGCCACGTGAGCCTGAGAGCTGTTCCACCGCGCAACAGAGTGGCGTCTTCCGGGATTGCGCTCGGGTCGAATAGAGAGGGTTCCGGAAGTTCGATTGCGCCGCTAGCCATACGCCCTCCACAGATACCTCTGTGACAGAAGCGCAGGAACCGTCGGCCGAACAGCAATTAGTTGCTCACATTTGTAATCCACGCCCCCGGTGTCGAATGGGTTGCGTTCCGCTCCCTTGATTGTCCATGCGCGCCGGCGAATCCGGATCCCGGCTGGGCGAGTCAGCTGAGCGACCTCAGACTAGGGCGTGTCATCGCTTGAGCCAGTCGAGGGCTGCGGCGAGGGAGAGGACGCC
>CAXDNE010000346.1:0-7205 GCA_963990595.1 uncultured Methylobacterium sp.
CCGGTCTCTCATCCTGATTGTCGCTCGGCTCTCATCCAGATCGTCGCGCTACAGCCGTAGGCCCGAACTGGTCGAAGCACTCGGCAAGGATGCTCCCAAGCTCGCGGCGCCCTGGCCGCCCGCCAAACCGAAACGGCGGCGTCGGCCAAAGGATCACGCATCGGCCGGCTCGGATACGGCCTCGGCTGAGCCGGTCGATGCGGCTGCGATCCCGCCACAGCTACAGCCAAAGCCCCGCGTTGCCCGCCGGAACACCCGCCGAGGCGCGGGCGATCCGCACGGGGCCGGTTCAAACTCGCCAACCGACCGCGACGCCCCCGAGCTTCCGGTCGCCGCTCCCTCGGTCGTGCCAGAGGCCGTCAAGCCGCCTCGAAAGCCTCGGCGGCGGCCTGAGAAATCGGATGCCGAACCCGTCATCGTGCAACAGCCCGAACAGGCTCCTGAGCCACCGACCGAACCCTCGGATATGCCGGAGGTCGTCAAAGAGCCGGAGAAGCCCCGCCAGCGGCCTTCGGGCAGGACCAGGGGTGTTTCCCCCTATCTCAAGCCGGAGGCGCCCTGGACGCGCCCTAGACGCCGCTGAGCGGCGATCTCCGATCAGGGTTGGGACGATACGGGCTCGGCCGCGAGCGGGATCGCAAACCCGCAATCCTCAAGCGGCTTGTGATCGACCGTCAGATTGAGTTGCAGGGTGCGCGTCGCTCGGTCGTAGGCGGCATAAGCCACCGACCGATAGGCGTCCGCTTTGGCAAGGGCCGGGTTCGTCCATTCGAGGTAGCAAACCGCCGGCCCGGCCGTCACGGTCTTGCGTCCCCCTTCATAGAAGGCAACCCGCATCGGACACAGCTTCACCCGGATGCCGATGTCCGGCCGGTCCAGATGGGTCGTGCAACCCGTCGCCGTATTGAGCACCGTGAACACGAGGCTGCGGGTCGGCGTCCAGACGACATAATGCGCCTCCGTGGCCGGAGCGGTGTCCCCGACATACCGCAAGTCCCCCTTGGCCTCGTAAGCCTTGCCGTTGGCGCGAAGCGCATCCCGCCAAATCTCGCGGTACGTCGCCGCCTCGGGACGCTCGGAACGCAGGTCCGTGTAACTGAGGGGTCGCATTCGCTGCGGGTCCGCCGTCGTCCCGGCCGCCCGGCCTTCCTGTGCCGTTGCCGGCCCCGCCGCCATCCAGGCCGACAGGGCAAGGGATAGGGTCGCGCGGCTGAACTGCCTCACTCGTAGCGATCCCGACCCGGCACCCAGGACAGCGGGTCTTTCGGGCTCCGGGTCTGCGCGAACCAACGGGCAAGCTGAGCCGGCGGGTTCGTCCGGTCGATCCTCCAGGCGCGCTGCCAATAGACGTAGTTGACGGGCGCCCGGAACATCACGGCTCCGCTGGTGTCCAGAAAGTCCGTCGCGCACAGCACCGACAGCGGACGCCCCGGATTGCCGGTGCGCCCGGTCTGATTGTCGATCCGGCCAGGACCGCAAGCAAACAGGCGCACACCCGCCGGCAGTGTGTCGGGGGGCGTGCCACCGAAGGCGCTCCGTTCGGCCAGAGGCGCACCGTCCGGCCGGGCGATCACGGTCACGGGCGGAACGTCCGTGACCGCGTGGCCGTTCGCTGCCCGCAACCAAGCGGCCTGTGCCTGATCCTGGGTCGGATAGAACCCCTGTTGCGTGAGCACCGGGGCGAACTCGCTACGATCCGGGGCGTACTCCAACCGGCCGGGCGTGACGCTCTGCGGCCGATAAAGCGGGTCGGTCGGCGGCGCCGACGTGTAGACGACCGGAGGTCCGGCCTGGGTGCAGCCCGCCAAGGCGCACAACAGGACGGCAAGGGTGGGCCGAATGGTCATGGGTTGCGTCGTCCCTAGTGGATCGTGAGGCGAGGGTCGGTTCCCTCCGGCATCTGCTCGGGCTCGATGGCCGCTTCCCCGGCGTTCAGGATGATGGTCGCCATTTCGCGGGTCGGCGGATGCTCGGCCGGGGAACTCATGTCGGCCGCCGATGCCTGCTGTCCGGTGCCGCTTTGACCTGTGCTGCTCTGGCTCGTCCCGGTGCTATCGCTGCCCGTCCCGTTGTCGGCTACAGTCGTGCCAGACAGGTTCGGATTGCCAGTGTCGTTCGGGTTGCAATTAGCCGTCGTCACGGTCCCTGAACACGCAGACGCAACAAGGCTCGGATTGTTCTGTAGCTTTGTTGTCGCAGCTTGAACGCCACGCGCCCAACCTGCCTGTTCTCCCGGGGTAGGAGATCCATTGTAGTATTTAGCTAAACATGCATAATCGTAGCCGCATTTATTATAAGCATTTTTTAGAACTGTCATTCCACCTTTAATATTCTGCTCATTAATGTCTCTATCGTAGCCGTAGCTTTTTGCCGTCGCCTTTGTAAGCTGCATTGGTCCTTTAACTCCGGTCGGAGAACCCGCACAGGAGTTAAATCCGACAGACTCGTGATAGCTCACAGCTAAGGCTAGCTCGGTCGGAACACCTTGATTTTGTGCCTCGGCATAAACCATACTAACGTTGTTAGTTTGGTTCTTCATAGCATTTTCAATAGATCCTCCGCTCTTACTGGAAAAACCATTCGGACACAGGGAACTTAAGGATGTATTGTTCTTTAATAGGGCATCTCCGCTTGGACAGTTTGAAGCCAGCGCGACAGAACTAAATATGACTAAGGATAGGCAGATGCGGATACGCATTTAACCATCTCCACAATAGTTATATATTATCTTATCAATCATAAATGACTTGTTGTTCTTTACATTTATATTCAAATCAAATATCTCCTTGTCAGGGCTTTTTTCAATATCATCTAGAGACGGCTGATCCCTGCCCTGTGCCTCAAGGCATGTAGATTTATACTTATTGATTCCGATTTTTATTGTTTTGCATATTTGATAATGACCACTTATATTGGAACCATCGTAATACATCTGCGCGGCACTACCAATGCCACCACATCCTACGTCTTTTGGTAAGTAGATACCTTTCTTCAAATCCGAAAGCTCCAATGCTTCGGCATTATTTGCAAATGCAAAAACAAAGAAGCCCATAGCAACCAAAACGGACTTGCTTTTTACCATTTTCAATCTCTCTATCATGAGATGCCCAATTTTTCTGAAAGCTTAGGTCATTCTTCTATTTTGATACATAGCTTTACTTCTCTGTCCTTACGAGATTGGGGTTTTTCGGGTCCGCGCCCTCTTTCTGAATAGGCTGATCGCCCTCGACGCCATGCGGGCTCGGGGTCTCGGTGGGATTGATCGGCTGCGCCTCGGCGCTCGGGGCGTCCGGCGAGGTCGCCGTGCGGTAGGCCCACGGCATGTCGAACGCTGAGCCCCACAGTCCCCGGAAGGCTTTGCGGGCCGTCTCCTCGGCCGAAAGGTAGGCCCTGATTTGCCGGGGCTCCCGGTCCTGCGGCAGGGCTACGGCCTGTCCCTCTCGCACCATCGCAAGGGCGAGGTCGGGATAGGTCGAGCTTGAACACCGCACTGCCGACGCTCCCTCGGCCGTGGCGAGCACGTTGCAACTCACCCATTTGCCAAGGGTGGCGTTCACGAGCCACGCGCGGGCCATGGTCCCGCACGGCCAGGGCTGACGCCCCAAGAGGGCGGATTGCTCGGGCCGGCATACGTCGATGCCCCATAGCCGGTAGACGGCTCCGCTCTCGATGTCGCGGAAGCTCCGGCCGTCGATCACCTCGACGCGCATCGGCTTGGTCTGCGCCTGGGCCTGGGGTTCGTAGCGCGTGAGGGCCGGGGAGGCGGCCGAAGGCGCCAGCGTCGGCCGTGGCGCGGCCGGCGTCGGTTGACCCGGCGGGTGCGGAAAGGGGGGCGGCTCGGGAAAGGATTGAGCCTGCGCGCTTGTGGACCCGGCTCCGATCAGGAGCAACGCCATGGCAATAGGCGGCAAGGCGGTGCCGGAACGGGGGACGTTTCGGGCCTGGGATGGCCGGCGGTCGTAGGCTCGCCACATGCCGAACCTCCCTCGGCGTTGAGCGCAATAATTTTACCGACAGGCTGAGACCAAGCCTGTCAATCCCGCCCGTGGTTGTCGCCAGATGAATACATTTTTGTGTGTCGAAATGGCGACACTTCTTCCAGCAGTTTCAGAGCTTCATAAAAGCCAAGACAATCCATCCAAATCCTAGAAGTATTCCAAACCCGCTGGCAACTCTGACAATCCACCCGACAAATCGGTGAACGAGGGCTTCATCATAGCTATTGTATTGCAACAGTCCTGCCGGATTTGTTCGGTTGAACCTGTCTTTTCCAAGCCAGTAGCGTGCTTTGATCGAGACCGTCAGTACGACACCGGCCGCGATGAAAAAGCCGAGTGATTGAAGCGACATGATCTCTCCCCCTGGTATATTCGCCCCATCAATCAGGGCAGCGTCGGCTTTGTCCGTTGCAGTGTGCGATAAACGGTCTGCCGCGATACGCTGAACAGGTCGGCCAGATCGGAAATCGAATGGTTTCCGCCATCGTGCAGGCGCCGCAATTCGGCGCTCTGCGTCGGCCTCAACTTCGGCGGCTTGCCCCGAAGCTTCCCCTTGGATCGGGCGACTGCCATCCCTTCTCGGGTACGCAACCGGATCAGGTCCGCCTCAAACTCGGCAAACGTCGCCAGGACGTTGAAGAACATGCGGCCCATGGGGTCCGCTGGATCGTACAGGTTCGTGCCGATTTGCAGCCGCGCGCCGCGCGCGGCGAGGAGGTCGGCGATGGCGCGGGCGTCGGGAACCGAACGGGCCAGCCGGTCGAGCTTCGGCACGATGAACGTGTCCCCTGCCCGCGTCGCGGCCAAAGCCTGATCGAGGCCGGGCCGGTTGCGCTTGGTGCCGGTCAACCCGTGGTCCGTGTAAACCCGGTCGAAATCCACGCCGTATGCGGCTAGGGCCGCGTGTTGGGCGGCGAGGTCTTGCTTGTCGGTGGAACAGCGCGCGTAGCCGATGCGAATGCCCGTCACGGCCAAATCCGTCCGTTTGACACCCCGTCACTGGAAAAGTTATCGCACCACTCATCTGAGAACAAGGCCAAGCTAGACCCGCGCTCTTGGATCGGCCGAACCCGATGGCGATTGGTGGCGCTCCAACCGGCGTCCGCTCAACGATCCCCTTGCGGACAGACGGTGCTCGTGATGGAGTGCCCTGTTTCGGCCCTTGACGACCACTGCATGCCGCCAACCGGCCGTCCTGGCGCGAGAAGGTGATCCTGGCGTACAATCGTGTGCGCGGCAGAAGATGGAGAGGTCCCATGAGAGCTAGGGTTATGCCCGACGGGCGCGTCAGCCTGCCGGCCGACCTCCGCAAGCGGCATGGCCTCAGTCACGGGGGTGAGGTCATCGTCGAGGATATGGGCGACGCCATCGTGCTCCGGACGCTCGATCAGGTTGTCGCCCGTGCGCAGGCTCTGAGCCGCAGGCTGGTCAGCGACCAGACAGGCGCGTCCGTGGCGGACTTCCTCGCCGACCGGGCTCGTGAGGCCGCGGCCGAATGACGGGCTTCGTCCTCGACGCGTCCGCGCTGCTCGCCCTGCTGCTAACTGAACCGGGAGCCGATCGGGTGAAAGCCGGGCTCGACGGGTCTGTCATGACGACCGTCAACTTGGCTGAGGTGGTCAGCCACTATGCCAAGCTCGGCGCGGCGCGCCCTGATATCGAGGCGATGTTGCGTCCCTTGCCGATCCGATGGGCTGCCGTCGATGCCGCGCTGTCGTACGATGCCGGCATGCTGCGTCCGATCACCCTTGAGGGTGGTCTGTCGCTAGGCGATCGTTACTGCCTGGCCCTGGCCAAACGTGAAGGTCGGCCGGCGCTCACCGCGGAGCGGCGCTGGTCGATGATCGCGGAGGCGTCTGGCGTCGTGGTCGAGATAATCCGCTGACAGTCGCTCTGAAGTACCAGGTCGAGGGTTGGAGACGTGGCCTTACCGACGCGCATGTTGGGATCGTGCTAAACGGGCCTTTGCTCGGCAGTAGAGAAGTCGACACGGTTGTCCGACAAAAACGGGGCCGTTTTGGGCGGCTCGGCCGGAGCTTCCATTCATCGTCGGGGAAACGATCGGACCCTGTTGGCGAATTCCGAGCGGTGGTGGGCTGGGTGTAGGATGGCTGTCCCGCCCGGAGGCTTCTTATGTCGCTCCGCCCGCAATCCGTGCTCCCGCCGGTGCCTGAGGACACCTCTCGGATCGCCCAAACCGCGTTCCGCCGCGGCAATCTGTACTCGAAACGCTGCGCGAAGCCGCAGAGCTCGGCTTGGTCGCTCCGCACCTCATCGATGCACGTCAGATCCTGTCCGACCTGAGCGCCGAGATGTGCTGGCCAATCAGCGTGATCCCGCTGACCGCAGCAGGGGACGACGAGACGGCGGCGACGGTCGGCGTTCGACTGGTGCGGGAGGGGCAAGCCGACGCCTCGATGAAGGGCCACGTACATACGGACGTCCTGATGCACGCCGTGCTCGATGCCCAGCGCGGGCGGCGCGTCGCTGGCCGGCGCGTCAGTCATGCCTTCGTCTGCGACGTGCCCACCTATCCCAAGCTTCTCATCGTCAGCGATGCTGCGATCAACATCGCGCCGGATTTCGGCGCCAAAGCTCAGATCCTGCAGAATGCCGTCGACTTGGCCCACCTGCTCGGATCGGGAACGCCGAAAGCGGCCGTGCTCTCGGCCGTGGAGACAATCAATCCGGCTATTGCCTCCACGCTTGATGCTGCCGCTCTCACGCTGGTGGCAAGACGGGGGCAGATCGCCGCCGGCGCGCTGGTCGATGGGCCGTTGGCCTTCGACAATGCGGTGTCTCTCGGTGCCACCATGGAAAAGGGCATCGCGTCGGAGGTGGCAGGCGAGGCCGACATCCTGCTCGTTCCAGACCTCGTGTCGGGGAACATGCTGGCCAAGAGCTTGGAGTACCTCGGGGGCGCCGTCGTGACCGGGGTTGGTGCTTGGCCTCCAAACTCCCGTCGTGCTGACGTCGCGAGCCGATCCAATGAGGGCGCGGCTCACCGCCCTGGCTATCGCGAGCCTGCAGCACCGCTCGGAGGACTTGCTGGGAAGGACGCTTTCGGCCGAGGAGCCGGCCGTCAATTGCGCCGCACAGCATGAGACCGCCTGTTGTCCGTTGCGAGCTCCCCAAACGGACCCGGAGCGTGGCTAGATGTTCGGTCCCACTGTGTGGTGGTACGACTGATGCCGCATGGAGGGACGC
>CAXDNE010000347.1:0-7197 GCA_963990595.1 uncultured Methylobacterium sp.
GCGACCAACCCTGCACTAACTTTGACCTTGGACCACCTCGTGGGGGCCGATCAGCCTAGTCACTCCATCACCCCTCCACCTGTCGAACAGGTCCGACCGACGACAGCAATCGCGCGCTGCGTTCCCGCACACCTGTCTCGTGCAACATGACCCGAAAGGATTTCGCCATGACTACCACCACTCCGCATCAGTCCTGGTTCGTGACCGCCGAAGGCCCCGCCGGATTGAGATCCAGTCTCTCGCCGCTGCGCTGGTCGCTGGTCGTCATCTTTCTCTGGTTCGGCTTCATGAAGTTCACGGCCTATGAGGCTGGCGGGATTGCCCCGTTCGTGGCGAATAGCCCCATCATGGGCTGGTTGCACGACGTCTTCGGCATTCAGGGAACAAGCCGTGTGATCGGCATCTTGGAGCTGTCGACCGCGATCGCGCTCGCAGTCGGCGCCTTCGTTCCAGTGGTTTCGGCCCTGGGTGCCGCGATGTCGATCACGACGTACCTGATAACACTGACGTTCTTTGTGACCACCCCCGGCGTGGCCGAGCACACCGCCGGTGGATTTCCCGCAATCTCCGCGATGCCCGGACAGTTCCTCCTCAAGGATCTCGTCCTGCTGGCGGCGTCGATAACGCTGCTGCTGGCATCCGTGCGACGGCCCGACGGTCGGCCGCGCGGCTGACGTCACGATCTCGATCCACCTTACGATCGTCGGATCGGTGAAACGACAGACGATAGGGGGCAGCCTCGCTACGGTTGCCCCCGCACAGATCTACTGTCCAACCCCGATCTTATGGATCGGGGTTGTAAACTTCGCCTTCTTGTATCGCCTTTCGATTTCGATACTCGCTCGGATCGATCAGGTACGTCTTCTTGAAGGCTCTCGAGAAGCTGCTGCGGTTCCGATACCCGACAGCTTGAGCGATCTGATCGATCGGCAGTACGTTCGTGGACAGAAGTGCCGCCGCGTGTCGTATGCGCAGCTGCCTGAGCGTCGACATCGGCGAAGTGCCGAAGGCCTTGGTGAAGCGAGCCAGGAAGGCGGATCTGCTCAGACCGGCGACATGGGCGAGGGACGATACGGTATGGTCCGCCGCTGGTCGCGCGGCCATTTCGGAGAAGGCCCGCGAGATCTGCGGATCGCTGAGCAACGAGAACCGCTCCGCCCAAACTTGCTGCGAGACGAGCGATCTCCGGAATATCGCAATGAGAACAAGCTTGAGCAGGCCTGCGGCCATTGCTCCGGTGCCGACCTCCTGTGCGGCGAGCTCGTCGACCGCCTCACGAAATTTGTGGTCGATTTGATCGATTTCGTCGAAGTATTCGACGATGGGCACCCGAAGCGTGTCGAAGACGTCGATCGATGTGCCATACAGCGCCCGAAAGTAACCGCAGACGAGGACGAGGTGGGCCGCACTCGGGCCGGCTGTGAAGCGTCGGACCGATCCGGGCGCCGAACTCAGAGGCCCCCGGTTGACGGTTCGCATGGGTAATGCGCCGGGGGTTTCGAGGGCGAACGCCGTGTGCCTCGGAAGAATGACGAGGGTGTGCGGCCGAAGATCGATGGGCGCACTCCTGCTCGTGATGAGCGTGCCTCGACCGGCTATGTTGTAATGGATGCTCGGTGCATCGGTGCCGGCCAACTCGAGGCGCCAGCCGGATGCGACGAGGCACTCCACCAACTTGACGAAGCTCACTTCAAGTACGTCGATGGCCGCATCGACGGTGTGTCGTGAAATCGTAGCTGGCACAATAGGAACTTTCAATTCTCCGTACCTAGATCAGGTGCAGCTCGTGTGCGTGAACACAGGTCCGTGTCAAGCAATCGATGGTCAATTCGTCGCCCCGTTCACAGGACAGGTGGGATGTGCGGTCCTATCGACATCCGAAGCAACCTCGGCGGCTTCGCCGTGGCTACAGGAAACCTCGTGATGTGCGATCAGGGCGCGCCCATGTGGGATGCTCGCGGTCCGCCATCAACCCTCGTCGCAACGGTGACGACAGAGGTGCGAGACGTTCTGCAACCAATTCCGGACCTTCGGCACGCTCCATTTCGGTAGGCTCGCAGATGGGCGCTCAATCGCACGCTACGTTGCGGCGCCTCAAGGCGGTTGAGAGAGGGGATGACGTTCGATGTCCAGGTTTGCATTCCTCCGGGTTGCTGCTGCATCGGTGGCGGTGTCAGGATTAATGTCGAATCCGAGCCCATCGATTGCGCAACAATCGAGCTGCTACAAAGCGGAGTACACGTCGGATGGGGAGCTGGTCCTTCCGAAGCACTTCGAGCGATGGATCTATGTCGGCTCGCCTCTTACACCGAATGCACTCAATAACGGGCACGCCGGCTTCCCAGAGTATCACAACGTCTACATCGAGCCGTGCTCCTACGATGAATATAAGAGGACCGGAAGTTTTCCGGAGGGCACCATCCTCTTCAAGGAACTTCAGTTGACTCTACCTAAAGAAGAGGCCGACGGGTCGCGCGTCGAGCCATCTGGGCGTGGCTTTTTTCCGGGCAAGCTCAACGGAGCCGACGTGACGGTCAAAGACACAGCGCGGTATACCTCGACCGGCGGATGGGGTTACTTCAACTTCAATCACCACGAGCCGAAAGCGGCAACTGCAACGGTGCGCCCGAAAAGCGAATGCGCCTACTGCCACATGGCCTCAGCAAAGAAAGATGAAGTCTGGACACAGTTCTATCCGCGATTGGACGATTAGTTAGATCGTATACTGTGTGGAGATACGATATGTATCGTCGCTATCTGCTCCATGTCTCTGGCGCATTGACGCTGCTGGCCACGTCGGCGGGATTGCTGAGTCAGCCTTCCGCTCAGCCGATAGACCAAAAGAAGCCGCAGCTTGTGGATGAATCCGGCAATATCCGCGTGCCGAGCGACTACCGGGAACGCTACCGGTTCCTCGGTTCCTGGGCGGTCGCATCGGAGAATGGCCGGGGTTCGAAGGAGATGCACGTGGTCTACGCATCACCCGGTGCTGCGCAGACCTATCGCAACGAGGGTTCGTTTCCAGACGGCGCTACCCTGGTCAAAGAAGTTTATGAAACCAGCACCGGTGAATTTACGACCGGGACGGTAAGTCGTGCGGATCATCTCAAAGGTTGGTTCGTCATGGTGCGCGACGCCGGAAATACTCACCAAGACAACCCACTTTGGGGCGAAGGTTGGGGCTGGTCGTGGTTCGATGCGGGTCAGCCCGACAAAGCCACGACAGTCAGCTATCGAGACGAATGTTTAGGGTGTCACGTTCCTGCTCGATCGACGAACTGGATCTATGTCGACGGATACCCATCATTGAGAAAATGATGCGCGGCAGCTTCCGGAGTGACAGGCAGGGTTTACAGAGACCCGGTTTGGCTCGGTGAACCTTGAAGCGGCGTGTGGTGCCTGCGGCCGCTCCGCCGAGCCTTGTGGTTGGCTCGATCGGACAGGCACGCGGGCATCGAGCGGTTCCAGCCAGGACTTCGCACGCCCGCTCCGAAAGGCTGCGTGCGTCATGACGGATATCGCTCGACGCACAGCATCCGCGGCTGAGAAGCCACCCGTACTCGAGAGGTACAACGATGTTCAGAGCGCTTGCACCCCTTCTCGCGACAACGGCGCTGATTGCTTCTCCAACTGCGTCGGCCGAGACGGCCTCAATGACATCCGTCGACACAACCTATCGTACGGTTGCGGTCGACGGCGTTACAATCTTCTATCGAGAAGCCGGCCCGAAGGACGCTCCGACAATCCTTCTGCTTCACGGCTTTCCATCATCTTCGGCCATGTTCGAGACGCTGATCCCTCGTCTCGCAGACCGCTTCCATCTGGTGGCACCCGATTATCCGGGCTTCGGCCTGAGCGAGGCGCCACCGCCGGAGCGATATGCCTACACGTTCGACCATGTCGCCGGCACGATCGACCAGTTTGCGGAAAAGATCGGCCTGAACCGGTACAGCCTCTTCCTTCAGGATTATGGCGGCCCCATAGGCATGAGGCTGGCTCTTGCACATCCCGAACGTGTGCAGGCGCTGATCATCCAGAATGCTGTCTCTCATGAGGATGGGCTTGGACCGCTCTGGGCAACCCGTCGGGCATTCTGGCACGACCGCGCCTCCCATGAGGACGCGGTGATCGATAGCTTCCTCTCCCTGGAGACGACGAAGCAGCGTCATCTCGGAACCAGCCCGCATCCAAAGCGATACGACCCGCATCTGTGGCTCGACGAGTTCGCCCATCTGTCCCGGCCAGGTCAACGACAGATCCAGTCCGATCTGTTTTATGACTATCGTACCAACGTCGCCTCCTATCCGATGTGGCAGACTTGGCTCCGGCAGAAGCGGCCTCCAACCCTCGTCGTCTGGGGGCGATACGATCCGTCCTTCGCGATCGGCGGTGCCGAAGCCTACAGGAAAGACCTTCCGGACGCAGAAATCCACATTCTCGATGCGGGACACTTCGCGCTTGATGAGCGCGTCGACGAGATTGCAGCGTTAGTCCGAAACTTCATGGCCAAGCAAAACCTCGATTGAAATGGCGAGGCTTGACTGCAAGGCCGTCATCGCAGTTTCGATTTGATAATGAGCATTGCGCGAGCGACTCTCTTTTCGTGATTCCCAGGTCTTGCGTCTGTTTGCATTGCGCGAGAGAATTACCCAGAAGGTGGGTGGCCTTATCGATGTCTGTTGCGGACACTCGCAGTTCTGTCACTCCGTCGATCTGTCGTCTCCGCTGCCGGTCGCAGTGATATGTACTCTATTCGATGTGTCCGAAGCAGACGAGTCGCAGCTTCCACGTAGCCGATGAGGTATCCATAAAGCCTGTATCTCGATGAGGCTTCCATCTGAGACTAGCTGGTCACGCACCTGAGCCGAAACACCAGCGCGTTCGGGATCGTTCAGTCCAAAATAGCAGCAATCGACGTGCACGCTGCGGTCGCGTATTCCTTGCGAGCTGCGGTCGATATATTCGGAACAGCTACACTTCGTTCGCGACGCCGAGTGAGTGTTCTCAATTCCAAAGCTACGGAGTTTCAAGATGAAAGTCCTGATCGCGGCCTCGGCTTTGACAGGGCATGTCAATCCGCTGCTGGCCATCGGAAACCTCCTGCGCGCCCGCGGCGACGACGTGCTGTTCACAACGGCCGAGACGTTTCGGACCCGGATCGAGGCAGCAGGTCTGCGTTTCGTCCCGTGCAATGATGGTGGAGCCGCCGCCTACCTCGACGTCAGCCTGCCGCCGGGACCGGAACGCTGGCGGCATGAATTCGAGCGGCGCTTCATCGACGGCATGCCTGGCCAAGCAGCCGGCTTGCGGAGGCTGATCGCAGATCATCGGCCTGATATCGTGATCGCCGGCAGCCTTTTCCTTGGCGTGCTGCCCTTGCTCCTCGACAGGCAACCCCGGCCGCCGATCGCCGTCCTGAACGTCAGCTTCCTCTTCCTCGATCGGCCTGATCACGCGCCGGTGGGGGCCGGCCTGCCGCCGGCAGGAGACGAAGCCGAGCGGATGCGCTACTCCGCCTTGAAGGCGGGGACGGATGCCGCCTTCGTCAATCCCGTGCGCGCCCACACGGACGGCCTGCTCGCCGGACTCGGGCTTCCGCCCCTGCCGGCTTCCCTGCCTCACTCGATCGTCGTGCTGCCGGATCTCTTCCTCCAGCCGACGGTCCCCGCCTTCGAGTACGACTTCGGTGCGCTCCCGTCCGGCCTACGCTTCGTCGGCCTCTTGCCCAACCCGCACGCCGACATACCGGTGCCGACTTGGTGGCCCGAGCTCGACGCGTGGCGCGAGGAGGGCGGCCACGTCGTGCTGGTCACGCAGGGCACACTCGCCAATGCGGACTTCGGGGCTCTGGTCGAGCCGACACTGACCGCGCTCGCCGACCGGGACGACCTGCTCGTTGTCGCGACCACTGGCGGGCGGCCCTTGGACGTCTTGCGGGGACCGCTTCCCGCCAATGCCCGGGTCGCGAGCTTCCTGCCGTTCGACCTGCTGCTGCCGAAGGTAGACTTACTTGTGACCAACGGCGGCTATGGCAGTGTCTCGCAGGCGCTGGCCGTGGGCGTGCCGATCGTCTCGGCGGGGCGGACGGAGGACAAAGCCGAGGTCGGCGCGCGCATCGGCTGGTCGGGGGTTGGTATCGACCTCACGACGGACGCGCCTACCGTTGAGACCTTGCGCACGGCCGCCCTACGCGTGTTGAACGAACCGAGCTTCCGGGTCCGGGCCGGCGAGGTAGCCGAGGCGTTCGGAAGCCTTGACAGCGGCGACGAGATCCTCGCGGCGCTCGATGCCCTCGTCAAGGGTGGCGCTCTCGTGCCAGCATCGCCGAAACGGGTTCTTTGCAGATGAGACCTGCATGACCGGGCAATCGGCGTGTCCAGCAGGGCAAAGTCCACGCTCACTGCATCTGTAAGCCGTGTCTTATACCTTCTTGGCGCTGCACTACCAGGCGATCTGGCTGCGGGCCTAAGGCAAACTGCAGTCCGAAGTTGCGGCGCTGGGGGATCGCCGCAGCCGCTACGGGACGACGGCACGGCTGCTGATGCCTGAGCTTCTGGACCGCCTGAGTACGCGCTCGGAAACGCTGCCGCTCATCCGCTATGACTTCTTCCAAGAGCTGAGCGACCTGCGGCGCACGGTGAAGGCCGTGCGCCTGTCGCGGCGGATCAGCCGGACCACTCCTTCAGTAACGTGGTCGAGGTGGAGATGTATCCCGGCCCCAGCGGACCTTCCGGTAGCGACCATGTCTGTTTCAAAGCCCCGCCCGCTCTCAAGCAGACCGCCCGCTTTCCACCCTACCCGGTTGTAGGCCCCGCCCTCACCGGCAGCCTGGAAGAAGGCCTTCCCAGAGCGCACATCGGATCCCAAGGGCCACGGAGGCACTGCGCCGCTCCATATCGTGCCCTTATGCGAATGGGCCGCCGCCGCAGCCTTCACGGTGAGCGTCCGCTATGGAGGCGCGTCGGCGGCTCGTTAGATGGCCGGAATGGGCGCAAAGCTGAACGACCGGTTCTGCGTGCGCTGGCGCTCTCACGTGACGTAGTCTAACTGAAAGCGACTGAGCCGCATTTGTTGTTTAGTCCAGAGAAGTGGACCTTCGTTGCGGCTCGTCCAATCGTCTCAAAATGCTCTTTCCGCGGACTTGTAATTACCCACGGGGTGGATCGGTCGGCGGCGGAACGCCCGCGGCTGCGCCGC
>CAXDNE010000348.1:0-7091 GCA_963990595.1 uncultured Methylobacterium sp.
GAGATCTACTCTATCCTCTTCGTCGGCAGCGTCAGATGTGTATAAGAGTCAGGTGCTGCCGGAGCATTTAATAAACTGCTTAAGTCTGTAACAGGACTATCCAAAAGGGGTTCAGCCGCGTGCTGATCCTGGTTTGATCTTGTCTTCGCGAAATGAAAAGGGTCGCGCGCGAAGGACCTCGGAAGGCACACGGCGGATGGCGCAGCGCACGGGCGCAATCTCCGCTTCGGCGGAGCGCACCCAATTAGCGGCACGATCGAAACCGGCGCAAAGTCGAATATCGACTTGGACAAAGCTCCGGCCCAAGAGTTCGCCCACCGGTGAAAACGTGCGCGCCTGCCGAC
Source organism: uncultured Methylobacterium sp. (assembly GCA_963990595.1). GTDB lineage: Bacteria > Pseudomonadota > Alphaproteobacteria > Rhizobiales > Beijerinckiaceae > Methylobacterium. The sequence goes on from CAXDNE010000348.1 coordinate 345, forward strand.
TGACCGGGCTTCCGCGCAGACGCCGTTTTGCTATCCTGCTCACGCATGTAAAGAAAAAATCCGCGCGCTACTCATCCCTTGCGAGGACCTCAACCCACGAGGGTGCGACGATCCATTTCCCGCTCCGGACGCCTGTACTGTCCATGCCGGCAGGAAAACTGCACACGGAGACAGGTTCGCGTTCGACCGACCGCCCGCCGCCGTCCTGGTACAACTCGGGCTTGCGGACACGACGGCCGCCCACGCCGTCGATGTCCTGCGATGACCGGCGCGGTCTGCGCGCCGCCGGCACCGCTTGCTCGGAGGCGCGACAGCCGGACCGGGTCGCGGCCCTGAAGCCGCCCCACGCTCGGCTCGGCCCGGAACACCGGCCCTGCCGCGACCGGCCAGATCCGCCCGCACGCACTAAGGCCTGACGGCACCGGGCCTTTTCGCGCTCTATTCACATCTGTCCACCGGCCTGGGAAAAATATCCGCCCAGACGATTGAACCGATGCGCCGCGTCGGATTTGTTCTATATATGTTCCGGAGCCGAAGAGGCGGCTGACCATCGTCCGGATCGGCGCCGAGCAGTCCAGAAACCGGCGCTGAAGCGCCCCGCCTATAGGAAAAAATACTTAGATGCGTGGTCCGGCGGAGGTTGCCATGGGCGATGGAGACAAGGAGTTGCGGCGCCTGTCGGCGACTTGGCTGAACACGATCGCGTCGGGCATCGTGACGGCCGGGTCTTGCGGGTCGCTGATCGCCTACAGCCTCGGACCGCGCCCCGGGATCACCGGATTTCAGGTTCTGACGGTGTCGATCGCCACCCTGGTCACGGGCGCGGCCCTGCATTGCCTGGCCCGTGCGCTGCTCAACAAGCGCTGAGACGCGCGACGAGGCGGGACGTCCGGGCCGCCGACCGGAGATTCGGCCTGCCGGCGACCGTTGCGTGCAAGGGCGGGACGCAGAGCGGTCGCCCGCTCACCGCCTCATCCTTCGACCGGGACCGGGTCTCTGACCCCGCCCAGCAAGCCCCGCAGCGTCTCGATCAGATCCGTCGTACGGTAGGGCTTCTGCAGCAACGCGAAGCCGTTCGTGTCCTGGTCCTCGCGCAGATACCCGGAGGCGAGCAGGATCGGCATCTGCGGCCATTGCTGGCGGATGACGTGCCCGAGATCGATGCCGGTCATCGCCCCCGGCATGTTCACGTCGCTGAACACGAGGGCGATGTTCGGCTCGGCCTCCAGGATGCGCAAGGCCGCGCTCCCGTCATGGGCGCTGTAGACCTTGAAGGCGAGCGCCTCGAGGGTGGAGACGATCGTGCTGCGGACTTCCGCGTCGTCCTCCACGACGAGCACGGCCCTGCCGGCGCCGTTCATCGGGCGCGAAGCCTCGGCGGCCGCGCCCGGCCCGACCTCCTCCGGCCTGCAATGCCGCTCGGCCGCCGGCAACGCGATGACGAACTTGGTGCCCTGATCCGGGCTGCTGTCCACCGCGATGGTGCCGCCGCTCTGCTGCACGAAGCCGTAGACCATGCTGAGGCCGAGGCCCGTCCCCTTGCCGGCAGCCTTCGTCGTGAAGAAGGGCTCGAACACGCGCGCCAGGACCGATGGCGGCATCCCGACACCCGTGTCGGTGACGGTGATCGTCACCGCTTGTGGCGTCTCGCCGCCCTCTTGCGCGATCGGATCGCCGCGCTGGATGCGGATGCCCAGCGTCCCCCCCTCCGGCATGGCGTCGCGCGCGTTGACGGCGAGGTTGATGAGGGCGGCCTCGAATTGCGCGTGGTCGACACAGACTTCCGGAAGCGCCTCCTCGAGATCGGCGGAGATCGTGATCCGCTCGCCGAGCGTGCGCTCCAGGAGCTTGATCAGGCCCGGTATGAAACTGGTGAAGTCCAGGGCCCTGGGTTGAAGCGGCGAGCGCCGCGAGAAGGCGAGCAGGCGGTTGGTGAGCTCCGCGCAGCGATGCGCCCCCTCGATGGCGCTCTCGATGCGGCGGAGCGCCCGCTCGTCGGCCTTCAGCGCCCCCTTCACCAGATCGAGATTGCCGATCACGATGCTGAGCATGTTGTTGAAATCGTGCGCGATGCCCCCCGTCAGCCGGCCGACCGCCTCGAGCTTCGAGGCGTGCTGCAGGCTGAGCTCGAGTTCCTTGCGCTCGGTCACGTCGAACCACATCCCGAAGAGTTCGGCCGCCGTGCCGCTCTCATCGCGGTTGACCACGATCTGATCGAGGATGTGCCGCTCCGTGCCGTCGGCGTTGCGCCAGCGATATTCCAGCGCCGCCGCGCCGGTCTCCGACACGGTGCGCAGATCCCGGAAGACGCGCTCGGCATCCTCCGGTTCGAGGCGGGACTCCCAGAGGCCCGACACGAAGGCGTCGCGCGAGAAGCCGGTGATGCGCTCGATGCTGTCGTTGGTGAAATGAAGCCGCCGGTCCCCGTCCTTGAGCGGGGAGGTGTAGAGCGCGATGGGGAGACCGCGCAGCACGGCGGCCTGATGCTCCTCCCGCCGGCGGAGGGCCTGCTCGGCCTCCAGCTTCTCGCCGCGCACGCGCAGGTTCTCGAGGAGGAGCTTCTTCTCGGCCGCCGCCTTGCGCTTGATCTCCTCGGTCTTCCGGTACAGGTCGACGAAGACGTCGACCTTCGATTTCAGGACGAGCGGCTGGATGGGCTTGAAGACATAGTCCACCGCCCCGGCGGAGTAGCCGCGGAAGATGTGGAAGTCGTCCTTGTTGTGCGCCGTGAGGAACAGGATCGGGACCCGGGAGGTGCGCGAGCGGCTGCGGATCAGGGCGGCGACCTCGTAGCCGTCCATGCGCGGCATCTGCACGTCGAGCAGGATCAGGGCAAAATCCTCCCGGAGGCTCCGGCGCAGGGCCTCCTCCGGCGAGTCCACCAGGACGAGGTCGACCGCCGGATCGGCGAGGATCTCGGACGCCGCGAGCAGATTGCGCCGATCGTCGTCGACGATCAGGATCTTCGCGCGGATCAGATCCGGCTCGGCAGGCGCGGGCAGCGGCCCGGCGCCGGTATCAGTCGGAGGAAAACCCGGTTCCTCGGTCATCATGGCTGCCGCGCGAGATCCTGCGCCTCCCCTCGGATCGGATGGGCGCCGTTCGCCGCCTCGCCACGCCGGGCCAGCTGCACCCGCAGCACGGCGAGGAGCTGATCCATATCGACCGGCTTCGAGACGTAGTCGGACGCGCCCGCGTCGAGACATTTCTCGCGGTCACCCTTCATCGCCTTCGCGGTCACGGCGATGAGCGGCAGGCTGCGGAAGGCGGGTTCGGCCCGGATCGCCCGCATCGTCTCGTAGCCGTCCATCCCCGGCATCATGATGTCGATCAGCATCGCGTCGATGTTCGGATGGGTCTTGAGGAGCGCGATGCCCTCCTGTCCGTTCTCCGCGAACAGGACCTCCAGCCCGTTCTGCTCGAGCGCGCTCGTGAGCGAGAAGATGTTGCGCAGGTCGTCGTCGACCAGGATGACCCGGCAGCCCTGGAGAGACGCCACCACGTCCCTCCGCTCGACGAGAATCTGCTCCTCCACCGGAATGCTGGCGATGGTCCGGTGAAGGAACAGGGCGGTCTCGTCGAGGAGCCGCTCGGACGAACGCGTGTCCTTGAGGATGATCGTCGAGGCGGTCTGCTTGAGCTGCTGCTCCTCGGCGGCCGTCAGCTCCCGGCCCGTATAGACGATGATCGGCAACTCCTCCCCGTCCTTCGAGGCCCGGATCTGCTCGATCAACTCGGAACCGCCGATATCGGGCAAGCCGAGATCGATGATCGCGCAATCGAACCGGCCGCCCGTCAGGGCTTCCAGCGCGGCGGCGGCCGTGCCGACCGCGAAGATCTTCACGTCCTCCTCGCTCAGCAGCGCCGTGATGCTGGCGCGCTGGTTCTCGTCGTCCTCGACCAGCAGGAGGTTGCGCACGGGCCGCGTGATGAACTCCTTCGAGCGCTCCAGCGCCCGCAGCAGGCCCTCGCGCTCCACCGGCTTCTCGAGGAAGCCGAACGCGCCCGCGCGCAGGCCGCGCTTCTTCTCGTCGTTGACCGAGATGACGTGGATCGGGATGTGCCGGGTGCGGGGATCGTTCTTCAGGAGGTCGAGCAAGGCCCAGCCATCCATGTCGGGCAGGCCGATATCGAGGGTGATGGCGTGCGGCTTGAAGCGGTGGGCGAGGCTCAGCGCACCGGCACCGTCCTGGGCGATCAGGCCCTTGAACCCGCGCTCGCGCGCCAGCTCCAGCAGCACCGAGGCGAACATCGCGTCGTCCTCCACGATGAGCACGATGTGATCGCCGGGATGGATGGCATGACGGTCATCCGCCGAGGCCGAGAGCGCCATCGCGGCATTGGGCTGGCGGCCGATCAGCGCCGCTGTCCCGTTCCCCTCGATGGTCTCCGAGCCGCGGCCCGTGGCCAGCTGCATCGGCGGCTCGAAGGGCAGGAACAGGGTGAAGGTGCTGCCCGAACCGACCCGGCTGTCCACCACGATCTCGCCACCCAGCAGGCGGGCGATCTCGCGGCTGATCGCGAGGCCGAGGCCGGTGCCGCCATACTTGCGGCTCGTGGTCCCGTCGGCCTGCTGGAACGCCTCGAAGATGATCCGCTGCTTGTCCTCGGCGATGCCGATCCCGGTATCGGTGACCGACATGGCGATCCACTGGCTCCCGGCGCGCAGCGGTGATCCCTCGGCGGAGGCGATCCTCAGGGACACGCTGCCCTTCTCGGTGAACTTGAAGGCGTTGGAGAGCAGGTTCCGCAGGACCTGCTGCAGGCGCTTCGAATCCGTGCGCACCGATCGCGGCAGGCCCGGCTCGACATCGATCACGAAGGCGAGGTGGCGCTCCTCGGCGAGCTGCCGGAAGGTCCTGTTGAGGTTCTCGACGAGGTCCTGCAGCGTCACGTCGCCGATCTCGAGCGACACGGTCCCGGACTCGATCTTGGAGAGATCGAGGATGTCGTTGATCAGCGACAGGAGGTCGGTCCCGGCCGCATTGATGGTCTTGGCGAATTCCCGCTGCTTGTCGGTGAGGTTCCCGTCACGGTTCTCGGAGAGCAGTTTCGAGAGGATCAGCAGGCTGTTGAGCGGCGTGCGCAGCTCGTGGCTCATATTGGCCAGGAACTGCGACTTGTAGCGCGAGGTCAGGCTCAGCTGCTCGGCCTTCTCCTCCAGGGCCGTCTTGGCGACGGAGACCTCGCGGTTCTTGCCCTCGACCTCGCGCTTCTGGATCTCCAGCAGCCGCGCCTTCTCCTCGAGCTCCTCGTTGGTCTGCTGCAGGCGCTCGCGCTGGCTCTTCAGCAGGTCCTCCGACTGCTGGAGCGAGGCGGCCTGGAGCTCCAGGCGGTCGTTGGTCTTCTTCAGCTCCTCCTGCCGGCTCTGCAGCTCGCCGGTCAGGAGCTGCGACTGCTTGAGGAGGCCCTCGGTGCGCATGTTGGCGGCGATCGTGTTCAGCACGATGCCGATCGACTCGGTCAGCTGGTCGAGGAAGGATTGGTGGGTCTCGCTGAAGCGGTTGAACGACGCCAGCTCGATGACCGCCCGGACCTCCTGCTCGAACAGCACGGGCAGCACGATGATGTTGAGCGGCGGCGCCTCGCCGAGGGCCGAGCCGATGGTGATGTAGTCGCCCGGCACGTTGGTCAGGAGAATGCGCTTCTTCTCGAAGGCGCATTGCCCCACGAGGCCCTGACGCAGTCGGTACCGGTTGGACAGGTTCTTGCGCTCCGTGAAGGCGTAGCTCGCCATCAGATCGAGGACGGGCTCTCCGGCCTCGTCCTCGACCATGTAGAACACGCCGCGCTGGGCATTCACGAGGGATGCGATCTCGGACAGGATCAGGTTCGAGACGGTGGCGAGGTCGCGCTCGCCCTGGAGCATGCGGGTGAACTTGGCGAGGTTGGTCTTCAGCCAATCCTGCTCGGCGTTCTTGAGGGTCGTATCCCGCAGGTTGCGGATCATCTCGTTGATATTGTCCTTCAGCGAGGCGACCTCGCCGGAGGCCTCGACCGAGATGGAGCGCGCGAGATCCCCCTTCGTCACGGCGGTCGCCACCTCGGCGATGGCACGCACCTGGGTCGTCAGGTTCGCCGCGAGCTGGTTCACGTTATCGGTCAGATCGCGCCACAGACCCGCGGCTCCCGGCACCCGGGCCTGACCGCCGAGCTTGCCCTCGACACCCACCTCGCGCGCGACGTTGGTGACCTGGTCGGCGAAGGTGGCGAGCGTCTCGATCATCTCGTTGACGGTGTCGGCCAGGGCGGCGATCTCGCCCTTGGCGTCGACCGAGAGTTTCCGCTTGAGGTCGCCCTGCGCCACCGCCGTGACGACGTCGGCGATGCCGCGCACCTGGCCGGTGAGGTTGGCAGCCATCATGTTCACGTTGTCGGTCAGGTCCTTCCAGGTCCCGCCGACGCCGCGCACCTGCGCCTGACCGCCGAGCTTGCCTTCCGAGCCGACCTCGCGGGCGACGCGCGTCACCTCGGAGGCGAAGGAGTTCAGCTGATCCACCATCGTGTTGATGGTCGATTTCAGCTCCAGGATCTCGCCCTTCACGTCGACGGTGATCTTCTTGGACAGGTCGCCGTTGGCCACCGCGGTCGTGACCTCGGCGATGTTGCGCACTTGGCCGGTGAGGTTGGCCGCCATCATGTTCACGTTGTCGGTCAGGTCCTTCCAGGTCCCGCCGACGCCGCGCACCTGCGCCTGACCGCCGAGCTTGCCTTCCGAGCCGACCTCGCGGGCGACGCGCGTCACCT
>CAXDNE010000349.1:0-7035 GCA_963990595.1 uncultured Methylobacterium sp.
CTCCACCACGTCCCAGAAGGTCGCTCGCCAGCCGGCTTCCTGCCAGAGGGACTTTCCGAGCGGGACGCCGAGCACGTTGGCGAGGGTGAGCCCCGCGAACATCAACGAGACCGCTTGCGTCCGCTTCTCCCGCGGGACCAGGTCCCGCGCCACCACGGCGCCGATCCCGAAGAATGCGCCGTGCGCGAAAGCCGTGAGGATCCGCGCCGCCATGAGCAGGCCGTAGCTCGGCGCCACCGCGCAGCCGAGATTGCCCACGAGGAACACTCCCATCAGCGCGAGCAGCGCCGTCTTGCGCGGCAGGCCGGCCGTGGCGATGGCCACGATCGGCGCGCCGACCACCACGCCCATGGCATAGCCGGAAACGAGGTAACCGGCCTGCGGGATGGTGACGCCGAAGCTCTGCGCCACCTCGGGGAGGAGGCCCATGATGACGAATTCGGTCGTGCCGATCCCGAAGGACGCGACGGCGAGGGCAAGGATCGGCAAGGGCGGCACGGGGGTCTCCGGCGCAGGGTGATCGCTCGAATTGTGCGAAGCAACATGCGCAGGATGGCAGCCTGCCAGGGCCGGGATAGCCGAGGAGACGCGGCGCACGCATGCGCGCCGCGCAAACGATCGGGCCGCGCGGGCACTCGCCTCGCCGGTTCCGATTCTGTCAGGATCGATGGAGGCGACCGAGGCCGTCGGCGCGACGGGTTCTCAGGCGGCGGACGACCGCGCGCACGAGGCTGCCGGGCTCCGGTTCGTCACCGCGCGTCCAAACGCGTCGCGCATTGCGACGCGTTTGGACGCCGCCCCCACGGATGCGGGTGCGTCCGCACCGTCGGCGCGACGGCGGGCGCCCGCCGCCTATTCCGCCGGAGCCTTCTTGCGGCTCCGCGGCTTCGGAGCCGCCGGCGCCGGTGCCTCCACGGGCGCCGCAGCGGGGGCGCGATGCTTGCGCCGCTGCTGTCCGAGGCCGAGGGCCCGGGCCAGCTCGGAGCGCTGGGCCGAGTAGCTCGCCGCCGTCATCGGATAATCCCGCGGCAGCCCCCATTTCTCGCGATACGCCTCGGGCGACAGACCCCGCAGCGTCAGATGGCGACGCAGAGTCTTGTACGGCTTCCCGTCCTCGAAGCTGATAATATGGTCGTGCGTGACCGACTTTCGGATCTGTGCCGGAGTCAGTTTCTCAACTGGCGCATTCGCGGCGCGCCCTGCTGTCGAGAGGGTGTCTAGGGCGTTGTGGATGGTGCCGATGAGCCCCGGAAGATCCGACGGGGGCACCGAATTGTTCGACACATAAGCCGCGACGATATCGACCGCGAGCTCAATGTGCTCAGCATGTCCGCTCTCTGCGTTCTCGCTCACGGTGGACCTCTATCAATATAGCAATCCAGGCCGATCATTCCTCTTGGATACGATCGAATTCTCACCTTCCTTAACAGATTTTTGATGAACTCTCAATCGTGGAGCCGCCGTCCGCGAAAGATTTCGCTCCGAGCAGGGACGGCCGGTGCAATCCCCCGTTGACGCGGCATTAACCATGCGGCCGCTAGCCTTCGTTAACCATGCCGATCACCTGTTCGGGCCCGGCGTGACCAGTGGATCCCAGCATTCAGCGCCCGGGGCGTTGGCGGAGACCGAGATCAGGTGCTGACGGCGCGGGCTGACCGGCGGGAACGGCAGGAGGTGCGGCTCGCTGCGGCGGCGCTGGCGCTCGCGCTCGGGTCGTTCCCCGCCGCCGCGCAGCGGTTCGACGCGACCAGTCCCGTCACCGGCCAGCCCGACAATCCCGGCCTCGGCCAGGACACCGCGCCGAACGGCCTGCCGGCCTTGCGACGGCGGCTCCCGGATGGGCTGTCGCGCGACAACGGCAGGGGCTCCCCGGCGGGTGACGCGACCAGCGGCGACGAGACCGGCGGCGACAGCCTGCGCTCGCCCCTGTCGCCGCCGATCCCCACGCAGGCAGAGGGCCAGCCGGGCCTCTCGCAGCTCGACACCCGCGTCACGACCGGCGGCCAGCGGTCCGGCGGGTCGTCGACGGCGGCGAGCAATCTCGCGCCTTCGGCCCTGCTGAGGACTAGGGCCGCGCCGCCGCGCCGGATCGGCATCGCGACCCGCAGGATCACCCAGGACGTCACGCAGATCCCGAGCCCGGCGCTGCGGCTGACGCCGATCATCCAGCAGCCGGTGGTCGGTGTGCCGCTGCCTCAGACCGCGGCCCCGGTCCGGCCGATCCCGCCGCTCCTGGCGAACACGCCCGCCCTCGGCCTGCTGACCCCCGGTTTCATCCTCGGGACCGATCTCGCGCGGCCGATCCCCACGGATCCCGCCTACGCGCCGATCGGCTATCAGATCGGCACCTTCACGGTCCTGCCCACCTTCGCGCAGAGCGTCGGCTACGATTCGAACCCCGATCAGGCCGCTCCCACGCTCGCGAAGGGATCGGCGGCCTTTCGCACCGATGCCACGCTCGACTTCCAGAGCAACTGGTCCGCCAGCTCGCTCCAGGGCTCCCTGCGCGGCTCGTATCTGGAGACACCGCAGAACGAGGCCGCGAGCCGGCCCGCCGCCGACGGCACCGTGCGCCTGCGCATCGATGCCGAGCGGGACCTCCACTTCGACGCAGAAGGCCGCTTCCTCGTCGACACGCAGCGCACGTCGAGCCCGAACCTCCAGGCCAGCACGGCCACGAGCCGGCCGCTGCTCGCCGTCTACGGCGGCTCACTCGGGGCCACCGAGACCTTCAACCGGCTCTCGGTGACGCTTCGGGGGTCGGTCGACCGCTCAGAATTCGACAATGCCCGGCTGTCGGACGGAACGATCATCAACCAGGCGGACCGGAACCTGAACCAGTACAGTCTGCAGCTGCGCACCGCCTACGAGGTCAATCCGGATTTCAGCCCCTTCGTCGACATACTGGGCGACACGCGGGTCTACGACCAGCGACGGGACCTGAGCGGCGTGCGGCGTGATTCGGACGGCATCGCCCTGGCGGTCGGCGCGAGTTTCGGGCTGGCGCGGTCACTCACCGGCGAGATCTCGGCCGGCATCCAGCATCGCACCTACGTCGATCCGAGCCTGCGGGACATCAATGCGCCTCTGGTGAACGCCGCGCTCGTCTGGTCGATGAGCCCGCTGACCACGGTCCGGCTCACGGCCGCGACAGGCGTGACCGAGACCACCATCCCCGGCTCCAGCGGTATCCTGACGGATGTCGCGACCCTGGAAGTCCAGCACGACCTGCTGCGCAACCTGTCGATCGTCCTCGGCGGGTCGTTCCTGCGGAACGACTATCAGGGAAGCCCGACCCGAGAGACCGGCTTCTCGGCGACGGCTCGGCTCGACTATCACTTCACACGCTGGCTGACCCTGCGGGGCACCTACATCTACCAGCAGATCGACAGCACCGTGGTCGGGTCGAGCTTCCGGGAGAGCACGTTCCTCCTGGGCATCCGGGTCAATCCCTGAAGGGGGATCAGAACCGCTCCACCCACGGGCGCAGCGCCAGTTCCGAGGTCCACGCGCTCCGATCCTGGCGCAGCAGGTCGCGATAGGCCCGGGCGATCGCGTCCGGATCGAGATGGCTGTCGGGCGCATCCGCGGGCTCGCCGCCGCGCTCCGCGTTGCGGATGGCGCCGTCGATGACGATGTGGGCCACGTGGATTCCGTGCGGCTGCAGCTCGCGGGCGAGACTCTGGCCGAGTCCCCGGAGCGCGAACTTGCCCATGGCGAAGGGCGCCGACCCGGCGAAACCCTTCACGCTCGCCGAGGCGCCCGTGAGGAGGATCGCGCCGTGGCGGTGCGGCAGCATCCGGCGGGCGGCCGCCTGCGCCACCAGGAATCCGCCATAGGCCGACACCATCAGCGACCGGGCGACCGCCTCCGCATCCAGATCGGTGACGGGCCCCCGCAGCCGGCCGCTGGCATTGTAGACCACGACGTCCGGCGCGCCCCCGAGCGCCGGCTCCAGCCGCGCGAAGAGGGCTTCCACCTCGCCGGGCCGGCTCGCATCGCAGGCATGCACCGCGGCGCCCGTCTCGGCGGCCAAGCCGGCGAGCTTGTCGACGTTGCGGGCCGCGAGCCCGATCCGGAGCCCATCCGCGGCCAGAAGCCGGGCGAGCGAGGCGCTGAGGCCGGAGCCTGCGCCGACGATCAGGGCACGGGAATAGGTCGGGGTCATCAGCTGCCCTCCGGTCGTTTGTCCGAGAACGTCGAGCCGCGGCTTCGGTTCGCGCCTGTCACCCCCGCTTCTGCGCGAAGAAATCCCGGAGCAGCGCCGCCGCCTCGCGCTCGCGGAATCCGCCATAGACTTCCGGCGCATGGTGGCAGGTCGGCTGATTGAAGACGCGCGCCCCGTGCTCGACGCCACCGCCTTTCGGATCAGCCGCCCCGTAATAGAGGCGTCGGATCCGCGCGAAGGAGATCGCGCCCGCGCACATCGGGCACGGCTCCAGGGTCACGTAGAGGTCGCAGCCGACCAGCCGCTCGTCGCCGATTGCCGCGCAAGCCGCGCGGATAGCCAGGATCTCCGCATGGGCCGTCGGATCGCGCAGCAACCGAGGCTGGTTGTGCGCGACGGCCAGAACGGCCCCGTCCCGGACCACGACCGCCCCGACCGGGACTTCGCCCGCTTCCGCCGCGGCGCGGGCCGCCGCGAAAGCGTGATCGAATGCGCCCTGTGCGCCCTCGGATTCCGGCTCAGCTCGGTGGATCGGTTCTGCTGCCAAGATGTTCTTATCCCATCGCGGAGGCGGACACGGAGCGAAGCGCTCGATTAATCCAGGGCAATGTTAAGGCCTGGAACATTCCGGCGACCGTGGCCGTTTCAGGGATGAGTGCGGCGCCGCCGCAGCAACCACAAGAAGGACAACGCCATGAGCAGCACCACGGACAAGATCAAGGGCGCCGCCAACGAGGCTCTCGGCAAGGCCAAGCAGGGCGTCGGTGACGTGACCGGGAACGACAAGCTGAAGGCCGAGGGTGCGGCTCAGGAGCTCAAGGGTAAGGCCCAGGGCACCGTCGGCGATGCGAAGAGCGCCGTGAAGTCGGCGACCGACAAGCTCTGATCCTGTGCTCTGATCCCTCGGGATCGATCGGAACGGGACCCGCCGCGGGCGGGTTCCAACCTTGAACCGACTTGAAGAACGCGAGGATGCCATGATCGGTTGGGCTGTCACATTTCTCGTCGTCGCGCTCATCGCGGCGCTCCTGGGTTTCGGCGGCATCGCCGGCACGGCTATGGAAGCGGCCAAGGTCGTCTTCTTCGTCGCGATCGCTCTGTTCCTCATCTCGGCCGTGTTCGGCGTGATGCGCGGTCGCTCGCCGAGGCTCTGACGCGAGCGCCTGGGCAGACGTTTCGGGGGCGGTCCACGGGGGCCGCCCCTTTTTCGTGTCCCGCCGCATCCGGCATGGTCTGCAAGACCTGTCTCGCCTGTCGGTATCGGCTCTGATAAGGCCCGGGCATGAGCGACCTGCCGAACGACGACATGCCGGAGGGGACCGACCGTCCGGACCCCGAGACCACACGGACCGGAGGCTGGACGCCTGCGACCGACGCGGGCAGCGCGGGCGAAGCCGCGGAGCACGCCGGGAAGCCGGGCGCAGGGGAGACGTCCGGCGGATCGAAGACCGCGCGGCCGGAGGCCGACAGCCCGGCCCCCGCTGCCGCCGCGGCCGAGACCCCGCCGGGCGAGCGCATCGCCAAGGCGATGGCGCGTGCCGGCATCGCCTCGCGGCGCGACGCGGAAGCCATGATCCTGGCCGGCCGCGTGAGCGTCAACGGCGAGACCCTGACGTCCCCCGCGCGGAACGTCACCGAGGACGATCGGGTCCTGGTGGACGGCGAGCCGATGCCGCTGCGGGAGCGCACCCGCCTGTGGATCTTCCACAAGCCCCGCGGCGTCGTGACGACGGCCCGGGATCCGGAGGGCCGGCAGACCGTCTTCGAGATTCTTCCCGAAGATCTGCCCCGGGTCGTCGCCGTCGGACGCCTCGACATCAACACCGAGGGTCTGCTGCTCCTGACCAACGACGGCGGCCTCGCCAAGGTCATCGCGCATCCCGATACGGGGTGGCTGCGCCGCTACCGCGTCCGCGCCCACGGCGATACCGACCAGGCGCAGCTCGACAAGCTGTCCAAGGGCGTGACCATCGACGGGATGGAATACGGGCCGGTGGAGGCCACCCTCGACCGCGTGCAGGGTGACAATGTCTGGCTGACCCTGGGACTGCGCGAGGGCAAGAACCGCGAGGTCAAGCGCATCCTCGAACATCTCGGACTATCGGTGAACCGGCTCATCCGGCTCTCCTTCGGGCCGTTCCAGCTCGGCGATCTCGAGGTCGGCCTGGTGGAGGAGGTCCGGATGCGCGTCCTGAAGGATCAGCTGGGCAAAAGCCTCGCCGATCAGGCGGGCGTGGATTTCGAGAGCCCGGTGCGCGAGCCGATCACGCCGTTCGGCGGCTCCAAGAAGGTCGATCGGGACGCCAAGCCGGCGCCGGCGTCCGCGAGCCGGCGCAATGCCGCGCGCCCGGCGCCGACGCCGCGCGTGTCGACGGGCGGGTCGGGCCCGGGCCCGCGCAACGCCACGTGGCGGGACGACGAGGGTGCGAAGCCGCGCGGAACGCGCGTCCCCCGCCGGGGCGCCGACCCACGGGCCGCGCAGGCCGCCGCGGCCGAGCGGGGCCGTGAGCGGGTCGGCTCGATCCGGACCGGCGAGCGCCGGGTCGTGGTGGAACGGCTCGCGGCAATGCCCGTCGAGGCCGCACCCGCGGAGAAGCCGCGCCGCCGCTTCGCGAGCGGGACGCCGTCCGAACGGCCTCCGCGGGGTGCGGGCGACCGTCCCGGGCGCGAGGCCGGATCCGGCGGCGATCGGGGCTTTGCCCCCCGCGGCGAGCAGCGCCCCGGACCGCGCGGCGAGCGCGGTGGCGGAGAGCGGCCGCCCCGGGACGCGGCACGCGCCGCCGATGGGCCGCGCGCCCAGGGGCGGCAGGACGACCGTCGCGGTGCCAAGCCGGGTGACCGACGCGAGCGCCCCGGCAGCGGTGGAC
>CAXDNE010000350.1:0-7006 GCA_963990595.1 uncultured Methylobacterium sp.
AAATCGGCATGAACGCGGCTCCCACAGCCTCGTGGTCCGAGATCCTGACGCAGGTGGCCGATCATCTCGATCGGATCGTGGAGAGGCCGGCCGCCGAGATCCTGAGGCTCACGCCGTCCTCCGAGAGCGCGGACACGCCCGCCCTGCGCCTCGGATCCTGGAGCGCTCTATCGGCTGGGCGCCCCGCGCCGCAGCCGCGACGTTCGACCTGATCGTCCTCGAGGACGGCACGGGTATTCGGGACCTGGATCTGCGCTCGAGCGCGCGTACGGCGCGCGCGACCCATTTCGGGCCTCTGACCCTGCCGTTGGCGCTCGCGGCGGTCACGAGCCGGATCGGGCTCGTGGCGACCACCTCCACGAGCCTCAACGAGCCCTGCAGCGTGGCCCGGCGGTTGGCGTCGCTCGATCATCTCAGCGGCGGACGGGCCGGGTGGGATCTCGTCACCTCCGCCACCAACGCGGAGACGGTGAGTTTCGGCGGCGACCCGATCGCCCGCCATGCCGACCGATACGAGCGTGCCGAGGCGTTCGTGGACGTGGTCCCCGGCCTGTGGAGCCCCTGGGACGATGGCGCCGAGATGGAGGCGCGTTTCCGGGCGAGAGGCGCGGACGGCGTCATCATCAGGCCCGCAACCCTGCCGGGCGGGCTCGACGGCTTCATCGGGCTGGTCCTGCCCGAGTTGCGTCCGCGCGGCCTGTTCCGCACCGCGTACGAGAGCCATACGCTCCGGGGCAATCCCGGCTCGCGGCCGCCCGCAGGATCCGGTCCCGGATCGGCTGCCGCGACCTGATCATCGCGCGCGGATCCTCGGATCCGCGCGCCCTTGTTCCCTTCGGAGCCCACCAAGGCGGCGGATTCGAAACCGGTCGACGCGGGAAGCGGACGGTCTCAGATCGCGTCGGTCTGGGCCGGTGAGGCCTCAGCGAGCCGAACCGCGTAGGCATTCATGATCGCGGAGAGCAGGCCCGGAAAGCGGGTCTCGACCTCGCCGCAACGCGAGTGGTTCCGCATCTCGACGCCGTGACGCTCGGACCGGATCAGGCCGGCCTCGCGCAGAACCTTGAAATGACTGGACAGCGACGATTTCGGGATCACCCGGTCGCCAACGGCGGAGACGGCCGAGCAGGCCTCCACGCAGCCCGCGCGCGTGATCCTGGCAAAGATCGCGGCGCGGTCCGGATCGGACAGCGCGTGAAGGATCGCCTCGGGGTGAACGTCCTCGATCGCGGGGTGAACCAGGGGCCTCATATCGCATCCATATGGGGGCTTGAACTCTGTTCCACTAGTTCCGAAATTCCGAACTATGGGACGGAGGACTCCATTCCGGAGTCGGCCCATGCCGAAGGTTAGCACACATGTCAAAGCTCGACGGCAAGGTCGCGGTGGTGACCGGCGCATCGAAGGGCATCGGCGCGGCGATCGCGAAGGCGCTCGCGAAGGAGGGCGCGGCGGTCGTTGTGAATTACGCTTCGAGCCAGGCGGGGGCAGATGCCGTCGTCGCGGCGATCACCTCGGCCGGAGGCAAGGCCGTGGCGGTGCAGGGCGATGTCTCCAAAGCCGCCCAGGCTCAGGGATTGATCGAGGCGGCGGTCAAGCAGTTCGGCCGGCTCGATATCCTCGTCAACAACTCCGGCGTCTACGAATTCGCCACGATCGATGAAGTGACCGAGGAGCACTATCGCCGGCTGTTCGACGTCAACGTGCTCGGGGTCCTTCTCGCGACCCAGGCGGCCACGAAGCATCTCGGCGAAGGCGGCAGCATCATCAACATCTCGTCGGTGGCGGCCAGTATCCATCCGGCGACGACGGCGGCCTACAGTGGCACCAAGGGCGCCGTGAACGCGATCTCGGGCGTCCTCGCCAACGAACTCGCTCCCCGCAAGATCCGGGTCAACGTCGTCAGCCCGGGCTATGTGGTGACCGAAGGCACGCATACGGCCGGCATCGCGGGCTCTGAGATGGAGGCCGGCATGGTGGCCCAGACGCCGCTCGGCCGCGCCGGCCAGCCGGACGACATTGCGGGGGTGGTCGCGTTCCTCGCCTCCGACGATGCCCGCTGGGTCACCGGCGAGGACATCAACGTCGGCGGCGGCGTTCGCTGACGCGCACAGGCGTTCATCCGCGCGCAGGCGGGCTCGACCGGCCGCGCGCGGAACGGACCTCGGCTCCGGTCGGCAGCCGGTGGCGTGCCGCCGACCGGGATGCGGTGCCAGGGCCGATCGGATCGACGCGCCGTGCGCGCCTGTTTGAATTCTAAATCAAGTATTGAGCATTCCAGGAAACGCTGGTGGCATTGCATAAGGTCTGCGCTTGAGTATCATCCATTTGGGTAAGGCGGCTGATCTGGCGGGCGCATATTGCATTCGGGATTAAATTGACAGTTTGAGGCCGCTTCCATGCCCGAGGTGCGATCGTGATCCGATCGATGGTGGTCCCTGCCACGCTCGCCGTGCTGATCGCGATCACGGCACAGGCCGGAACCAGGGCTTCGGCGCAGGCACCCGGCGAGTCCCCGCTGTTCCTCCAGCAATCCTGGGATCCGACGGATCGGGCATGGTTCTACACGGCGGGCCAGGGCTCGCAGATCATGCCCTATGCGTGGTTCATGTCGCTGGAACGTCCCGACGACAGCCAGCTGTTCGTCGCGGATGGCCTCGCGCGCTTCGGATATCTGCCCAACCCGTACGATGATGATCGCGGCTCCCCCCGCACCGGACTTCCCGTCGGCTTCGTGAAGGATGTGGACGATCGCGGCGAGTGGGTCGGGATGACCTGCGCCGCCTGCCACGTGAACAGGGTCGAACTGCGCGGGCAGACGATCCAGATCGACGGTGGCCCGACGAATGCGGACATGTTCGCGTTCATCGACGAACTCGGCCGGGCTCTCGCCCAGACCGCGCGTGAGCCGGCGCGCTTCCAGCGCTTCGCCGACCGCGTGATCCCGCCGGAACTGTCCGCGCCCGATCCGGGCGCGTCGGCGGCCGATCGGCGCCGTCTGCACACCAGCCTCGACCGGTTCGCCAAGGACTTCTCCGACTACGTGGAGACGAGCCGGACGGTCGTCCCCTGGGGCCCGGCACGCCTCGACGCGTTCGGTATGATCTTCAACCGGGCGACCGGGATCGATCTGCACGACTCGGGCAATATCGCCAAACCCGACGCGCCCGTGAGCTACCCGTTCCTGTGGGACACGTCCTGGCACGACCGGGTCCAATGGAACGGCTCCGCACCGAACGGTCTCGCCATCGATCGCCTCGGCCGCAACGTCGGCGAAGTGCTCGGCGTCTTCGCCCGTGCCGATATCCGCGAGCCGACCCTGCCGCCGCTCTGGTTCGAGACCTCGGCGGACCGGCTCAATCTCCTGCGGATCGAGAACCAGCTGGCGGCCCTCACGGCACCCGTCTGGCCGGACCGGATCGCGCCCCGTACGGAGGCGCAGAAGCAGGACGCCGTCGCCGGCAAGGTCCTGTACGACCAGTTCTGCCTCTCGTGCCACGCGATCGCCTCGACCGGATCGAACCGCCAGCAATCCGTGGTCCTGACCCCGTTGGCCACGATCGGGACCGACCCGAAGATGGCGGAGAACGCCGCGTCCCGGCGCGCGCGAACGGGAATCCTGGAAGGCGTGCGCATGCCGTTCCTGGCGACGACACCGCCTCTGCCCGCCGAGACGCGCAGCCTCGACCTCGTGGCGGCGATCGTCGCGGGGGCGATCCTGGCGCCGGTGGATCGGGCTCCGGACCTGGCCCGGGTTCGCGCGGATCAGAGCGCCATTATCGACCGCCTGCTCAAGCGAGGCACGCCCACCATCGAGACTGGCAACATCCTGCTCAACGACGTCTCGACCGCCGGCGGAAAAGGCCTCGTCGCCGCCTCCCTGGACAAGCGCAAGGACCGCGATCTCCTCGTCTACAAGGCGCGTCCCCTCGACGGCATCTGGGCGACGGGCCCGTTCCTGCACAACGGCTCCGTGCCGAACGTGTACGAACTCCTGCTTCCCGCCGACCAGCGGTCCAGAACCTTCCGCGTCGGCAGTCGGGAGATCGACGAGGCGCGCCTCGGCTTCCGGTCCGATATCGGTCCGTTCCTGTTCGACACGACGCTGCCCGGCAACGCCAATCGGGGCCACGACGGACCGGCCTACGGCACCGATCAGCTCGACGCGGCGCAGCGGCGGCAGCTTCTCGAGTACTTGCGGACCCTGTGATCTCGCCGTGTCCCCAGCCTGAATATCGTCCTTCACATATCCAGTCGCCGTAAGACCGAATTCGTGCCAGATTCGAGGGCTTTCGACGCTCATCGATACTGGTGAGAGAAGAATAGGACGTGCAGGGTCCGAGCCTGTCACTCACCATGGAGCGTGGCCATGCAGGAGATGGAGGCCTATTCGCATCTGGTCGGTTCCATCTACGACCGGGTCGGCCAGCCGGAGGAGTGGCCAGCGCTGCTGGAAGACCTGATGGGGTTCGTCGGGGGCCGTGTCGGGCAACTCGCGGTGTTCAGTCTCGATGGAACACGCAAGCCGATGTGGGCCGTGTCGGGCTTCGACCGGTCCCAGTACCGGACGTTCCTCTACCGGCACGCGACCGAGGATCCGCGCCTTCCCTACATCCTGTCGAACCAGGGCAAGGTCATCCGGGCCGAGGAGGGGGTCGATGCGGCGCAATTCCGCGAGACGGCTCTGTTCAAGGAGGTCGTGCGGCCCTTCGGGATCGAGCACAGCCTCGTCACCTATTTCGCCCGGGAGGCCGACGTCATGGCGACGCTCGCGGCCATGCGCGACGAGGAGGCGGGTCCGTTCCGGTCTGCCGAGGTGCGCCGACTCGCGATGCTCGTGCCGCATCTGCGCCGGGCGTTCGAGTTCTACGCCTTGTTGCGGCAGGCCTCCGAGCGGTCCTCCGATCTGGCTTCCGCGCTCGATCTGCTCGACGCGGCGGTGATCCTGACGGATTCGCGTCTGCGCGTCGCGCATGCCAACCGCGCCGCCGAGGAACTGGCGAAATCCCGCACGGGCCTGTGCCTCGACAAGGGCAGCCTCGCTCTCAAGGACAGCCAATGTTCCCGGCGGATCGCGCAAGCCGCCAGCGAGGCGCTCGCGGCCGCGAGCGGCGACGTCAAGATCACGCAGGCCGAGCATATCGCCATCACCTGCGGCGAGAGCGGCGTCCCCTATCGGGTCTCGCTGCATCCGTTATCGAAACGGCCGGCGGGCACAGGCTCGCGGGTGCGGGCCGAGCTCGCCGTCGTGATCCGCCGCGGGGGCCATAAGGCCCAGGAGGGCGGTGCCGCGCGGCTGCAGCGCCTGTTCGGGTTGACCACCGCCGAGGCGATCCTCGCCAATGCCGTCGCGTCGGGGCGGTCGCTCGACGCGCATGCCCGCGAGCGCGGGATCGCCATCTCGACCGTGCGGACCCAGCTGCGCGCCCTCTTCGCCAAGACGGAGACGCACCGGCAGGGTGAGCTCGTCGCGCGCCTGCGCGAGGGCCTGGACATTTCCCTCAACTGACGGCCCGCGCGGCCTCGCCGAGCCGTTCCAGCCGGATTGCGAAACGGAATGGAGGTGGCCCATGCGCCCTGGCGCTCCCGACGCACCCTGCCTCGAGACCCTCGAAGCACGCCCGGAGGGTGAGCGCTGGCCGCTCGCGCGAGACTGGATCCGGCGCGCGCCGGCCGCCTTCTTCGCGCTGCTGCGCGCGCGGCGGCCGATCCTGGATTGCGGCGCCGTTATCCTGGTCGCGCGACGCGCCGAGGTTGCGGAGATCCTCTCTCTGCCGAGCGTGTTCTCCGTCGCGCTCTACAAGGCCAAGATGGGCACGTTCATGCTGGCCCTCGACGACAGCGAGGTGAACTATCGCGACAAGGCGGTGATGCGCGCCGTGCTGTCGTGGGACGACCTCCCGGCCGTGCGGGACCGTGCCGGCGCCATCACCGACGCGGCGCTCGATGCTGGAGGCGGATCGCTCGACGTGGTCGCCTCGATCGCGCGGCTGGTTCCGTTGCAGATCGTGCAGAGCTATTTCGGCTTCTCGGCCCCGGACGACGACCTGCTGCGCTGGTCGTACGCGAACCAGTTCGACCAGTTCAACAACCTGCCCTTCGACGGGCGGGCCGACGCCGCGGCGATCCAGGCCGCCGCGGAACATGCCCGCGAGGAGATGCGGTCCGCCTTCGCGTCGCTCATCCCGGCACGGCTCGCGGCTCTCGAGGCGGGCACCGATGTGCCCGACGATATCCTCACGCGGCTGCTCCGGCTGCATCTGCCGGCCGCGACCGGCTTCGGCATGGACCGGATCGTCATCAATGTCGGCGGCCTCCTGATCGGCGCCATCGAAACCACCGCCGAGGCGGTGGTCAACGCGCTCGCGGAGATCCTGCGGGACGGCGCCATCCACGAGGCGGCGCGCGCGGCCGCCAGGGCCGGCCCCGCGGCCTTCGATGGCTACGTCTGGGAGGCGTTGCGGTTCGCGCCGATCGTCCCCTTCATGTTTCGGCAGGTCGAATCCGACCACGTGCTCGGGCGCGGCAGCGCCTGCGAGACCCGCATCCGGAAGGGCCGGACCGTGCTGCCCCTGAGCTTCTCGGCCATGTTCGATGCCGACTGGGTGCCCGATCCCGAACGGTTCGATCCGAATCGGCCCGATCACGCCTATCTGCATTTCGGCCTCGGGCATCATGAATGCCTGGGCCGCTACGTGGCGGGCGTCGTGATTCCCGAGATCGTGCGCCGTATCCTGCTCCGCGACGGCCTGCGGGCGGATGGCCCGGTCGAGGATGGCGGTACGCCGTTCCCGACCGCCTTCCGGATTGCCTACGCGCAGATGCCGGCCGGCGGCGGCAAGCCCGTGTGAGTCCTCGCGCCGCGTGCCACGAGACTTGCGACCGTGGCCGATACGCACGAGAGCCTCCGGCGTCGGCGTGCTGTCGGGATCGTGCAGGGCCGCAATCCGACGGCCCGCGCGCTCATCCGACGCCGAGGCCGCGGATGAGCAGGACGGCGATGATC
>CAXDNE010000351.1:0-6976 GCA_963990595.1 uncultured Methylobacterium sp.
TCCTGGCGGTGACCGGCGGCGAGGCCATGTACGCCGATCTCGGCCATTTCGGCGCCAAGCCGATCCGCATGGCTTGGTTCGCGCTGGTCCTACCCGCGCTGGTGCTCAACTATTTCGGCCAGGGCGCGCTGCTGCTCGCCACGCCGGACGCGATCGAGAACCCGTTCTTCCGCCTGTCCCCCGCCTGGGGCCACCTGCCGCTCATCGCGCTCGCCACGATGGCGACGATCATCGCCTCGCAGGCGATCATCTCGGGCGTGTTCTCGCTGACCCAGCAATCGATCCAGCTCGGCTTCCTGCCGGCCATGCGCATCGTCCAGACGGCGCGGGAGGAGCGCGGGCAGATCTACGTTCCGATGGTGAACTGGCTGCTCGCCGTCGCGACCCTCGTGGCGGTCGTGATGTTCGGCTCGTCCGACGCGCTCGCCGGCGCCTACGGCATCGCGGTGTCGATGCTGATGGCCATCACCACGATCCTCGCGGCACTGATCGCCCTGCGCTGGGGCTACAACCCGGTGCTCGTCTTCGCGGTCAACGGGTTCTTCCTGGCGATCGACCTGGTGTTCTTCGCGGCCAACAGCGTGAAGATCCTGGAAGGCGGGTGGTTTCCGCTCATTCTCGCCGGCGCCGTCGCGCTGATGATGCTGACCTGGAAGAAAGGCAACGAACTGGTCGAGGCGGCGCGGGTCGCCCTGCGCCTGCCGGAAGACGTGTTCCTGGCCAGCCTCCAGCACCGCGACCTGCTGCGCCTGCCCGGCACCGCCGCCTTCCTGTCGGCGGCGGAGCACGGGATCCCGCTGCACCTCTCGCGCTTCGTGGAACGCAACCATGCCCTGATGGAGCGCATCCTGATCATCACGGCGCTCTACGAGGAGACACCCACCGTCCCCCGGGACCGGCGTGCCCACGTGACGATCCTGGCGCCGAATTTCTACCGGGTGATCCTGCGCTTCGGCTTCATGGAGGAGGCCTCGATCCCCGAGGGGCTTGCCTGCGCGGTGGAGTCCCGCCACCTGCCGCCCCACGTCCTCGACGACATGACCATCTTCGTCGGGCACGAGACGATCATCCCGCGGAAGGACAAGCGCGGCATGGCGCCCTGGCGGGAGAACCTGTTCGCCTTCATGCAGCGCAACGCCGAGCGCACCGGCGCCTTCTTCTGCGTGCCGACCCGTCAGGTGGTGGAGGTGGGCACCGAAATCGAGATCTAGGATCTCGAAGTGCAATCCTGGATTGTCCCAAGTCGCCGCCGCGGCCCCGCGGTGGCACCGGCAAGTCGGCGGAAGACAAGGGGCGGCGCGCGGGCCATCGACCTCCGACCAAGCGACTTCCCGAGCCGAGAACATTACCGGTCCGCGCCGCGCGACACGCCGCGATGGATGCCGATTCTCCGGCATCGACGCACGGAAACTTGAGATCGCCGCGCCTGCCGGTACGGAACCGTTGCCATCCACCCTCGTTGCGCCCCGACGCAGGCCACGCGCCCCGCGGCGCGGGCCGGATCGGAGGGAAACGATGAACAGAGATCATCTCGAGGGCGGCGTCCGCCATCTGCGCGGCCGGGCCAAGACGGTGGCGGGCGCGGTCCGGGGCCGCGCGGGGCGCCAGCTCGACGGCGCCTACGACCAGGCCGCCGGCGCCGCGCAATACGCCTACGGGGAGGCGCGCGACGCCGTGCGCGACCTGCGCCACGGCGGCGAGCACCTCGTGGAGGAGGGGCGCGCCCGCTTCCGGCAGGTCAGCGACCGCGGCCAGGAACTCGCCGATGAGGCCCTCGAACGCGGGCAGCATTATCGCGACCGGGCCGTCCATCACGGCCGTGCCCTCGCGGCACGCGCCGATGAGAACCGCGGCACGACCCTGGCCCTCGTGGCGGCCGTGGCCTTCGGCCTCGGCTGGCTGGCACGTCCCACCCGCTGAGCGGGCCCACGCAGCCGAAATCCCGCGGCGGGGGCGGCCACGCGGCCGCCACCGCCGCACCGAACGTATAAAGACATCTTTATGTCTTGATTGCTTCGTGGCCCGCGAGGTGGTAGAGGCTCGCGCCGAACCGCAACGCCAACACGGAGCCGTCGACACATGGCCAAGGATTACATCGTCAAGGACATCGGGCTGGCCGATTACGGCCGCAAGGAGATCTCGATCGCCGAGACGGAGATGCCGGGCCTGATGGCGGTCCGCGAGGAGTACGGCGCGGCGCAGCCCCTCAAGGGCGCCAAGATCGCCGGCTCGCTCCACATGACGATCCAGACCGCGGTGCTGATCGAGACCCTGAAGGCGCTGGGCGCCGACATCCGCTGGGTCTCCTGCAACATCTACTCGACCCAGGACCACGCCGCGGCCGCCATCGCGGCCGCCGGCATCCCGGTCTTCGCCGTCAAGGGCGAGACCCTGGAGGAGTACTGGGACTACACCTCGCGCCTGTTCGACTGGCATGACGGCGGCATGCCGAACATGATCCTCGACGATGGCGGCGACGCCACCATGTTCGTGCATCTCGGCCTGCGCGCCGAGCGCGGCGACACCGCCTTCCTCGACAAGCCGGCCAGCGAGGAGGAGGAGGTCTTCTTCGCGCTGCTCAAGCGCAAGCTCGCCGAGAAGCCGAAGGGCTGGTTCGCCGGCCTCGCCGACAGCATCAAGGGCGTGTCCGAGGAGACCACCACCGGCGTCCACCGCCTCTACGTGCTCGCCAAGGAGGGCAAGCTGCTCTTCCCGGCGATCAACGTGAACGACTCGGTCACCAAGTCGAAGTTCGACAACCTGTACGGCTGCAAGGAGTCGCTGGTCGACGGCATTCGCCGCGGCACCGACGTCATGATGGCCGGCAAGGTCGCCATGGTCGCGGGCTTCGGCGACGTGGGCAAGGGTTCGGCCGCCTCCCTGCGCAATGCCGGTTGCCGCGTGCTCGTGTCGGAGATCGACCCGATCTGCGCGCTCCAGGCCGCCATGGAGGGCTATGAGGTCGTGACGATGGAGGACGCGGCTCCGCGCGCCGACATCTTCGTCACCGCCACGGGCAACAAGGACATCATCACCATCGACCATATGCGGGCGATGAAGGACCGGGCCATCGTCTGCAACATCGGCCACTTCGACAACGAGATCCAGGTCGCCGGCCTGAAGAACCTCAAGTGGTCGAACATCAAGCCGCAGGTGGATGAGATCACCTTCGCGGACGGCCACCGCATCATCCTCCTGTCGGAGGGGCGCCTGGTGAACCTCGGCAACGCCACCGGTCACCCGTCCTTCGTCATGTCGGCCTCGTTCACCAACCAGACGCTGGCCCAGATCGAGCTCTGGACCAACCCGGGCAAGTATCAGAAGCAGGTCTACACCCTGCCGAAGAGCCTCGACGAGAAGGTCGCGGCCCTGCACCTGGAGAAGATCGGCGTGAAGCTCTCGAAGCTCCGCCCCGATCAGGCCGCCTATATCGGTGTCTCCGAGAGCGGCCCGTTCAAGCCCGAGCACTACCGCTACTGAGGTCGGACCGGTCCCGGGTTCGGCGCCGGAACGCGCCGGACCGGGGGCTTCGGACCCGCGCGGGCAGGCGGACGCGACCGTCCGCCACCTGACACTTCGAGGCCCGGCGCGCTGCGTCGGGCCTCTTCGTTTGTCAAGCTGTGTCTGCGGGGTCAGACTGTGTCTTCTGTGTGTCGTTAACGCGTGATGATGCGTAACCCGCCCAAAGCCACGCTTCGTTCCCCTTCCGGGGCGATTCCGCCGCACGGTAGAGTGTGGGCGAATCTTTGATCGATGGGACCGCGACGGTTCGCGAGAATCGGCGCGGGGGCGGTGCGTTCTGAGACGCGCGAGGACGCGCGCCGCGCGAACTGCCATCGGTGGGCGGGGGCAGGGCAAGCCATGGGTGTCGGTCGTGCGACACACGTTCGGATCTGCGTCGGTGCGCTTGCCCTGACCACGGCAAGCGCGGCGCTGGCCGAGCTGCCCGAGGCGGCGGCGGCCCATCCGGCGCGCGAGATCCACAGCGTGGCCGCCCTGGCGATCTTCGGGGGCCTTGTCGCCTTCGCGGTGATCCTCTCGCTCCTTCATCTCTACGAGCGCGGCCGCTGGACCCGCCGCGAGCGCGAGCTGGCCGCGGCCCTCGACGTCCTGCGCGGCGCCCATGACCGCGCCGAGATGCTGCTCAACGCCGAGCGCCAGATCATCGTCACCTGGGACCGGCGCAGCGAGCCCGTGGTGGAGGGCGACATCAGCCTGGCGATCCACGGGGAGCGGCCGACCTCAGGTTACGCCCGCCGCGTCCTGGCCTTCGGCACCTGGCTCGTCGCCACGGATGCGACGGCGGTCGAGGCCGCCGTGGAGACCCTGCGGGCCCGGGGCACGGGCTTCACTCTGAGCCTGCGGACGCAGACCGGCCGCAACATCGAGGCGCATGGGCAGGCCGTGGCCGGTCGCGCGCTCCTGCGCCTGCGCGAGACCAGCCAGGAGCGCAACGAGATCGCCGATTTGCGCGCAACCCTGGACGAGACGCGCCGGGGCCTCTCGGCCCTGGCCGGGCTCCTCGACGCGATCCCGCAGCCGGTCTGGCGGCGCAACCGGGAGGGCGGGCTGAGCTGGGTCAACGCCGCCTACGTGGCCGCCGTCGAGGCGGAGAGCCGCGAGGCGGCCCTCGCGGCCGGGGTCGAGCTGTTCGACCGCCCCGCCCGGGAAACCATCGCCCGCGAGGAGGCGGCCCGGTTCGCCGGCCTGACGCGCAGCGTCCCGCGTCTGTCGGCGATCGTGGCCGGCAGCCGCCGCATGCTCGACGTGTTCGAGACCAGCCTGGACAGCGGCCGGGTCGGCATCGCCATCGACGTCTCCGAGTTGGAGAGCGTTCGCGCCGACCTGCAGCGGCAGATGAACGCCAACGTCCGCACCCTCGACCAGCTGCCGACCGCCGTGGCGATGTTCGACGTCTCGCAGCGGCTGATCTTCCACAACGCCGCCTATCGCCAGCTCTGGGACCTCGATCAGGCGTTCCTGGACAGCCGCCCCTCCGACGGCGAGATCCTCGACCATCTGCGGGCGGAGCGGAAGCTTGAGGAGCACGCGGATTTTCGCGGCTGGAAACAGGGGGTGCTCGCCGCCTACCGCGCCGCGGAAGCGAACCAGACCTGGTGGTACCTGCCCGACGGCCGGACGCTGCGCGTGGTCGCGGATCCGAACCCGCAGGGCGGCCTGACCTATCTGTTCGACGACGTCTCAGACCACCTGAACGCCGAATCCCGCTACAATGCCCTGCGCCGCCTCCAGGCCGAGACCCTCGACACCCTGGCCGAGCCCGTCGCGGTGTTCGGGGCCGACGGCCGGCTGACGCTGGCGAACCGCGCCTTCTGCACCGTGTGGCGGCTCGATCCCGCCATCGTGGAGGAGCGCCCGCACGTCGATGCCGTCATCCTGGCCTGCCGGTCCCTCGCCCCGGCCGAGGAGCCGTGGCTCGACATCCGCGACACCGTGGTCGGGCTGGAATCGCGCACGGCGCGCTCGTGCCGCCTGGAGGTGGTGGACGGGACCGTTCTCGACTGCGCCGCCCAGCCGCTGCCGGAGGGCGCGACGCTGCTCACCCTGATCGACGTCACCGCGAGCGTGAATGTCGAGCGGGCGCTGACGGAGAAGAACGACGCGCTGGAGAAGGCCGCGCAGCTCCGGGACACGTTCGTGCACCACGTCTCCTACGAGCTGCGCTCCCCGCTCACCAACATCATCGGCTTCACCCAGCTCCTCGGCGACGAGACCGTGGGGGCGCTCAACGAGCGGCAGCGCGAATACGCCGACCACATCATGCGGTCCTCGGCGGCCCTGCTGGTCATCATCAACGACATCCTCGATCTCGCCTCGATCGATGCCGGGTCGCTGGAGCTTCAGCGGGAGGACGTCGACATCCAGGCGACCGTCGAGGCCGCGGTGCGCGGCATCGAGGACCGGCTCGCGGAGTCCCACATCACCCTCGCCCTGGACGTGCCGGAGGATATCGGCAACGTCCACGCGGACGGGAAGAGGGTCCGCCAGATCCTGTTCAACCTGCTGTCGAACGCCGTCGGCTTCTCGGATGCCGGCCAGCGGGTGGAGGTCCATGCGCGCCGGGATACGCAGGAGCTTCTTCTCAGCGTCCGGGATTACGGCCGCGGCATGCCGGCGGAGATCGCCGACTCGGTCTTCAACCGCTTCGAGAGCCACACGCTCGGAACGCGCCATCGGGGCGTCGGGCTCGGCCTGTCGATCGTGCGGTCCTTCGTGGAGCTGCACGGCGGCCGGGTCCATCTGGAGACGGCGCCCGGGAACGGAACCTGCGTGACCTGCACCTTCCCGACCGACCTTTCGGCACAGCCTCAGGGTGACCCGGATTCGCATCCACGGATGCCGCCCCCGCCGACCGCCACGGCGACGCGCAAGCCCGGTCTGGCGCTGCACTGATCGGGACCGGCCCGCGCGGGATGCCGGGCCCGGCGGGCGGCTCCCGCTCGCGGAGCGGCGCATGAGTGGCGCAAGCGGCCCGAGGGTCGACATGCAGCGTCTCGCCGTCACGCTGGGATGAGGCCACGGCCCACCGTCAGGCTTGATTCTCGTGCCGCGCCCGCGCAGCAGGGAGAACATGTCCGCATATGATCGCTCCGGCTGGGCCGTCTTCGGCATCGGCGACTTCCGCCTGTTCGGCGCCGCCCGCTTTCTGACGGGTCTGGCCTACCAGATGCAGGCCGTGGCGATCGGCTGGTTCGTCTACGACCTGACCCATTCGGCCCTGGCGCTGGGCCTCGTGGGCCTCGCGGGATTCCTGCCGGCGGTGCTGTGCGCGCTGATCACCGGCCATGTCGCGGACGCCTATGACCGCCGCCTTGTCGGCGCCTCGGCCTTCGCGCTCCAGAGCGCGGCGAGCTTCGGCCTCCTCGCCTACGCGCTGGCAGGGTTCCAGGAGATCTGGCCGATCTACGCCCTGGTGCTCGCCGTCGGCACGGCCCGGGCTTTCGCCAACCCCGCC
>CAXDNE010000352.1:0-6944 GCA_963990595.1 uncultured Methylobacterium sp.
TCGCCCTCGATCTCCGGATCCTGATCGCCACAGCGCTGCACATCCTGCCAAGCCGATCCAACGCATACTGAGCAAACCGGGACGTCACACAGTCTCGCGCCATCAGTGCTCCGGATCAGCGCAACTGTGCCGGATCTCTTAAGCTCATCTGATCAAGCGCTGCGCCAGCGCCTAAACAGAGGCCATCACCCTCCGAGATCATGGGAGCATGCAGCACCTCTGTGAGGAAGTAACCAAGACATCCCAGCGTCAGGATACCGAAACCCAGGAGCATGGCTCTTCCACTTGGGGTAGCTTATACCGAGCGGCTCGTGACCGCGTGGCATGCATGAGTGGCCGAAATGCGTTAAGATGTTGTGTCTTGGACAACCTCGTGCGCGCAAATCGAACTGATTGCGCGGCACAGAACGCCTCAGTTGCCGCCTGTGGATGGTGAGAGACCTTGCGCGGCGTCGCCAGCATTGCGAGCCGGCCGAGCGTCAGAACAATCTACTCCGCTCCTTCAAATCTGATCAAATTTTCCCGATGGCTCCGGTCTGGAACCGGCTAGACAAACCAGATGCTATCACCTGCTGGTCCTCAACTGAGAGTTTAATGCACAAGGAGGGTGGCGGAGCCGCTGGAGTGCAGGCCTGACTCAAGATGCGTTCTCAAGGATCTTGGGCTGGGGCCGGGGTTAAGTGTATTTCACCTCTTGCGCCGGGCACGTAAACCGTTATCCATATTTGGAATGGCTTACCACTAAATGGCGCGCCGCGCTCAGACGATCTGAGGGAAAAATTGCGTGAAGGATACCCGCTCCTAGAGGCTCTTAACCGCGTGGGCGGCGGCGGAATTATCTTATCTAACTTCGGCGATGTGAAGGCGTATAATGAAGCTGCTCAAAATATTATCGCCAGTGAACTCGGAATCGACGTTGATCGGATGGGAGACTTTAAATCTGAGGGCAGGGAACTGCTAAAAATTTTATTGCGCAGAACCGCAAGTCGTTTCAGATTTGACAGCGAAGACTGGGCAGTTATTCGGAGGGATCAGAGACTACCGCTTGTGCTTCAAGCTATGCGCATTCCAGAATCCGAGCTGACTGATGCGCACACCGCCTTGATTCTTCTCGATCTATCGATAAATCCCAAGTTGAGCTTGCGTAAGCTGGAGCAGATTTTTGAGCTCACGCCAGCAGAGGCGCGCCTTGCGGCCCTTATTGCCGCGGGGGTAACTCCGGTGGAAGCGGCAGATTTGCAAGGTTTGAGCGTGTCTACAGTCAGATCGCAGCTAAGCTCTATATTTTTTAAAACGCATACGACCCGTCAGGCTGAATTCGTAGCTCTGGCATCACGACTGAGTATACTCGCGTAGTAATCGACGGGCGTTTCCCCAGAAATCCTCCGTCAACCGCCAGCGGCCGGGATCGCGCCCGACCGGTGACAGCGCGCACCCGCTGTCCGCGAAACCGGCAGGATGCCGGGAATCCGGGCTTCTCCCCCGCGGCCGAATCGGCGTATCGACGGGGCAGCCCATCGCGACGATGCGGGAGAGACCGGGATCTTCCCACCAGAGGGGGACCCGGCGCCGACGGAGCAACCGCCCCGGAAACTCTCAGGCACCGGAACCGTGTCGCCAGGGCGATCTGGAGAGTGGTGCAGCGGGCCGGGCCCGTGGGCACCCGCCGAAGGGGACGTCCGCGCAACGCCTCGCCAGGGCTGAGCCGGATCAAGCTCTCAGGCACCGGGACAGATGGGGCGCGCAATCGGCCGGCCGCACAGCCGGCGTCCACGCGTCCTGTTCCGGAGTCCAAGCCCATGACCCACATCGCCGTGATCGGCGCCGGCATCACCGGCGTGACGACCGCCTATGCGCTCGCCCAGCGCGGCTACCGCGTCACCGTCCTCGACCGGCAGCGCTACGCCGCCATGGAGACCTCCTTCGCCAATGGCGGCCAGCTCTCGGCCTGCAACGCCGAGGTCTGGAACAAGCTCTCCACGGTGATCCAGGGCCTGCGCTGGATGCTGCGCCGGGACGCGCCGCTGCTGATGAATCCCAAACCCTCCTGGCACAAGCTCTCCTGGATGGCCGAGTTCGTGCGCGAGATCGGCCATTACCGCGAGAACACCCTGGAGACCGTGCGGCTGGCGCTCCGGGCCCGGCAGGCCCTGTTCGCCATGGCGGAGGCCGAGGGGATCGACTTCGACCTGAAGACCCGGGGCATCCTGCATTTCTACCGGGACCGGGCGAGCTTCGCGAAGGCGGAAGGCGTCAACGCGCTGCTGCGGCAGGGGGGCCTGGAGCGCTACGCCGTCACCCCGGAGGAGATCCGGGCGATCGAGCCGGCGCTCGCCGGGACCTACCACGGCGGCTTCTTCACGCCGTCGGACGCCACCGGCGACATCCACAAATTCACCCGGGGCCTCGCCGCCGCCTGCGCCCGCCTGGGGGTCCGCTTCGTCCAGGATGCCAGCGTCGAGACGGTGGCGCCGGGGGAGGGGGGCTACGCCCTCCGCTGGCGTGCCGCCGCCCACCCTGCCGGCCACCCGGCCGGGGCGCCGCAGGTCCTGCACGCCGACGCCGTGGTGATCTGCGCGGGCTGCGCCAGCCGGCGCTTCGCCGCGATGCTCGGGGACCGGGTCAACGTCTACCCGGTGAAGGGCTACTCGATCACCGTGAACCTGCTGACGCCGGAGGCCCAGAAGGCGGCCCCCGAGGTGAGCATCCTCGACGAGGCGGCCAAGATCGTCACGAGCCGGCTGGGCGACGAGCGCCTGCGGGTCGCCGGCACCGCCGAGTTCAACGGCTTCAACCGCGACATCCGCCACGACCGGATCCAGCCGCTGGTCGACTGGACCCGGGAGCAGTTCCCCCGCGTCGACACCGACCGGGTGGTGGCCTGGAGCGGCCTGCGCCCGATGCTGCCGAACATGCTCCCCAAGGTCGGCCGCGGCCGCCTGCCGGGGGTGTTCTACAACACCGGCCACGGCCATCTCGGCTGGACCCTCGCGGGCGCCACCGCCGAGATCGTCGCCGGGGCGATCGCCGCCGAGCACGCCCCGGAGCGGCCGATCCTGCCGCTCGCGGCCTGAGGGCGGCCGCAGGTCCGGGCTTCCCGCTTGTTGTCGCGGTGGAGCCCTGATCGCGCGGGGCCCCGCGCCCGGAACGCGGCGCGCCGTCATTTTCTCCGCGACAGACGGCGCGCCGCGCAAGATTATTTTGTATTATGTCTCCGAACCACTCCGGAACCCGAGCCGCGATGCGCATGTCCCCGGCCTATCTCGACCCCGCGACCGGCGCGACCTACCCGATCGAGACGCCCCGCTGGCGCTCGGAGACGGGCGGTCCGCTGATGATCACCGACCTGCCGGGGATCGGCCGCGGGGAGATCGACACGGCCCAGCGCTCCCTCTGGCGCTACGCCGCCGCGCTGCCGGTGGCGGTGGCCGACCCGGTCACCCTCGGCGAGGGCTGCACCCCGCTGGTGCGCCGGCCCTGGCGCGGCGGCCACGCCCATTTCAAGCTCGAATGGTTCGCCCCCTCCGGCAGCTTCAAGGATCGGGGTGCCGCCGTGATGCTGTCGATCCTGCGCCAGCAGGGGATCGACGCGGTGCTGGAGGATTCCTCCGGCAATGGCGGCGCCGCGGTGGCGACCTACGCGGCGGCCGCCGGAATGCGGGCCAAGATCCTGGTCCCGGCCTCGACCTCGCCGGCCAAGACCGTGCAGATGCGCGCCGTGGGCGCCGAGGTCGAGCTGGTGCCCGGCACCCGCCAGGACACCGCCGACGCCGCCGTGCGGCAGGCGGATTCGATCTTCTACGCCAGCCACAACTGGCAGGCGCATTTCCTCCAGGGCACCAAGACGCTGGCCTACGAGCTGTGGGAGGATCTGGGCTTTGCCGCGCCCGACCATGTCATCATCCCCTGCGGCGCGGGCAGCAACATCCTCGGCTGCGACATCGGCTTCTCGGAGCTGCTGCGCCGGGGTGCGATCGCGCGGCTCCCCCGCCTCCACGCGGTGCAGCCGGCCCATTGCGCGCCCCTGCATGCGGGTTTCGAGGCCGGCGCCGCGGATTTCGTGCCGATCACCCCCCGTCCGACGCTCGCGGAAGGCGCCTCGATCGCCCAGCCGGTGCGCGGCCGCGCGGTGCTGGCGGCGCTCCGCCGGTCCGGCGGCGGCACCGTGGCGGTCTCCGAGCCGGCCATCGAGGCGGCGCTGATGGAACTCGCCCGGTCGGGCCTCTACGTCGAGCCGACCTGCGCGATGGCCGCGGCGGCGCTCACCGACCTCACCGCGCGCGGCGCGATCCGGCCCGGGGAGACCACCGTGGTGGTGCTCACCGGCACCGGCATCAAGGCGACGCCGCGCATCGCCGAGCTTCTGGGCCTCGCCCCCTGACGCGGACCCGCTGACCAAGACACCACGATCCGGAGGAGACGGACCATGCGCAACAATATCCCCGCCCGCGTCGGGATGCCGGTGGAGGAGGTCGACACCCCCTGCCTGCTGGTCGACCTCGACGCTCTCGAGCGCAACATCGACAAGCTCGGCCGCTTCATGACGGAGAACGGCCTGCGCCACCGGGCGCACGCCAAGACCCACAAGTCGTCCGACATCGCCGTGATGCAGATCGAGCGGGGCGGCGCCTGCGGCGTCTGCTGCCAGAAGGTCAGCGAGGCCGAGGCGCTGGTGAGCGCCGGCATCCGCGACGTGCTGGTCTCCAACCAAGTGGTCGCGCCGAAGAAGATCGAGCGCCTCGCGGCACTGGCCACCCGGGCGCGGGTGCTGGTCTGCGTCGACGATCCCGGCAATGTCGACGACCTCTCGGCGGCGGCCGTCCAGTACGGCGTCACCCTCGAATGCCTCGTGGAGATCGATGTCGGCGCCGGACGCTGCGGCGTCGCGCCGGGCGAGCCCGCCGTGGCGATCGCCCGGAAGATCGCGGCGGCGCCGGGGCTGACCTTCGCGGGTCTGCAGGCCTACCAGGGCAAGGCGCAGCACGTGCGCGACTACGGCGAGCGCAAGGCCCTGATCCAGACGGCGATCGACGAGACCCGGCGCACCATCGACCTGCTGAAGGACGAGGGGCTCAGCTGCGCCATCGTGGCGGGGGCCGGCACCGGCAGCTTCGCCATGGAGGGCGGCAGCGGCGTCTACAACGAGCTGCAATGCGGCTCCTACGTCTTCATGGACGCGGACTACCAGCGGGTGAAGGACGAGGGCGGGCGGCCGATCGCGGAGTTCGAGAACAGCCTGTTCATCTACACGGCGATCATGAGCAAGGCGAAGGCGGACGTCGCCATCTGCGACGCCGGCCTCAAGGCGCAGAGCGTCGACAGCGGCCTGCCGGTGGTGTTCGGCCGCGACGACGTCGCCTACATCAAGTGCTCCGACGAGCACGGGGTGCTGAGCGATCCCGGCAACGTGCTGAGGCTCAACGAGCGCCTGAGGCTGATCCCCGGCCATTGCGACCCGACGGTCAACGTCTACGACTGGTACGTGGGCGTGCGGAACGGCCGGGTCGAGGCGATCTGGCCGGTCACCGCCCGCGGCATGACCCTGTGAGCCATCCGTCGGGCCGCTTCCCCCACCAGACCCCCGCATCCTGAGGCGGCCCTCGAAGGAGCAGGGGCCGCGCGGCCGGCCGGAGGGCTCCTTCGAGGCCTCCGCGGCCCTCCGGCACCTCAGGACGCGGGGCCGGAGGGGAGGGGCCGAGCACAAGAAGGATTTGCCGTTCATGCGCTTCATCTCGGAAGACGAATCCGCCGCCCTGGTCGACCACGCCATGGCGTTCGCGGCGGCCCGCGAGGCGCTGATCGCGGCGGTCGCCCCCGGCACCACCCTGTTCCCGGCGGTGCTCGGGCACGGGTCCGAGCCCACCAACCGGTTCTCGATCAAGTCGGGCTCCACGGCCGCGTATGCCGGCCTGAAGGTCGGCTCATTCTGGCCCGGCAATCCGGACCGGGGCCTGCCCCGGCACAATTCGGTGATCCTGCTGTTCGACCAGGATGTCGGCCGCATCGACACGGTGATCGAGGCCGGGCGGGTCAACGCCTACCGGACCGCCGCCGCCGACGCGGTGGCGGCCAGCCTCCTCGCCCGGCCGGATTCGGCGGTGCTCGCCGTGTTCGGGGCCGGGAATCAGGCGGAGTTCGAGTGCGCGGCGCTCGCCCGGGTGCTGCCGATCAAGACGGTGCTGGTCGTCGCCCGGGATGCCGCTAAGGTCGCGGGGTTCGCCGAACGCGTGGCAGGGCAGGGGGCTTCCGGGATCGACGTGCGGGCGGCCTCGCCCCGGGAGGCCTGCGTGGCCGCCGACGTGATCGTCACGGCGACGCCCGCCCGCGCGCCGCTGTTCGAGGCCGACTGGGTCCGCCCCGGCACGCATGTCGCCGCCATGGGGGCGGACGCGAAGGGCAAGCAGGAACTGCCCCCCGCCCTGCTGGAGCGGGCGCGCCTGTTCTGCGATCTCCCCGAGCAGTCGCGCACCCTCGGCGAGTTCCAGCACGCCTCCGAGCGCGCCCAGGCGGGCCTGCGGGCGCTCGGCGACGTTCTGCGGACCGGGGAGGGGGGGCGGACGGATCCGGAGGAGATCACGGTGTTCGACTCCTCCGGCATCGCCCTGCAGGACCTGACCATCGCGCGGGCGATCCTCGCCAAAGCCGACGCGCGCGGGTAGGGGGACGCCGGACGCCGGCCCTCCCCGCCCCGGCGGAGGACGGCGCGGCATGACGGACAGGCAGATCCGGGTCATCGGCATCGGCACGGGCGATCCCGAGCACCTGACCCTCCAGGGGGTGCGGGCGCTCGCCGAGGTCGACGCGGTGTTCGTGCTCGACAAGCGCGCCGAGACCGCCGACCTCGTCGAGATCCGCCGGCGAATCTGCGCGGCCCATATCGCCAAGCCCCACCGGGTCGTCACCTGTCTCTTATACACATCTGACGCTGCCGACGAAGAGGATAG
>CAXDNE010000353.1:0-6897 GCA_963990595.1 uncultured Methylobacterium sp.
ACTATCCTCTTCGTCGGCAGCGTCAGATGTGTATAAGAGACAGCCGCCACGGTGGCCGACTGGCCGGCGGTCCGGGCCGCGGTGGCGCTCATGGCCTGCGCGGTGGTCTGCAGCGCGGTGGCGGAGGCCGAGACCTGCCCGACGATGCCGCCCACCGCGGCCTCGAAGGTGTCGGCCATCTGGCGCATGCCGAGCCGGCGCTGCTCCTCGGCGGCGCGGCGTGAAGTGGCGGCCTCGGCCTCCAGGGCCCGGGTGCGGATCAGGCTGTCCTTGAACACCTGCACCGCCCGCGCCATCGCGCCGATCTCGTTCCGGTAGACGCGCGCCGGGACCTCGACGGACAGATTGCCGCCCGCCAGGGCCTGCATCGTCGCCGTCATCGTCCGGATCGGACGCAGGACGCCGCCGAACAGCGTCAGCAGACCGAGACAGACCAGCAGGATCGCGGCCAGCAACGCCGCCACGTTGCCGACCAGGGTCGTGCGGGCCTGACCGGCGAGGGTCTCGGCCCGGGCGACCATCTCGTCGAGGGCGAGGTCGGCGAGGGTGACAAGCGATCTCTGATTGGCAGTGTTGCGGTCCCGCAGCTCGGCGAACGTGACGGGCAGCGGCTTGTTTTGACTGAGGGCGTCGAAGACCGCGCGCGCGACGGCGGCGGTCTCGGCTCCGAAATTCTCGGCGTCGGCCCGCTGGAAGGCGGTCCGAACCCTGTCCGAGGTTTCGGAGGCATCGGAGGCGGCCTCCGCCGCGCGCGACCAGGCATTGTGCAACTCGCCGCGTTCCTCGGCCGCGGCGACGGTCTCCGGCAGAGACCAGACCGTCCCGGATGCCAGCGACGCCTGCACCCGCAGGGCGACGTTGCCGCTTGCGACACGTGTCGCCCAGGCCGCTCCTTTCAGGTCGAGGTAGCGCTGCAAGACCGGATCGGAGCGTGGGATGGCCGCGTCGACGGCCTTCAGCGAGGCCGTCAGCGCGTCCAACAGGTTCTGGAAGGCGGTCATCATGGCCGGCTGGAGCGCCGGATCGCGTTGCGCCTTCGGCCGTTGCAGGGCCGCGTCGATGCCGGGGCGAAGCGCCGCCATGTCGGCGTGGGCCGCCTCCAGCCGGCCGAGCGTCGCGGTGACCGACGGCGTGTCGAGGTCGCGCAGGAAGACCTGGGCCTGCCGGAAATTCTCGCTCACGGCTTGCCGGCTCTTGGCGATGGTCGAGAGCGTGACGGGATCCGCAGGCGCCTCGCCGCCGAGGGCAAGGCTCGATCCCCGTTCGAGGCGCGGGGGCAGGATCGTCCTGAGGAGCCCCCGGCTCGCATGGGTCAGGGTTTCAACCTCGCGCGCCTCCACGGTCAGCACCTGCGCGGCGATGAGCGCGCGCGCCGCATAGCCGAGCGCCATGAGGGCGGTGCTCACGATCACGAAGCCCATCAATGTACCGATGGAAAATCGTCCTAGTGCCTGTCTCATCGTGAATGGGTCTCGAACCAACCTCTTCGACGCATTTATTACCTGAGGTACTTCGGTCGTGCACCCGGATCGCATGATCAATGGTAGCGGTTTGGATGCGTCGGTTTATAATAATAGCTGACTTAAATCTCTTCGTATTCCTATGTTTGCGTATTGGCCTGCGTAGAAATTATTCAAATCGGCGCCTGATGTGCGCGGCGCCTCTGTGAAAATTCTTAGTCTGTGTCCAAACTATCACGCTGGCCTTTGTGGGCGCAGGTCGTGCGCGCGAAGGCCTGATCCGCCTCTGCGGCCTGGGCGGGATTGCCGATAGCCGGCGGACATCGCCGGTTCTGGTTGTATCGCGCGCGGTCGGGGCGCCCCCCCCCTCGGTCCGGGGCCCCGCGCGAGCCTGCGCGAAGGCACGCCGGTGCCTGTCGCCGGCCTGCTCGACGTCCCGCGCCAGCCACGGCGGCGCCGGCGGGGGGCGCAGAGCTATGCGGCCCGACCTCCCCGATCCGCTCCCGGATCCTGGCCGACTTCGCGGCAGCCGCATTGTCGCCCGTGCCGAGGACGCCGTGATCCTTGAAGGGCTCCGGCACGTCAGGATGGGGACGGCAGCGGGACCTCCGTCACGGCCGGCAATGTGCGGGCACGGTCTGAAGGTCGGTCGGCCCTCAGAGCGCGCGCTCGTAGCGCCACGCCTCCATCCCGTCCTCGTAATAGTCGGGCCGCACCGCGAAGCGCGTGTAGCCCCGGCGCTCGTAGAGGCGGAGGCCGGCGCCATTGTCGGCGCGGACTTCCAGGCGGAGCCGGTCGCAGCCATGGGCGCGAGCCCGCGCCTCCGCGGCGTCGAGGAGCTTGCCGCCGAGGCCGAGGCCGCCGCGGTTCGGTGCCACCGCGATCGAGACGAGGCGGGCGATCCGGCTGTTGCGCCGCCGCTCCAGCACCGCCGCGCCGACGAGAACCGGACCCCGGCCGCCGTCCGGTGCGTCGATCAGAGCGGTCAGCACGTCCATGGTGGGCGATCGGATCGCGTGGCGGATCGCGCGCCGCTCGGCCCGGTCGGTGGCGAAGGCCGCGTGCTCCAGGGCGACCAGCGCGTCGAGATCGGCGAGCGTGGCGGCCCGGATCACCGGTTCCGGGAGCCCGTCACCGACAGGCTGGCGCAGGGGGGCACTCACGCCCGCGCCGTCGCGGTGGATCTGGTCGGCCCGGCCATCGCTCGCTCGCCTGCGTATTCCGCCCCTGCGCGGTCAGATGCCCGCTTCCGACCCGCTTGGGAAGCCCGCGCGGCCTTCGCCACGCATTCCAGATGCGCTGTTTTTGCAACGGAGCGCATCGGGTGTGGATGTGAGGCGAAAAAGCGGGGGCTCCAGAGCGCTTTCCCCTTGTCGCGCCGGGCGTTGCTCCGTATATGCGCCCTGCCCAATTTCGCACGTGCCTGTGGCCGCGTGTCGGTTGGTGGGCATCCGGTCAACTGCCGGACAGCCGCCAGGGGTCTTAAAGGATCGATGGTCGCAAGGGTGGATCCCTACGGCCGGCATCCAGGTGGCGACACCGGACCCCGACAACAACCGGCAGCCGGAGGCGAAACCGGCGAACCCCGCTCTCCACGGGGGACGCAGCTTAAAGCAACGACGAACGGGCTTTTTTGGTCTCGTCGGCCCTCCAAAGGCCGGCACCGAAGAGGCTTGTTTCTCTTTGCCCGGCGTGCGGTGGGGGTCCTCCCTTCCAATCCACGGCAGCTTCCGGGTGCTCTGCGCCCGCACTGACGCACGCGTCTCCAAAGCGCGTGGGTCCGCGCGACGCATCGCCCCCTGACGCCGGCGGCCAGTCCTGGCCGTCATCTTCGACAGCGCGCTCCGCGTAGGGCGCACGCGAACCCGTGCCGGGAGACGACCATGACCGACCGCATCCGTGACTTCCTGCGCGTGCGCCGCGACCTCGGTCAGGACGAGGGCCCCGTGATGGTCCTCGATCTCGACGTCGTGCGCGACAACTACACCGCCTTCGCCCGCGCCCTGCCGGACACCCGGGTGTTCTACGCCGTCAAGGCGAACCCGGCCCCCGAGGTGCTGCGCCTGCTCGCCGAGATGGGCTCCTGCTTCGACACCGCCTCCGTCGCCGAGATGGAGATGGTGCTGGCCGCCGGCGCCACCGCCGACCGGATCTCCTTCGGCAACACCATCAAGAAGGAGCGCTGCATCGGCCGTGCCCTGAAGCTCGGCATCCGCCTGTTCGCGGTCGACTGCCAGGCCGAGGTCGAGAAGATCGCCCGGGCCGCCGAGGCCGTGGACGTGCCGGCCGGCGGGATCCGGGTGTTCTGCCGCATCCTGTGCGACGGCGCCGGCGCCGACTGGCCGCTGTCCCGCAAGTTCGGCTGCGTGCCCGAGATGGCCGCGGACGTGCTGGAGCACGCCCATCGGCAGGGGCTCGAGGCCTACGGCATCTCGTTCCATGTCGGCTCGCAGCAGGGCAACACCGAGGCCTGGGACGGGGCGCTGGCCTCCGCGGCGGGGATCTTCCACGAATGCGCGGAGCGCGGGATCGGCCTGTCGATGGTCAATCTCGGCGGCGGCTTCCCGACCAAGTACCTCAAGGCGGTGCCGGGCGTGGAGAGCTACGGCGAGGCGATCTTCCGGGGCCTGACCAAGCATTTCGGCAACCAGATCCCCGAGACGATCATCGAGCCGGGCCGCGGCATGGTCGGCAATGCCGGCCTGATCGAGGCGGAGGTCGTGCTGGTCTCGAAGAAGTCCGCGGCCGCGGACGAGGTCCGATGGGTCTACCTCGATATCGGCAAGTTCGGCGGACTCGCCGAGACCATGGACGAGGCGATCCGCTACCCGATCCGCACCGCGCGGGACGGGGAGGCGACCGAGCCCTGCGTCATCGCCGGTCCGACCTGCGACTCGGTGGACGTGCTCTACGAGCGGCAGCTCTACCCGCTGCCGGTCTCGCTCTCGATCGGCGACAAGGTGCTGATCGAGGGAGCGGGCGCCTACACCACCACCTACGCGGCGGTGGCCTTCAACGGCTTCCCGCCCCTTCAGCAGATCGTGATCTGATCGCGCGCCGCCCGAGATGCACTCCGGGCGGCTCTGATCCGAGACCGCTCCCGGCGGGTGATCCGAGAGCATGAGGCGGACGAACGGGATGGGTTTGTCCGGAACCATCATGCGGTCATGCGGCGTTAGAGGCCGCCGTCGCTCCTCAGGAAGCGGCGATCCGCCCTGATCGCCCGCCGGGACGATCCATCGCTTCTCCCGCTTGCCGGCCCGGGGAGGGCACAGCCATGATCGAGATCCGCGCGGAGCACCTCCACGACATCCCGGCGCGCGAGCGCCTGCTCGACGCGTGCTTTCCCGGCAACCGCTGCGCCAAGACCTCGGAGCGCCTGCGCGAGGGGCGGCTGCCGGCCCGCGGCCTCGCCTTCGCGGCGATCCGGGCCGGGCGCCTCGTCGGTACCCTGCGGCTGTGGCACGTCGCGGCCGGATCCGCCCGCCCGGCGCTGCTCCTCGGCCCGCTCGCGGTCGATCCGGCGATCCAGGGCCAGGGACTCGGCTCGGTGATGATGCAGGCCGCCCTCGGCCGCGCCGAATCCCTCGGCCACGGCGCCGTACTGCTCGTGGGCGACGCACCCTACTATGCCCGCTTCGGCTTCGACCGCGCGCTGGCGGAGGGCCTGACCCTGCCGGGCCCGTTCGAGCGTGACCGCTTCCTCGGGCTGGAGCTGCGTCCCGGGGCGCTGGCGGGGGCCGAGGGGCTGATCCGGGCGACCGGCGTGCTGTCGCCGGCCGGCTCCGTGGCCAACGGGGCCGAGGTGGCGCGACGACGCGCCGCCTGATCTCGCGTAGCCGCGCGCCGGCTCCGTCAGAGCCTCACCGCCTCTCCTGTCGGTGACGCGGCGCGCGGGAGGCCCCGAGCACCGTCGAGGCGCGAGCCTGCGGTCGGGCGGTCTCCCGCGCAAAGCCTCGGAGGCGCGCGCCGGGACGCTGCGTTACTTGAACGCCGGATCCTTCTTCATCTTGCCGATGCACTGCGCGATCTCCGCGGACTTCTTCTGGAAGCCGCCCTGCTCGATCGCCGCCAGGGCCCGCGCGTTGTCGCCCTGGCTCGCGAGCATCATCGCTTTGTAGGCCTCCTGATGAAACTCGGCGTGCACCGTCTTGAACTGCTCGAACAGCGCGTTGCTGCGATGCTTCGCGCCGCCTTCGCCGTAGATCCATTGCCCGACCACGCAGACGTCGTCGCGGCGGATGACCGACGCGTCTAGATCCGCCTGCCCGAGAATTGATTTTCTCAGCCTGTCTTTGACGGCGGCGTGCGAGCTGAAGGCCTTGTCGAGAAAATCGCTCATGAACGAACCTTTCGGCCTGCGTTCGATAAATTAAGTCTGGCCCCCCGATGCTGTCAAGAAAATATGCTTAGTCTTTACATGCGGGATATTCGGAATGTATTGTAGCGCCGGAAACGCGCAAGATGACGCGAAGTCATGATTTGGCCGCGGTCGACATATTCTTTGAGCCTGCGGTCACGGATCGACCGCACCGACCACACCCCGGGATCGATCGCGACAGAGCCCGGCCAGCGCCCAAGGGCGGCCGCCTCCACGCCCCTGGCCGGACCTATGCATTGCGCCCGGTGCCCGCGATCCCGCATAGACGGTCCGCCGGCCCCCGGAGAAGGTTGCTCGACCGATGCAGATCGCCACGCCCTACCTGATGTTCCTGGGCGACGTGCCCGACACGCTGGCGGCCAAGACCGCCTACGGGATCAAGGATTGGCGTCCCGAATGGTGCGTGGGCCAGATGCGCCTGCCCGGCTGCGCCGCCGATCTCGGCATCCCCGACATGACCCTGGCGGAGGCCCTGGCGAAGGGCTGCCGGACCCTGGTGATCGGCGTCGTCAACGCGGGCGGCGTGCTGCCGGACCACTGGGTCAAGGAGATCGTGGCGGCGATCGAGGCCGGGCTCGACGTGGCGAGCGGCCTGCACGTCAAGCTCGGCGCCGTCCCGGCCATCGCGGAGGCGGCCGCCCGGCGGGGCCGCCAGCTCCACGATGTCCGCCACACCGACGAGCGCTTCCCCACCGGCAAGGGCACCAAGCGGTCGGGAAGGCGCCTGCTCACCGTCGGGACCGACTGCTCGGTCGGCAAGAAATACACCGTGCTGGCCCTGGAGCGCGGCATGCGCGAGCGCGGCCTCGACGCGAATTTCTGCGCCACCGGCCAGACCGGCGTGTTCATCTCCGGCCGGGGCGTGGCCATCGACGCCGTGGTGGCCGACTTCATCTCCGGCGCCGTCGAGACGATCTCGCCGGAGGCCGCCCCGAACCATTGGGACCTGATCGAGGGGCAGGGCTCCCTGTTCCACCCGTCCTTCGCGGGCGTGAGCCTCGGCCTGCTGCACCTGTCTCTTATACACATCTGACGCTGCCGACGAAGAGGATAGTG
>CAXDNE010000354.1:0-6834 GCA_963990595.1 uncultured Methylobacterium sp.
ATCAGCAGCATCATCATCATCAGCATCATCATCAGCATCAGCACCATCATCATCATCATCATCATCAGCAGCAGCACCGTCGACACGTCGACTGCGATGATCGTGTCGGCACCGCAGGCGCGCTTCAGCACGTCGGCAGGCAGGTTGTTCATCATGCCGCCGTCCACGAGGATGCCGTCCGCACTCGCCACCGGGGGCAGCAGGCCGGGAATGGCGATGCTGGCGCGGATCGCCCGGTCGAGGGGGCCCGCCCAGTGGACCATTGCGGTGCCGGTCGTGAGGTTCGAGGACACGCAGAAGAACGGGCGCCAGAGATCCTCGACGCGGGCATCGCCGAACCGCTCGGCCAACCCCGCATCCACCTTGGCCCCGCGCGTCAGGGCGTGGAACGGCAGGGTGTAGTCGTCGAGGGGGTTGCGTCCGACGAAGGAAGCCACCGTGTGGGTCTCGATCGCGTCGAGGCTCCAGTCAAGGGCGACGCTGGCGGCCAGGATCGAGCCCATGCTGGTGCCGCCGACGAGATCGATGTCGAGCCCGGCCTCGCCGAGCGCCCGCAGAACGCCGAGATGGGCGAGGCCGCGGGCGCCGCCGCCGCCGAGGACGAGGGCGCGGGCATGGCCGGACGCGATCCGGGCAAGCCGGGCGAAGTCGCCACCGTGGTTCTCGCGAACCTGGAGCCGCAGGGAGAAGGGCAGCGCGGCGACGTCGGGATGCAGAGGGCGCGGCAGGCGCGCCTCGGCGGGCTGCGCCACGGCGAGGTCCATGCGGATCCAGTCGGAGCGGATCGAAGCGAGATAGTCCGCGGCGCCGGGCCGTGGCGGCGCGCCTGGCTCGGCCAGCAACAGGACGTGGTCGGCGTGGCGCAGGCAGAGCCGGCACCAGGGGCAGTCGATCTGGTGGGCGACGAAGACCGTGCGGTCGTGCGTTTGCTCGTAGCGGTGGAACCACGCCTCGTCGGCCTCGGGGGGCCATTCGGAGAGGCAGCCGGTCCGCCCCGGCAGCGCGGCATCGAGGGCCTGCGCCAGCCGCTCGCCGAAGGCCGTCGCCTTGAGGCCCTCGGTCACCGCCAGGACGGCGAAGCTCCGCGGCGCATGGCTCAGGGTCACGCCCGTATGGGCGGTGCGCAGCCGCGCGGCCAGGATCCGGGCGAAATAGAGCAGCGTCCCGGGATGGGCGGCGATCAGATCCTCGAACGACGCGCGGGAGAGCCGCAGGAGGTGCGTATCGCGCAGGGCCGTTGCCGTGACCGAGCGCGGCTCGCCGGTGAGCAGGGCGAGTTCGCCCACGGTATCCGGAGGGGCGAGTCGGATG
Source organism: uncultured Methylobacterium sp. (assembly GCA_963990595.1). Classification (GTDB taxonomy): domain Bacteria; phylum Pseudomonadota; class Alphaproteobacteria; order Rhizobiales; family Beijerinckiaceae; genus Methylobacterium. Next base: position 1,312 of record CAXDNE010000354.1, read on the forward strand.
AGGCGGCGCACGCTGCCGTCGCGCGGGTCGCGGATCGAGAGGCCGACCGCGCCGCTCACGAGCGTGTAGAGGGCGTCGGCCTCGTCCCCCTCCTCGAACAGCGTCCGCCCTCCGGCGACGGCGACGGAGGTCATCCGCGCCCGGATCGCGACGTCGGCGTCTCCGTCGAGGGGGGCAAGAAACGGAATCTCCGTGCGCCCCGAAGCCCGGGCGGCAGGGACGGGCGCCACGTCGCAGGCGCCGAGGCGTTCGGCCTCCGTGGGTGGTGCGGATAGGCCGCCGAGCCCGGTGAGCCTCGGGGAAGCGGCTGGGGCCGCGCCCGGAGGAACGGAACCGGGGTGCTCGATGCTCCGGTCGCGTCCGATCTCGGCACTCATCGGCCGGCGCGCCGCTGCAGATGATCCCCGAGGATCCCGAGCGCCGCGCCGCTGCCGACGCGACCGAGGCCGAGGCGCAGGCGGTCCGTGGGGACCGGCGCCAGCGCCGAGTGCCACAACGCGGAGGGCAGCACGAGGACGCCGTCCTCGGACGCGAGAGCCTTCGAGAACTCGGTCGCACCCTCTCGCCCACGGAAGCGGGGGCAGGCGAAGGCGAGATTCGTCGGTTCTTCCGGATCGAACAGGTTCGGGTAGCGATCGAGCAGAGCACGCAGACGGTGGTGGTTGCGCCGCCCGATCGCGCGGGCGCGGCCGGTCAGGCGCTGCTCGGCCCGCAGCGCGACCTGCGCCAGGATCTCGCTCGGTCCGGCGAGGCAGCTCGACAGCAGGCTCTTGACCGCGAGGACGCGGTCGAGCGCCCCGCGGTCGCGACAGGCGGCCCAGCCGACGCGCAGGCCCGGAAGCCCGAAGCCCTTCGACAACCCGTTGATGGAGATCCCGCGCTCGTACACGTCGACGACGGGTGGGACGGCTCGGCCCGGGTCGAGGTCCGTCTGGCGATAGACCTCGTCGTTGACGAGCCAGAGCCCGTGTCGGCGACAGAGGTCGACCAGCCTCTCCAGAGTCGTTCGATCCAGCGACGCGCCGGTCGGGCTGTTGGGAAAATTCATCAGCACCAGCCGCGTGTTCGGCCGGATGGCGGCGACCAGCCCGTCGAGATCGAGGGTCCAGGCCGGTTCCGGTCGGAGGGCGACGCCATCGGCCGCGCACAGCCGCGACACGACGAGCTCCGAGGGTTGGTAGATCGGCACCACCACCACCGCGTGATCGGCCGGACCGAGCAGCGCACTCAGCACGCAGGCCACTGCTTCCTGCGCCCCTGCGCTGACCAGCACGTCGTCGGCAGCGAGCCGGCGGTAGCAGCCGGCGATCGTGGCGCGCAGCCAGGAGGCGCCGCGCGGGTCGGCGTAGCCGAGGTCGGCCCTCCGCCAGCGCCGACGATCCTCCGGGCCGGCAAGGCGCAGCAAGGCGGCGAGCGACAGCGGCTCCGAGTCCGAGGCGGCGAGGTCGTGATGCGCGCAGGCCGACCAGCGATCCAGGTACGCCGCCAGCGCGAACGACCCTGCGGGCGCGATCCCGTGGTCCGTATCGGGGCCGGGCGCCTCCGTCCGGGCGCCGGCCCAAAGGCCCGGTGCAGCGTCGTCCTTGAGCGCCATCGCCGGCCTCACGCGCGCCGCTCCGAGCCGGCGGCGACGCGCAGGTAGGTCGCGCCGATCCGAGCGGCGGCCCGCATCGTCCCACCGAGCGAACCCGCGACCTTCGAGGATCCGCCCAACCGGCGCCGGTAGGGCATAGGCACCTCGCGGATGCGCAGGCCGGCTCGCGCGGCCTGCATCTGCATCTCGATGTTCCAGCCGTAGGTCGGCTCGCGCAGGGCGAGGGCCCGCAGCACGGCGCGGTCGATGGCGCGGTAGGCGCACATGTCGGTGTATCGGACGCCGTAGCGTAGGCCGATGCCGAGGCCGGCGAGCCGGCCGGCGAGCACTTGGTGCCAGAGCATCGATCCGGGCTCGCGGCTGCCCAGCGTGCGCGAGGCGAGGACGAGGTCGTGGCGGCCGGCGAGCACCGGCCCGGCGATCCGGTCGATCAGGTCGCCGCGATCCGCGCCGTCGCCGTCGAGATAGACGATCACGCGCGAGGCCGGATCGGCCGCGGCCGCCCCGAGCGCGCAGGCCCGGCCGTAGCCGCGTCCGGCCTCGATCACCCGGGCGCCCGCGGCCCGGGCGACGTCCTGCGTCCCGTCGGTCGAGCCGCTGTCGGCGACGACGACGTCCGCCGCGTAGGCCGGCGGGATCTCGCGGATCACCGCGCCGATCGCTTCGGCCTCGTTCAGGGTCGGGATGACGATGCTGACCGGATGCATCGCTCAGAGACTCCAGCGCAGGCCGCAGTTCCGGCACGGGGCGGGCGGCACGTCGGAGAGGAGCGACGTCCGGAAGTCGCGATAGGCCGCGCCGTTCCAGATCTCCCGGAGCGTGGCCTGCGTGGCGTCGCCCAGCGTGTAGTTGGAATAGCCGCGCACCGAGAACGGCGCGATGCAGCAGGGCAGCGCCCGACCGTGGGCGGTGACGTACATCAGGGACCAGGGTCGCCGACAGGTGGCCCAGGCGCGGTCCTCCTGACGCTTCAGGCTGATTCCGGGCTCGGTCGCGCCCGAGGCGTCGAGCGTCACCCCTAGCGAACGGCCGATGGCCTCGGCCTCGGCGATGGCGGCGGCCTCCGCCGCCTGGGTGCTCTCGAACAGCGACAGGTCGGCGCGGGCCATACCGTACCCGGCCTCGTCGAAGACGAGGCGCTGCAGGTGCACCTCGGTCACGCCCATCTCGGCGGCGAGCCGCACGAAGGTCGGGAGCTGGTCCACGGTCTCCTTGAGGCCCGTGAGCCAGAGCGAGACCCGGGGGGTCGCGGCGCCGGTCGCCTTCTGGAACGCGACGAACTTGCCGACGTCGCGCACGATGCGGTCGAAGAAGTCCTTGCCCCGCACCCGGCGGTACGAGGCCCGGTCGGCGGCATCGAGGGAGACGCGCAGCTCGTCGAGCCCGGTATCGATCAGCTCCTGAAAGCGCCTCGGCTGCATCAGGGTGCCGTTGGTGTTGAACAGGACGTAGGTGCCGCGGTCCTTGAGGTAGCGGACCATCCGCGGCAGGTCCTTCACCAGCATCGGCTCGCCGACCCCGTGGAGCACGACCCGGGCGACGTCCGGAACCTGGTCGACGATCCGGCTGAACAGCGCCCAGCTCATGTCGGCCGGGGGCTCCAGGGTCTCGAAGGTGCGCGGGCAGGTCTCGCACAGCAGGTTGCAGCGGTTCGTGACCTCCAGATAGAGGCAGACCGGCGGCGCCAAGGCCTCGGAGGCGCGGTCGGGGCCGACCGCCTCGAAGTAGCGGCGCGGGTCCTTCACTGCGGCTGAGGCCGTCATGGTGCGGTTCCTTCCGGGAGAGCGGAGAGGGGTGCGGTGCAGGCCTGCCGCAGGGAGCGGGCGGCTAGGAAGAGGGCCGGGACGAAGACCAGCGACGGCCACAGGAAGCGGTCGTCGAACGGGTCGATCAGGAACAGGATCGGCGCCGAGCCGAGCCAGATCAGGGCCGGGGCCGGCGCGACCACCGCGGGCAGCGCCAGCCAGGGGTAGTACCAAGCGTAGTGCGGGCTCGCCGCGCAGGTGGTGAGGGCTGCGAGGAGCCCGGCATCGCGGCACAGCGCGACCGCGTCGGGCGCGGTCTGCCGGTTCGGGCCGAAGGCGATCCGGAGCGCGAGGGCGGCGAGCGTCAGTCCGGCGCAGACCAGGTAGGTCCGCAGCAGGCTCGGGGGGCTGAGCCCGAGATGCCCGAGACCGGCGAGCAGCCAGTAGCCCACGCCGGTGTCGTAGCCCTCCTCGGCCCCGTAGCCGCCGGCGAAACCGAACACGTTCGGGCCGGCAGCGAGGTAGGGCAGGTACAGGACGGCGATCACGGCCACCCCGGCGAGCATAGGCCGCCACAGCCGGCCTCCACGGACGAAGGCGGGCGCGACCGCGACAGGCAGAACCTTCACCAGCGTCGCCGCGCCCAGGAGCGCGCCCGCGAGCCCGTACCGACGACGGGTGCGGGCCAGCAACGCGATGCCGAGGAGGCCGATCGCCACGGCATCGACGTGCCCGTCGCGCGCGAAGGACCACAGGGCCAGCGGATTCCAGGCGTAGATCAGGATGCGGGCCGAAGGCAAGCCGGCGCCGCGCAGAACCGCGAGCATGGCCAGCATGCCCAGGGCCTCGAAACCCAACATCGCCAGCTTCATCCCGGTGACGCTGTGCGATACCTGCCCGACGGCGGCGAAGACCAGCTGCGCCGCGGGCGGGTAAATCGTACGAGCGTAGTCCTTGCGGTTGATCAGCGGGTAGACCGCCGGGTCGCGCAGCCGCTCGAGGGCGGGGTCGGCCGGGATGTAGCGGTAGGGGTTGATTCCGGCGGCCTGGACCTGCCCGTCCCAGACGTAGCGGTAGATGTCGGTCGACAGGAACGGCAGCGCCGGCAGCAAAGCGGCCCGCAGCAGCACGGCGATGCCGAGGATCGTCCATAGGGCCGCGCGCGGCAGCCGCTCCCGCAACACGAGGCGCACGGCGAGGAGGTAGACCGCGAGGCCGACCGCGACCACGCCGATGAAGGCGTTGGATTGGGGCGCCGCGCCGACGGTGTCGGCGCCCGGCACCTGGATCGCCAGCGCGCCGACAGTGACGGCCAGAAGCAGGAGGCCGAGGGCCGCGAGCCGATGAGCGGGGCTGGCGAGAAGCCGGATCATGCCGGCACCAACTCCGACGCGCGCGCGAGCCGCGCCAGGACCGAGCGCGTCGCCGGGGCCGCGTAGCCGGTCCTGTCGGCGGCGAGCCGCGCGAGCGAGGCCGCGTCGTCGACGTCGTACCAGGGCTCCAGCTCGACGAGATCGAGGCCGATCTCGCGCGCCCGGGCGCGGGTCGCTTCCGCGACGGTGTCGGTGCTCCAGGCGATGTCGGCGAACAGGCGGGCATGGGCCTGCTTGAGGCCGAGGATGTAGTAGCCGCCGTCGTCGCAGGCGCCGAACACGCCCCGCTCGCCCGGTTCGAGCAGGATCCGGGCCGCCTGGATCAGGAGCCGCGTCGGCAGGGTCGGGATGTCGGAGCTCAGCACGCAGGCCGCCGCGTGACCGTGCGCCAGCATGCCCTGGACGGCCTGCAGCAGGCAACGGCCGAAGCCCTCGACCTGCGCCGCGGTTGTGACGCTTCCATCCGCCAGGACGAGGTCGGTTCCCCGCGCAAGATGGGGGATCACCAGAGCCTCCGCGCCCGGCGGCGCGAAAGCCGCGTAGGCGGCAATCGGCGCGGCGCGGGCCGCCTCTTGGATGTTGGCGGTCGTGTCGCGCAGGAAGGCGGCGCTCAGAGCCGCTGCGTCGTCGAGGGTCAGCGGCGGGCACAGCCGCGTCTTGGAGCGCCCGCTTCGCGGCGCTTTCGCCATCACCCCGATCGCGCAGGTGGGGGCCGGTCCGGAGGTCGGTCCTCGTGCCATGTAGAAGGCTCCCGCGTGGTCAATGGACTGTCTCTTATACACATCTCCGAGCCCACGAGACAAGAGGCAAT
>CAXDNE010000355.1:0-6821 GCA_963990595.1 uncultured Methylobacterium sp.
ACCCTGAAGGGTTCTCGCTGACGATGTACTGCAACAACGACCTATTCGTCAAAGACGAGGCGATCTGCCAGGCGGTGGTCTCGATGCTGGCCCGCATCAACGTCAAGGTGAACCTCAACGCCCAGCCGAAGGCCAAATACTTCGCCAAGGTGCTGGCGCCGAACTACGACACCTCGTTCTACCTGCTGGGCTGGACCCCGTCCTCGCTGGACAGCCACAACATCCTCTACGAGATCGTCGGCTGCCGGAAGCCCGGCGACAAGTCGGGCCGCGGCGGCTGGAACCTCGCGGGCTACTGCGATCCGAAGATCGACGCGATCGCCGACAAGGTCGAATCCGAGACCGACAAGACCAAGCGCGACGCCCTGATCAAGGAGGGCTTCGACGTCCTGAATACCGACTGGGGCTACATCCCGCTGCACCAGCAGGCTCTGGCCTGGGGCGTCTCCAAGAAGGTCCACCTGACCCAGCGGGCCGACAACCTGCTGCTGCTGTACTGGGTGTCGAAGGACCCGTCGTAGGAGGCTGAGGCGTGCTCGCCTTCCTGCTGCGCCGGGTGATCCAGGCGGCCGCGGTCCTCGCGGTCGTCGGGCTCATCGCCTTCGCGATGTTCCGGTTCGCGGGCGACCCCGTGAACCAGATCGTCGGGCCCGACACCACCGTGGCCGAGCGGGCGCAGATCCGGACGGATCTGGGCCTCGACGACCCGGTGCTGGTCCAGTTCGTCCGCTACGCCGGCAATGTGGTGCGGGGCCAGTTCGGCATCTCCTACCAGTTCCGGCAGCCGGTCTCGCAGCTGCTCGCCGAGCGCATGCCGGCGACGCTGGAACTCGCCTTCTGCGCCACGATCTTCGCCCTGGTGGTGGGGATCCTGATGGGCGTGTACTGCGCGCTGCGCCGCGACTCCTGGCTCGCCGGCCTGTTCCAGGCGGTCTCGCTCATCGGGATCAGCCTGCCGACCTTCCTGATCGGCATCCTGCTGATCTACCTGTTCTCGGTGACGCTCGGCTGGCTGCCCTCCTACGGGCGCGGCGACACGGTGCGGCTGGGCTGGTGGACCACCGGATTCCTCACCGCGTCGGGTCTCAAGGCGCTGATCCTGCCCTCCGTGACGCTCGGCCTGTTCCAGATGACGCTGATCATGCGGCTGGTGCGCGCCGAGATGCTGGAGGTGCTGCGCACCGACTACATCCGCTTCGCCCGGGCGCGGGGGCTCACCACCCGCGCCGTCCACCTGCGGCACGCGCTCAAGAACACCCTCGTGCCGGTGATCACCATCGCGGGGCTGCAGCTCGGCTCGGTCATCGCCTTCTCGATCATCACCGAGACGGTGTTCCAGTGGCCCGGCATGGGCCTGCTCTTCGTCCAGGCCGTCCAGAACGTCGATATCCCGATCATGTCCGCGTACCTTCTGCTCGTCGCGCTGATCTTCGTGACCATCAACCTCGTGGTCGACATCCTCTACACGGTGGTGGATCCGCGCCTGCGGCTGCCCGCCGGGCGGACGGCGTGAGGGCGACCAGATGAGTGGATACGACCTCGACGCCGGCGACGCCCCGCCGGTTCCGCTGCCGGAGGCGAAGCCCTCGCGGCTCGCGCGCTGGCGCGATTCCGACCTGCTGGCGAATTTTCTGCGCTCAAAAACCGCCGTGGCGGCGCTGATCGCCACGGTGCTGATGGTGGGGCTCGCCTTCGCCTCTCCGTGGGTCGCACCCCAAAACCCCTACGATCCGGCCCAGCTCGACCTGATCAACTCCAACCTGCCGCCGATCTGGCAGGCGGACGGTCAGGCGCCCTACTATCTCGGCACCGACGACCAGGGCCGGGACGTGCTCTCGGCGGTGCTCTACGGCCTGCGCCTGTCGCTGATCGTCGGCGTGCTCGGGGTGGTGACGTCCGGCATCCTCGGCATCGCGCTCGGCCTGATCGCCGGCTACGCGGGGGGCTTCCTCGACACGCTGATCATGCGGGTCGCCGACGTGCAGCTCACCTTCCCGGCGATCCTGATCGCCCTGGTGGTGGACGGCGTTGCCAAGGCGAGTTTCGGCAGCGCGCTGGATGTCGGGCCGCTGATCGGGCTGATCGTGGTGTCGATCGGCCTGTCCTTCTGGGTGCAGTACGCCCGCACCGTGCGCTCCTCCGTGATGGTCGAGAAGGGCAAGGACTACGTCCAGGCGGCGCGGCTGATCGGCCTGTCGCCCCCGGTGATCATGGTCCGCCACGTCCTGCCGAACGTCACCGGCCCGGTCTTCGTGATCGCGACGATCAACCTCGCGCTCGCGATCATCACCGAGGCGACCCTGTCGTTCCTCGGCACTGGCCTGCCCGAGACCATGCCGTCGCTCGGCACGCTCATCCGCACCGGCAACCGCTTCCTGTTCTCGGGCGAGTGGTGGATCGTCGCCTTTCCGGGGCTGGCGCTGGCCGGGCTGGTCATCGCCATCAACCTCCTGGGGGATTGGCTGCGCGACGCACTCAACCCGAAGCTGCAATGAGCGACACCATCCTCTCCGTGCGCGACCTCACGGTCGCCTTCGACACCCGCCGCGGGCCGCTCACCGCCATCGATCGGGTCTCCTTCGATATCGGCCGCGGCGAGATCCTGGGGGTCGTCGGCGAGTCCGGGGCCGGCAAGTCGGTGACCGGCTCGGCGGTGATCGGGCTGATCGACCGGCCCGGCCGGATCGCCGGCGGCGAGATCTCCTTACGCGGCGAGCGCATCGACAACCTCTCCCCCGAGGCGATGCGGCGGGTGCGGGGCAAGCGCATCGGCATGATCTTCCAGGATCCGCTGACCTCGCTCGACCCGCTGTTCCGCGTGGGCGACCAGATCGTCGAGACCCTGCGCACCCATACCGACCTGTCGGCGAAGGCCGCCCGGACCCGCGCCATCGACCTCCTGGCCGAGGTCGGCATCCCGGCCCCCGAGCGGCGGATCGACGGCTACCCGCACGAATTCTCCGGCGGCATGCGCCAGCGGGTGGTGATCGCGCTGGCGCTCGCGGCCGAGCCGGAGCTGATCATCGCCGACGAGCCGACCACGGCCCTCGACGTCTCGGTTCAGGCGCAGATCATCACCCTGCTCAAGCGCCTCTGCCGCGAGCACGGCACCGCGGTGATGCTGGTGACCCACGACATGGGCGTCATCGCCGAGGCCGCCGACCGGGTGGCGGTGATGTATGCCGGGCGGGTGGCCGAGATCGGCCCGGTCGCCTCGGTCATCGCCAAGCCGCACCACCCCTACGCGGTCGGCCTGATGGGGGCGATCCCGACCCTGTCGCAGGAGGCCGACCGGCTCAGCCAGATTCCCGGCTCGATGCCGCGGCTCACCGCCATCCCGAAGGGCTGCGCCTTTAACCCGCGCTGCCCGAAGGTGTTTGCCCGCTGCCGCGTCGAGCGGCCCGAGCCGATCCCGGTCGATGCGAGCCGGGTCGCCTGTCACCTGTACGATGCAGCGGAGCGCGCAGCGTGAGCGCCTACGTCGAAGTCACCGACCTGCGCCGCCGGTTCGACGTCTCGAAGCCCTGGCTCAACCGGGTGATCGAGCGCGAGCCGCGCAAGTTCCTCACGGCGGTCGACCGGGTCGGCTTCGCGATCGAGAAGGGCGAGACCTTCGCGATCGTCGGCGAGTCCGGCTCCGGCAAGTCGACGGTGGCCCGCATGGTGGTCGGCCTGCTGCCGCCCTCCGCCGGCGAGGTGACGATCACCGGCGTCTCGATGACCGACCCCCGCCAGGCCGCCGCCCGACGGCGCCTGCGGGCGCGCATCCAGATGATCTTCCAGGACCCCTACGCGTCCATGAACCCGCGCTGGCGGGTCGGAAAAATCATCGCCGAGCCGATCCGGGCCTTCAACCTGATCCACGGCGAGGGAGCGATCCGCGCCCGGGTCAGCGAGCTGCTCGGGTTGGTCGGCCTCCACGCGGACGACGCGCGGAAATACCCGCACGAATTCTCCGGCGGCCAGCGCCAGCGAGTGGCGATCGCCCGGGCGCTGGCGAGCCAGGCGGAATTCCTGGTGGGCGACGAGCCGACCTCGGCCCTCGACGTGTCGGTGCAGGCGCAGATCCTCAACCTGATGCGCGACCTGCAGGACCGGCTCGGGCTCACCTACCTGTTCATCTCCCACAACCTCGCCGTGGTCCGCCACATGGCGACCCGGGTGGGGGTGATGTATCTCGGCCGCCTCGTGGAGGTCGCGTCCGCGCGTGATCTGTTCGCGACACCCCGCCATCCCTACACGCGGATGCTCCTCGACGCGGTGCCCGACCTCGCCCATGTCGGCCGCGCCCGGGTGCCGGTCTCCGGCGAGATCCCGAACCCGATCGACCCGCCCCCCGGCTGCACCTTCCACCCGCGCTGCCCGCTGGCGAACGACCGCTGCCGCGCCGAGGTGCCGGCGCTCCTCGACGGCGTCGCCTGCCACGCCGTGCAGGAGGGGCGCGCCTGACGGGCGCGCGCGGGGCTGCCGGCGCGACAGCACGGTCCCGCGTCGGCGCGCGGGCCCCGCATCATACCAAGGTATGTCGCCGGCCCGTGCCGGTATAACTGCCCCGATCGACAGCAATCGTTACGGTCTCCGTCATCCCTTGCGGACGGAGAATCTTCGACATGACAGCTGACACGAAGGGAACTGCGCTCATCACGGGCGCTTCGAGCGGGATCGGAGCCGTCTATGCGGAAGAACTCGCGCAGCGCGGGTTCGACCTGATCCTGGTGGCCCGCAACATCGATCGCCTCGCGGCCGTGGCGGAGAAGCTGCGCGCAACGTCCGGTCGGACGATCGACACCGTCCAGGCCGATCTGAATGACGGCGCCGATCTGCGGCGGATCGAGGCGATCCTCCGCGGCGACCAGCGGATCACCATGCTGGTCAACAATGCCGGTTTCGGCTCGGCGGCCCCCCTCCTTCAGGCGGATCCCGACGCGATGGAGCGGATGATCGGCGTGAACGTCACGGCCGTCACGCGCCTCGCCTACGCGGCGGCGCCGGCCTTCGCCGCGCGGGGGCACGGCGCGATCATCAACATCGCCTCGACCGTCGCCATCATCCCCGAACTGCTGAACGGGGTCTACGGCGCGAGCAAGGCCTACGTCCTCGCCTTCACCCAGTCGCTGCAGCACGAACTCGCGTCGCGGGGCGTCCGAATCCAGGCGGTCCTGCCCGGCGCGACGGCGACCGAGTTCTGGAACGTGGCCGGCGTCGGCGGCCATCAGAACCTTCCCGCCGGCATCGTCATGCGGACGGCCGACCTCGTCGCGGCGGCCCTGGCCGGGTTCGAGGCCGGCGAGGTCGTCACGATCCCGCCTCTGGAGAAGGGCGAGGCCTGGACCGCCCTGGAGGCCGCGCGCACCGCCTTGTCGGCACAGCTGGGCGCCGCCAGCCCGGCGACCCGGTACGGGGTCGGACGATCCGCGGCCGCTTAAGTTCGCCGCCCCCGAGCGCAGGACCGACGCGGTCGGGCCCGGGCTCTCCGATCCGGGAGTCCGGGCGATCCCTTCACGTCCGGTGGAGCGGCAGAGACACGGAGAAGCGGGCGCCCGGGCCGTCGCTTCGGGCGCTCGCTTCGATCGACCCCCCATGGGCCGCGACGATCGTGCGGCAGATCCTGAGGCCGAGGCCGAGCCCCTCGGCGCGCGTCGTGAAGAAGCCGTCGAACAACCGGTCGACGGTGCGGGGATCGAGGCCGGGCCCGTTGTCGAGGATGTCGATCGTCACGGATCCGTCCCGGTGCGACGTCTCGATCCTGATCTCCGGCCTCGGGGTGCCGGATTGCCGGTGAATCTGAATGGCGTTCATCAGCAGATTGACGAAGACCTGCTGCAGCTGGATCCGGTCGGCCTCGACCACCGTATCGCGCTCGGCGCAGGCGACGCTGAAGGTGATGTCGGTGCGCGTGAGATCGTACCGGACGAACTGCACGGATTCCGTCAGCACCTCGGCGATGGAGACGGGCATCCGCACGCTGTCCCGCTTGGTGGCCATGCTGCGTGTGCGATCGATGATGTCGCCGGCGCGCGCCACCTGCGCGACGATGCGCTGACACTGCCGCCGGAGCAGGTCGCGGTCGATCTCCTCCCGGTCGAGGAGGCGCAGCATCGCCCCGGCGGTCATGCCGATCGACGACAGGGGCTGGCCGATCTCATGCGCGATGGAGGCGGACAACTCGCCCAGCGTCGAGATGCGGGCGACATGCGCGAGCTCATCCCGCAACGTGTTGAGGGAGGCCTGCCGCTGGACGTGCTCGGTGATGTCGACGAAGGAGGCCAGCCACAGGCCCGACGTGGCCCCGTCCGCCTTGGGGACCACGCAGAACAGGGTCTCGAAGCGGGTCCCGTCCAGTCTGACGCTGTGCGCCTGCTGCTGGAACGCGGTCGCGCCTTCCGCGAAGGCGCGGGCGGAATTGACCTGGGCGGTGCAGAGCGGGTCGAAGAAGCGCTGCGTGCGCTGCCCGATCATGTCGGCGCGGCCGGCGCCGCCGAACATCCGCACCGCCGCCTCGTTGACGTCGAGGATGACCATCCCGTGGCGCAGCCGGTCCGCCACGGCGGGGTGGGCGTCGAGATATCCGGAGATGTCGGTGATCCCGGCGGCTCGGAGTTCGTCGATGGCGGTGACGCGTTCCCGCGCGTCGACGACGACGAAGCCGATCGTCGAGACCTTCATGCAGACCAAGTACCAGGCGTCGTTCCAGTCGGCCTCCGTGGTGACGATGAGGCGATCGACCGGGGCTGCGAGACCGGCGCTCATGCCGGCCGTCCCGGGGCCGGCATGCTGTCTCTTATACACATCTCCGAGCCCACGAGACAAGAGGCAATCTC
>CAXDNE010000356.1:0-6746 GCA_963990595.1 uncultured Methylobacterium sp.
GGCCTCTTGTCGCGGGGGCGCGGGAGAGGGGTATAAGAGACAGTAGCTGCACAAGGTGGATCTGGCCGGCTCCGGTCAGGCGGAGCTCGGTTGCGGGGGAGGGGGCATCGGGCACGGGCCCGGTCACGGCGAAGCCGTGGGCCAGGATGCCGCTGGCGGCCTTGTCGGAGACTAGGGGGCCGCCGTCGGGCAAGCCCATGCCCCAACCGCTTCCGGACGGGTGGCGGGGGAGGGCGCCTCGCGACGCGAGCACGCGCAGGGCGTCGATGCCGGCGGCGGAGATGCGGATGCGTCGGCTCACGACGCGGCCCTCGAGGCGATCGCGGCGGCATTGGCGTGCGAAGGAACGGCGCGGACGCGACCGTAATGCACGCTCGCGTTCCGGCGCGCGTCGCGGCAGAAGTCGGAGCCGGGCTGGAAGTCGGCGCAGACGGCCGGCCGGCGGTCGTAGATCCCGCAGGAGACGGCGATGCCGGGTTGGCCCTTCAGGGCTCCGCAGCGACCGTCGTCGTCGGCCTTCATGCAGCGGACTCCGTCGTCGGCCTCGAAGCTCGCGAAGCCCATCATGCGGCGCACGGATCTGGTCCGATGCCGCGGCACGCGGTCGTCGGCGGGATAGACGGCGACGGGCCCGGCTGCGACGCAGCAGGCGCCGCAGGCTTGGCAGTCGAACGGTCCATCGATCGAAAACGCGGGGGGCACGTTCGTCTCCATTAGCGACGGGAGCGAAGGTACGGGAACGAGACGGGAACGCAAAGCGGGAAGGAGCGATGCCTTCGCGGAGGGTTAAGGGCGCGTCAACCGAATATGGGGCTAACGCGGGCCGGCCAGGGCTGCCGACTACCCCTGCGATCGCGACCTGGATCGTGTACGATCGGCAAGGCGACGGTCCCTCGGGGCGATCGGTGCGGGTGCACGTCTACGGAGAGGTGGACCGAGAGATGGACCTGTCGGACTTTCGGATCGGGGGCGAGTTCACGACCGCGGAGGGCCGTCGCCGGTGGCGCTGCACGGATGTCGGGACGCGTACCGTGGCCGCGATCCGGATAGACGAGGTCGAGATGGCGACGCTGGTGCCCGGCAATCCCGTGGCGACCCGCATCGTGCCCGGTGCCGAAGCCGAGGCGGCGGGCTACTTCACAGGGCCGCCGTACAAGGTGGCCGAGCATCTGTTCGACGAGGACGACCTGGAGGGGTGCGAGCCGGTCTGAGGATCCGCCTTCGCCTTACCGCTTCTTCGGGTACGCCAGGAGGATCGCGGTCCGCACCGCGTGCCGCTTCAGGTTCTCGGACGCGTCGGCCCGGGCGACCTCGGCCTTGGCCCAGGGATGCCCTTCGACCGTCGCCGCGAGATCGAGCTGGTAGTCGTCGCCGAGCGGATGCAGGCCCGTCTTCGGATCGGCCATGTAGGCGTCGACCGCCTTCGCGACGTCGTCGTCGATGATGGCCTTCGCCTTGTAGAGTTCGCCGACGCTCTGGTGCTTGTCTGCCATTGGGGGACGGTATCAGGTTGCCGGCCGCCGGCAACGGGTCACGATCCGAGCATCAGGACAGCCGGCTGGCCTCGACCGCATGGCGCGTGAAGCGCTCGATCCTGTCGGGCGGGATCTCGTCCAGGTAGACGACGTCGAAAGGCAGATCGCCCAGCCGATCCTCGACGCGCCCTTCGATCGTGTACTTCAGTTCGCTTGGGCACGACACGACCAGGAAGTCCACGTCGGACCGGTCTCCGAAGGAGCCCGCGGCCAACGAACCGAAGATCCTGGCCTCGACGCCCAACGAGCGCAGGTCATCGACCGCCAGACGCACCAGTTGGATCACCCGCTGGCGTCGGGACGCGGACCCCTCCATTTCCGGCACCTCATTCATTGGATTGCAGATCCATGGACAGCCGCACCTCTACCATCGTGGGCCGAGTCCGGCACGGGTGACATGTGCTGCCCATACCGCATCGACGATGCCGGTCGTGCGGGATCCGAATTGCATCGTCTCTTGCTATGCTTCCGCTCGAAGCGTCGCGGCACGATCCGTGATCGACAGCCAGCTAGGTACGTCGGCCGACATGAGCGTCATGCTGCCCAAGGATGCCGACCTGCTCGGCGTTCCGCTCCTCAAGGTGCGGAACCTGCTCCAGACGTGGCACCAGAGCGGCCGTCTCAGGAACATCGAACAGATCAGCCGCAAGCGCGGCATCGAACTGCCCCAGGCCACGACGGCCGTCCTCGTCGAGGAACTTCGCGACCGCGGATTCATCGGAAACGTGGCCGGCGACTTCGTCATCCCCGTGGTGGACGGTCTCACCGCCAAGGGCAGGGCGCTCGGTTCGGCCAAGGCGACCGCCCGGACGCAGAAGGAGAAGGCCCATCAGATCTTCGACGGTCTTCTCGACGCGGCCGAGCGCATCAACGCGAGAGGCGATCTGCCATTCCGCGTGCGCGAGATATGGCTCTTCGGGAGCATGGTCGATCCCGACAGGGCCGACGTGGGCGACATCGACTTCTGCCTGGAGATCGACAGGCCGCCGGCATTCGACGATTGGGACGAAGCCATGAAGCGCTACCGGGCGCTGGCGCGTGAGCTGGACGCTCCGTATTCCGCGGACGCCTACAAGTGGGTGAAGGAGCGGCTGCTCTACGGGGCGCGCCGCCATCAGCTGCTCGCGCCGAACGATGTCGAGCGCCTCGTCCGGATGGGTAGCCCGTGCAGGCTGGCATTCGACGACCGCAGGGGAGGGCGTGTCGACGACGCGGTGCTCGCGCGACACCCCGGATCGTCCGGTCGCGATCCGAGCATGCCCGAACCCAGCCGGATGCCCGACATGGCAGCGCCGAGCGGGATCTTCGGTCCGGTTCATATCGAACTGCTGATTCCAATGGACCTGGACGCGAAGGGGTTCGCCGCCAGCTTCCCTAGCTGGACGAACTCCTGGCCGGCGGTCCGAGCCAACCATCGCTATTTCGGCCGACCACCGGAGGTCGTATCGGACCCGGCGTCGGAAACCGTGGAGTTCATGCCGGGAGACATCGACCCCTCGAGATGCGACGGACGCTCCTCCTTCGCGATGGTCGTCATGCCCCCGGACCCCGTGAGGAACGACGACGGCAGCTTCGATCCCGGCTGCACCCTCGCTGTCGGCCGTTCCATAGACGCCGGGCAGGACGGGTTCGTCTACCGGCTGAACATCGAGCAGTTTTCGTATGGGGGCAGAACTCCGACCGACGACATGCTCATCATGGCCCGCTGGGTCCTGAATGCGTGCATGCAGGCCGACATCGAACGGATCGCCCGTCGATCTCGGGAAGCTGGCGTCGCCTTCGATCTCAGGGTGGAGCTCGATGCGGCCGCGTCCGTACCGGCCACGACGAGTCTGCTGATCGATCTCGACGACGATGTCCTCGAGCTGATGCGATCAGCGAAGGCGCGGCTCGGCATCGATCCGGCCGAAGACGAGCCGGATCCGTACGAAGCGGCCGCGCCGACGATCCCGACGATGCGGTAGGGGGATCGGCAGCCTCGACGTGCCTCCGACACTCTCGAGGCATACGGCATATCCCTGCGAGGTGATCCTCGACTGGCCGCTACGAGGCCGGCGCGTGTCCATCAAGGCCGCGGCCCCGATGGCGGCGCGTCCTCCTCGGGCGATGCGGATTCCGCCCGAAGCCAGTCGGCGAGCGAGGGGTCCTCAAGCGAGTACCTGCCGCGCTCCAGCCGGACGACGAGCTCCTGCTCCCGCAGTGCGTCGAGCGCCTGCTGGACATCCCTGGCTGCGATCGGTTCACCCACGGCATCCGAATATGCGGCGAGGCTTCCGGCGTCGAACGGCCTGAAGCGCTCGCCTTCGCCGATGATGCGCTCGAGGACGGCCTGCTGCAGGGCATTCAGGTTGGACCATTGCCGCCGATACGAGTCCCAATGGGTCTCCCGCTCGTCCCGTGCGAGCTCGAGGAGGGAATCGAATTCGCGTTCCCCGCCCAGGTCGCCGGTCGCGTATCGGGTGACGGCGGCGTGGAGGTACTGGGGGCGTCGTCCGACGATGTCGAAGGCCTTTTCGATCTCCGCCGGATCGATCCGACGATCAGGCGGCAGGAGCCCGTTGACATGGCGCCCGTACGCCTCGGTGTAGTCGCGTCCGAGCAGGGGGAAGTCCCGGATCCTGGATCCGAAGAAGGGCTGGTCTCGTCCCGTCACGAGGGAGGCAAGCTTGTCGCGATGCGATCCGGTGAAGACCAGACCCAGTGCCGCCGGTCGGCCGGCGGTCAGCGTCGGATCCAGGTTGATCGTATCCCGCGCCGACTTCAGGGCGAACATGGCATCCCGACCTGCTTCCGACTTCAGCGCCTGCTGGGCTTCGTCGACGACCATTACGACCGGCCCTCGAGCCTTCCGCACGAGCGCCGCCAGACCTTCCGCGAGCGTCGCGCCGCCAGGCACGCCAAGCTTCTCCAGGTCGAAGCTCAACCAAGACCCCAGTCCGGCCTTCGTCACGCCGGCGCCTCGGATGCGGTCGAGAACGCCTCTACCCTGCTTGTCCAGAGCCTTCCGGACAGCTTCGTTGATCAGATCGCCCGGGTCGCCGGACTTCTGCGACCACAGGTCGACGTAGACGGGGGTGGCGCCACGCGCCGCCAGCTCCGGCAGCAGGTCGTGCACGAGGAAGGTGCTTTTGCCGGTGCGGCGGGGCGCGGCAAGAAATACGCTGACCTCCCCGGGGGAGAACGGATCCTCCCCTAGAGCCCACTGTGCGACACGCGAAGCCACCTCGGGCCGCGCGAACACGAATGACGATGCAGCAGCCATGATGCCATTACCGTCTTTTACCCGACTAGCGGTAATTTACTGCCGACAGCGTAAAACGCAATAATCCATGTGCCGCTCCTGTCGTGATTGCGCGGACGACACGTGTTGACGCTCTCAAGCATGACCGCCCGCCCCAGATGATGGGTCGCGAGCATCTACCCCGCGGTGGTCCGGCCGGTATCGCCCAAAGCCCGCCTTCGACATCCTCCGATCCGTCGCGATACCGGGCGATGGCATGCCGTGCCAGGGAGGCCCTGTCAGACGAGGCCATCGTCCAAATGGGTCGGGATCAAGGCAGCCCCCGGGATCATACGAAACCAGCATCTCGCTTTTCAGTTGTGGAATGACAACACCACACAACCTAGAAATATATTCCCTAACTCAGATTTCTTTTAACCGTTTGTTAGGCCGCGGATACAATCTTCAGCGACGTTATGCAGTCGCGGGTGGTCGGTTTGAATTAGGGTAAGTGACAGCTTGTACTTCAAGAGCGGTCGGGCGGAAAGATCCTTCATTCCGTCTTGCTGCACTATCTCAATCTGCGATTGGGGTGCTTCAGTGATCTCATCGGAATCAAACCGTCCTATCGAGGCGCCGCAGCCCGCTCGACTTAAGGTGTCATGTCTGATCTTTGCGTTCTTCCAGTCAGATTTCGCGACCCAATACAGGCCAGCCGCCTTCGTGCGGAATTGGCCACGGCGCACGCCCAGGGCGAGGATCTCGGCTCAAGGGTGCCCCACATCCAAGCCGGCTGCGAGCGTCTTCTCGAGCTTACCCGGCAGCTTGAAGGTGCACTCGACGGTCTAGATCAGTCGCTTGTCGATCTAGGTTTGCAGGAGCTCGACGCATCAAAGGCCGTGCGGCAATGGCTTGGTGCGGTTCTGGACCTCGCTGATGAGGCGCAGCGGTTCGTGCCCGACGCCTGATGGCGCCCTGAAGCTGACGTCGTTGACGTCGAATCTATCGTTCGCGAGGAAGGCATGTCCGGTTTGCTGCTGATCTCCGACGACGTGCTTCGGACCGCGCGCTTTGTCCGGATGCTCGGTTCAGCCCGGCCGTGCGTCGTCCACGACCTCTATGGCGAGACCGCACCGGCGTCCGACCCCGATTTGATCGTCGTCGACGTGGCGCAAGTCACCTCGGAGGCGTTCCTTCGTCTGCAGCGCCTTCTGGATCCGATCCGGGACCCGGGCGCGCCGCTTCTGTTCCTGATCCACGGCAATGCCGCGCGGACCGAAGCGCAGGCGCGGCTGCTGGGCGCAAGCGACACTCTTCCGGTCGCGGTGGCGCTGAAGATCGGACAGGAAGCGATCGATCGCCTCGCCGATCAAGGGGGATCCGCGGCTGCCGCAAAGCTGGCCCAGGAGGCTCGGCAGTTCTTCGTCCAGACCTTCTTCTCCACGCAGACGATCACTCCGGAGCTCGCGAGCGTCGGCACCGGACTGATCGCACGCGCGGTGCAGAAGACCGGCATCCGCGATTGGGTCCATGCAGTGCAGCGCTTCGACGAAGCTACGCACCAGCACTGCCTCTTGGTGACCGGCCTGGCGGCGACGTTCGCGACGAAGCTCGGGCTCGCCGACCTGGACTGCTACCGCCTGACCAAGGCCGCCCTGCTGCACGACGTCGGCAAGACTCGGATATCGCCGGCGATCTTGAACAAGCCTGGGCGACTGACCGACGAGGAGATGGCAGTGATGCGTACGCACGCTGCGCTGGGCTACGACATGCTCGTCGATGGCGACTTCTCGCCGGAGATGCTGCAGGTCGTGCGCTCGCATCACGAGATGCTGGATGGTTCCGGCTACCCGGACCGGCTACGGGGGGACGAAATCCCCGATCTCGTGCGGCTGGTGACGATCTGCGACATCTACGGCGCGTTGATCGAGCGGCGGCCGTACCCTGTCTCTTATACACATCTGACGCTGCCGACGAAGAGGATAGTGTAG
>CAXDNE010000357.1:0-6698 GCA_963990595.1 uncultured Methylobacterium sp.
TGTTCCCGGAGGACATCGACACCAGCGATCCCTGGCAGTTCCGCAACGTGCTGGTGCACGGCTGAGATCCGGCTGACGCTGCGCCCTCCCCGGCCCGGGGAGGGCGGTTGCGCGTCAGGCCGGCCTCACTCCACGTCCAGACGAAAATCGGCCCGGTAGGTCGCCCCCTCCACCGGGTTCGAGACCCAGCGGCAGCGGCCGATCCGCAGGTCGTGGCCCGCGTGGAAATGGCCCGAGATCCACAGCGCCGGCCGCCCGGCATCGGCGAGGTCGTCCAGGGCCGTGGAGGCGTAGAAGGCCGGGACCCACCAGGGAACGCCGGGCTCATCGCGAAAGCGATCCGCCGCGAGCGGGCTTGCCGGG
This sequence comes from uncultured Methylobacterium sp., assembly GCA_963990595.1. Classification (GTDB taxonomy): domain Bacteria; phylum Pseudomonadota; class Alphaproteobacteria; order Rhizobiales; family Beijerinckiaceae; genus Methylobacterium. The sequence goes on from CAXDNE010000357.1 coordinate 364, forward strand.
TGGTGGGTCACGACCACGGTCGGGCCGTCATGCGGGATACCGAGCGCCGCGTGCAGTGCCGTCCGCTCGATCCGGTGCGCCGCCATCGCGTCCGCCGGCTGCCACGGGCTGCCGTCCGCCCTCCGGATCGACCCGAGATATTCCCGCGAGCCGGTGACCGGGTCGGTCATGCGCGCGGCCGCGTAGGCCACCGGATCGTCGGGCCGGTCGGGCGTTGCGGCGGTGAGCCAGCGCCCGGCGAGGGTCCAGTCGCTCCACAGGGTGGTCCCGATGAACCGGACCCCGTCGATGACGCAGCTCCGCGCGCCCTGGAGCAGATGAATCCGGGCCCCGAGCCCGTTCAGGCGGGCGACCTCCGCCTCGAGGGCCGCCAGCAGCTCCGGCGCGGTGCGCGGATCCCCGGTCGGGGCATAGCGCTCGTGGTTGCCCGGCACCAGGACGATCGGCCTGCCCTGGGCGAGGTGCAGCAGGGCCGCCAGCCCGCGTTCGGGATGTCCCTCGTAGAGATCGCCCGGGCAGGCGAGGAGGTCGAACGGCTCCGTCGGGGGTGCGATCAGGTCGAGGCGCCGCCGCTCCAGGTGCAGGTCGGAGATGGGAAAGATGCGCATGGCTGTGACTAGCGGGCGGCCCGGCGCTCGGCCGCGGCGGCCCGGAGGATGTCGGCGGCGGAATCGGCATTGAGGATCGCGATCCCCGCCGCGGCGACGAGATCCGGCCAGGGCGAGGGATGGAGGGCGGTCACCAGCCCGGCCGCGATGATCGCGAGATTGGCGAAGGCGTCGTTGCGGGCCGAGAGATAGGCGGCCCGGGTCAGGCTGCCCGATCCGGAGCGATGCCGGGCGAGCATCAGCGCGCAGGTGAGATTCACGGCGAGCGCGCCCAGGCCGGTGAGGGTCAGCGGCAGAGCGGCCGGAGCGACGAAATCCGAGACCTTCCCGTATGCGGCGTAGGCGCCCGCCAGCGCCGGCAGGAGCAGGATGAACGCCATGGCGGTGCCGAGCCGCGCCCGGTTGCGCGCGCTCCAGCCCAGGCCCGCGACGATCAGGAGGTTGATGGCGGCATCTTCCAGGAAGTCGAGACTGTCGGCGATGAGCGCGACCGAACCGATGCCGAGCGCCACCGCGATCTCGATGCCGAAATAGGACAGGTTCAGCGCTGCCACGCGGGCGACGGTCGGGCGGAGACCGGGCGGCGCGGGCCGGAGGGCGTCATCGGCGTTCACGGGCCGCCTCTTTGCCGAGAGCGGAGCGCCTGTCGAGCGGCGCGTTGAGAAAACCCTGTCCGCGCCTCAAGAAAGTTCGACGCTCTTGCGCCTTCGTCCGGGTGGATTCGGCGGCGCGATCGTGCGACGCGGTTTCAGGAGCCGGACGCGCGAGACGGGCGACCGGCCGGAACCGGAGGTCTGCCGAGTCATGCTGCCCGAATTGCGCGTGCTCTATTTCGAGGATCTCGAGGTCGGGCTGTCGGAGACCCTGTCCAAGACGATCGCCTCCTCAGACGTGGTGGGCTTCGCCGAGATCACCGGCGACCGCAACCCGATCCACCTCTCCGAACACTTCGCCGCGCGCACGCCGTTCGGCACCCGCATCGCCCACGGCCTGTACACGGCCGGGCTGATCTCGGCGGTGCTCGGCACGCGCCTGCCGGGACCGGGCGCGGTCTACATCTCGCAGACCCTGAACTTCCGCGCCCCGGTGCGCATCGGCGACGTCGTGGAGGTCACCGTCACGGTTGCCGAACTGATGCCCGAGCGCCGCCGCGCGCGGCTCGCCTGCCGCTGTGCGGTGGCGGGCGAGACCGTCCTCGACGGCGAGGCGCTGGTGAAGGTGCCGACCAGGGCCGAGGCCGACCCGATCGCGAGCCGGACCGATCGGCCGCAGGGCTGAGGTGGGCCCGGCCGCGGAGACGATCGCCGATCCGGACGATCCGCGCCTCGAACCCTATGCGCGGATGCGCGAACGCGACCTCGTCGGCCGCGCCGGGCGCTTCATCGCCGAGGGCGAGGTGACCCTGCGCCTGCTCCTGGGCCGCCGCACCCGCTTCCGCGCCGAATCGATCCTCCTGGCGCCGGAACGCTGGCCGGGGCTGGCCGGAGACGTGGCCGCCTGCCCGGAACCGCCGCCGGTCTACCTTGCCGCCAAGGCCGTGATGAGCGCCGTCACGGGTTTCCCGATCCACCGCGGGGTGCTGGCGATCGGGATGCGCGGAAAGGAGCCCGACGCGGCCGCGATCGTGCCGCCGCCCCCGGCCCAGGCCCTGGTCCTCGGGCTCGCGGGGCTGACCAACCACGACAATGTCGGCTCGGCCTTCCGCAACGCTGCGGCTTTCGGGGCCGACGCGGTGCTCCTCGATGCGGGAAGCTGCGATCCCCTCTACCGCAAGAGCATCCGGGTCTCCGCCGGCGCCGCGCTGATCCAGCCCTTCGCGCGGCTTCCCGCCGGTCAGGACTGGCTGCAGGCGGCGGCGGCGCTCAGCCTCGAGGCGCTGGCGCTCAGCCCGGCGGCGACCGAGACCCTGGACGACCTCGCCGTGCCGGCGCGGGCGCTTCTGATCCTCGGAACCGAAGGCCCCGGGCTCGACGCGGCGACGCTCGCCCGGGCGCGCCCGGTCCGCATCCCGATGGCCGCCGGCTTCGATTCCCTCAACGTCGCCACGGCGGCGGGGATCGCCCTGCACGCCATCGCCCATGGCCAGGGACGGCTCACCGGTAAAAGCTGACGATTGGTTTCGGCGCGCCGATCGCGGCGGTGATTCTGCGCGCGACAAAGGGCTGCAATTGCCGTGCGATGCTGCATGTCTAGCTTGGCTACAGGGATGCGGGGATTCTGCGGGGAGTCGGCGGCGTTGCTTCAGTCTGGGGATGGGTTGCGGGCGCTGACCGGACGCCGGGTGGCCGTGGTCGGTGCCGGTCCGGGCGGACTGGCTGCCGCCCTGCTCCTGGCCCGTGCCGGAATCCACGTCACCGTCTTCGAGAAGGACGCGCAGGTCGGCGGCCGCACCAAGACCGTGGAGGCCCCCGGCGGCTACCGGTTCGATATCGGCCCGACCTTCTTCCTCTATCCGCAGATCCTCGCCGACATCTTCGCGAGTTGCGGCGAGCGCCTCGAGGATCACGTCAAGCTCGAGCGCCTCGACCCGCAATATCATCTGGTCTTCGAGGCCAAGGACGGGATCTCGGGGACGATCCGGGCCACGGGCGACGTCGAGCGCCTGGAGCGCGAGATCGCCGGCCTCGCGCCGGACGACGCGAAGAACGTGAAAGCCTTCTTCGCGGAGAACCGCACAAAGCTGCGCTATTTCAAGCCTGTCCTCGAGCAGGCCTTCCACACCCTGCGCAGCATGGCGAGCCCGGCGATGCTGGCGGCCCTGCCCTACCTGCATCCCGGCCGCAGCGTCGACCGCGACCTCAAGCGCCACTTCGCCGATCCGCGGGTGCGCCTCGCCTTCTCGTTCCAGACCAAGTACCTCGGCATGTCGCCGTTCCGGTGCCCGAGCCTGTTCACGATCCTGTCGTTCCTCGAATACGAGCACGGGGTCTACCACCCGGTGGGCGGCTGCGGCGCGGTCTCCGAGGCGATGGCGGGCTTGGCCACGCGCATGGGCGTCGACCTCCGGCTCGACACCGCTGTCGAGCGGGTGCTGTTCGACGGCAAGCGCGCCAGCGGGCTCGTGGCGAAGGGCGAGACCTTCAACGCCGACGCGGTTCTGATCAACGGCGACTTCGCCAAGGTGGTGCGCGCCCTGGTGCCGGAGCGGCACCGCCCGCGCTGGCGGGACGCCAAGATCGGCAAGGCGCGGCTCTCCTGCTCGACCTTCATGCTCTACCTCGGCATCGAGGGGAAAATGCCCGACAGCCTCGGGCACCACACGATCCTCCTGGCCGAAGGCTACGAGAAGAACATCCGCGAGATCACCGAGGGCACGCTGCCGATGCAGCCCTCGCTCTACGTGCAGCATGCCGGCTACACCGATGGCGGCATGGCGCCCCCCGGTCACACCGCCCTCTACGTGCTGGTGCCGGTGCCGAACCTGAAGGCCGGGATCGACTGGCCCTCCGTGCGGGCCCGCTATCGCGGCCTGATCCTGGAGCGGCTGAAGCTCCTCGGCCTCGGCGATATCGAGTCGCGGATCCGCTACGAGCGGATCATCGATCCGACCCAGTGGGAGGAGGATTTCGCCGTCCACGAGGGAGCCACGTTCAACCTCGCCCACGACCTGATGCAGATGCTGTATTTCCGGCCCCACAACCGCTTCGGGCCCGGGCTCTACATCGTCGGCGGCGGCACCCATCCGGGCTCCGGCCTGCCGGTGATCTACGAGGGCGCCCGCATCTCGGCCCGGCTGCTGATCGAGGAACTGGCCGGCGCCCACGCCGCCGCCGCGGCGGGCATTCCCGAGACCGCGCCCCTGGCGACGTCCGGCGAGGCCTCGTGATCGGGAGGCTGGCGGGCCGGAAGCGTGGACGCGCCCGGTCATTCCGGGCTCGTGTCGTCCTGGCCTGCGGATTCTGCGCCCTCGCCCTGCCCGCGGCGGCCGCGACCGTGCAGGTAGAGGTCGACGGGATCGAACCCGGCGGCGGCCCGGTCCGGGTGGCCCTGTGTCAGGGCGGCCTCTCGGAGGCGTTCTGCACCCGGGGCGACGATGCGCCGGCCTCCGGGAGCCGGGCGCTGTTCACCTTCCGCGACGTGACGCCGGGGACCTACGCGGTGGCGGCCTACCAGGATGCCAACGGCAACGGCCGCCTGGACCGCACCGGGCTCGGCCTGCCGCTGGAACCCTACGGCTTCTCCGGCACGGTGGGACGCCGGGCGCGCCCGGACTTCGCCGAGGCCGCCTTCGTCCTGCGGGAGACCGGCGCCGCCCTGCGGGTGCGCCTCGCCCGTGCCCTGCCGAGGCGGTGAGACGATGGGCGGCCCCCTCGTCCGGATCGAGGGCGTCGATCTCCACCTGCGCGGCCGGCGGGTCCTGGAGCGGATCGACCTCGATCTCGACGCGGGCGAGACCCTGGCGCTCCTCGGGCCGAACGGGGCCGGCAAATCCTCGCTGATGCGCCTGGTTGCGGGCCGGCTCAGTCCGGATGCGGGATCCGTGCGTGTGGCGGGAGCCGATCCGTACCGGGAAGGCCGCGCGCGCCGCGCCATCGGCTGGGTGCCGCAGGAGATCGCCCTCTACCCGCGGCTGACCGTAGCGGAGAATCTCGGCGTCTTCGGCCAGCTCGCGGGCGTTTCCCGGCGCGACCGGAAGGCGGCCGTGGAGGCCGCCCTGGCGATGGCCGACATCGCCGACGTGGCGCGGCGCCCGGTGGGGACCCTGTCGGGCGGCTACCGGCGCCGGGTCAACATCGCGGCGAGCCTGATGAACCGGCCCCGGCTGGTGCTCCTCGACGAGCCGACGAGCGGCGTCGATCTCGCCGCCCGGGCGGCGATCCACGCGGTGCTCGACCGGCTCAAGGCGGCCGGCACCGCCATCCTGATCGCCACCCACGATTTCGCCGAGGCGGAGCGCCTCGCCTCCCGGGTGGCGTTCCTGGCGCAGGGCCGGATCGTGCGGGCCGGGCGGCTCGCCGACCTGCTCGCGCAATTGCGCACCGGCGCGCCCGAACGGGAGCTGAGCCTCGCCGTCCCGGCGGATGGCACTGCCGAGGCCGTGCTGCGCCGCGCCGGCTTCGCACCGGCTGAAGCGGACGGCCTCGTCTGGCGCTCGGTGGAGCGCTCCGGCCTCGACGGCGCCGCCCTGCTCGGGGCCCTGCGGGCACAGGGCGTGCCGGTTGCCGAAGTGCGGGTGCGCGCCCCCCGGCTGGAGGCGCTCTATCTCGACGCCCTCCGGCCCCGCGGTGTCGCGGTCCACGAAGCGGCCGCCGGACCGGCATCCCTGCGGGCGGGGTCGGCCGGATGATCGGCGCCGCCTTCCGCGTGATGGCGCTCAGTCTCCTGCGCGACCGCGCCGCGCTGGTGATGGCGTTCGTGCTGCCCACCGTGATCTTCTCGATCTTCGCGGCGATCTTCTCCGGAGCGACCGGCGACCGGATCCGCATCCATCTCGGTCTGGCCGACCTCGCCCAGACGGCGGCCACGCACCGCCTCGTCGACGCGCTCGCCGCCGATTCCTCCCTGCGGGTCACGCGGCTGCCCGCGACCGATCTCGCGGGCGTCGCCAGCGCCGTGCGCTCGGGCGAGGTCGACGTGGCGCTGGCCCTGCGGGGCGACCTGATCGCGGCCCCGGCAGGCGACGCCCCCGCCCCCGTCGACCAGCCGGTGGTGCTGGTCGAGAACCCCGCCCAGGCGCTGGCGCCGCCGCTCGCCCTCGGCCCGCTCCAGCGGGTGGTGCACGAGGCC
>CAXDNE010000358.1:0-6672 GCA_963990595.1 uncultured Methylobacterium sp.
GATTGCCTCTTGTCTCGTGGGCTCGGAGATGTGTATAAGAGACAGCCGGTAGGCGATCACGTGGTCGGCCCGCGGGCCCGTCGCGTCGACGGGCTCGTAGGCGGCGCTGGCGTAGAAATCCGGGCGCCCGGCCCGCTCGGCGAGGAGGTGCGCGAGGGTCGCCTGCTTGACCCGCCCGTCCGGCCAATGCGCCAGCAGGGCTGCCGGGTCGCCGCCCGCCTCCAGCATCCGCTCCAGGGCCGGGTAGTCCACCGGGCGGCGGTTGTCGGGATCGACGAAGGAGAAATCCCAGATCTCCGTACCCTGGTAGGTGTCGGGCAGGCCCGGCAGGGTGCATTTCAGGACCGTCCGGCCGAGGCTCGCCAGCATGCCGAGATGGGCGAGCCGCCGGGCGAAGGGCCGGAGTTGCGCCAGGAAGTCCGAGCCCGGGGCGATCAGCGCCGTGAACAGCTTCCTGACCGCGCCTTCGTAGACCTCGTCGACATTGACCCAGCTCGACCGGCGCTTGCCCTCGCGCATGGCCTTCTCGCCGTAGGCGATGAGCCGGTTGCGGAAATCCTCGATCGCCCCCGGCTCGTCGTGCTCCAGCAGCTCCAGCGGCCAGGCGCCGAGGATCGCCTGGAAGAACATCCACTGGTCGTTGGCGTCGGGGGCCGGCTCGCCGTCGATCCGGGCGAGGTGCGGCCCGGCGGCCCGCTGCCACAGGTCCCAGGCCCCGGCCCATTCCTCGGGGATCTCCGAGAGGGCGAGCAGGCGGGTGCGGGCATCCTCCCCGCGCTTGGTGTCGTGGGTCGCCGTGGTGATCATGGCGTTCGGCCAATCCCGGGCGCGGGCGACCTGCAGGTCGTGGAAATGCTCGGCGTCGATCCCGTACTCGCCCGGATCGCCGCCGACCTCGTTGAGGCCCAGCAGGCAGGCGTAGCGGTAGAACAGCGTGTCCTCCAGGCTCTTGGCCATGACCGGGCCGGTGAGCTGCTGGAACCGGCGGCGGAAGCGCAGCACCACCCGCGGATCCGGCCGGCCCGGGCCGGCCGTCTCGATGCGCCCGAGCAGGACCTCGGCGGCGAAGTCGTGGACGGAGCGGTCCGGCAGGCTCGACCAGCGCTTGGCCTTGGCGACGGCGCCCTCGATCAGGCGGACATCCTCGGGCTCGACCTCGCCCTCCTCCAGATCCGGCGGCAGGTAGCTCCGGTAGGTCGGGAAGCGCGCGATGATCTCGATCAGCGCCCGGCGGAGCGCGTTGACGGTGAAGTCGCGGGTGCGCCGGTCGGCATCGGCGACCTCCTTCAGGTCGGTGGTGAGCACCTCGAGCTCGCTCGCGAAGCTGATCTCCAGGATCTCGGCCTTGGCGGCGCGGAGCTGGAAGCCGTAGGGCTCGTCGAAGCCCGTGGCCCAGGTGTAGAGGCGCTCGACTTTCCCGCGCCGGGACTTGTCGACGAGAATGCCGTCGAGCTGGTTGAGCACGTCGTAGCCCGTGGTCCCGGCCACCGGCCAGGGCCGCAGCCGCTCGCCGGGCTCCAGGATCTTTTCCACCACCACGTAGAAGCCGGGACCCACGGCCGCCTGGAGCGCCCGGGCGTAGCCCAGCGGGTCGGCGAGCCCGTCGATATGGTCGATGCGCAACCCGTCGATCCGGCCCTCGCGCACGTGCCGGAACACGGTCTCGTGCGAGCGGTGGAAGATGTCGGACAGCTCGACCCGCAACCCCGCCAGGGAATTCACGTCGAAGAAGCGGCGGTAGTTGATGTCGCTCGACGCCACCCGCCAATGGGCGAGCCGGTAGGCCTGGGCCTCCAGCAGCCGGTGCAGCGGCCCGAAACTGTCCGGGCGGCCCTTGAAGCCGTTGAGCAGCGCCAGCGTGCTGGCGGTGGCCTCCTGGATCAGCGGCGACACGCCGTAGATCTCGGCGAGCCGGCGCTTCAGCCCCTCGGCCTCCTCGGGGAAGCCTTTGCGGCGGGTCTCGTCGGTGTCGATCGACATGGCCCGCAGCCGCTCGGAGATGGCGAGCAGTTCCGCGGTGGTGTCGTCGTCCACCGCCCCGATGGCGGCGATCACCCGGTTGAGGATGGTCGGGTAGCTCAGGGGCCGGATCGGCAGCTGGTGCTCGTAGTGCCAGACGCTGAAGGCGCCGGTCTCCGGGTCGAATTTCAGCTCCAGCGTGCCCTTCTCCAGGGCCTCGCCGTAGCGGTCGCCGAGGAACGGGATCACGAGGTTGCGTCCGGCCCCGAGCCGCTGCCAATCGATGTCGAAGGCGTCGGCGAAGGGCGAGAGCGAGCCCCATTCAAGCACCGAGAGCCACCATGGGTTGTCGGCCCCGCCGACGCCCATGTGGTTCGGGACGATGTCGAGCAGGAGCTTCATCCCGTGGGCGTGGAGCGTCTCGGACAGCCGGATGAAGCCCGCCTCGCCGCCGAGTTCCGGGTTGATCGCGCCGTGGTCGACGATGTCGTAGCCGTGGGTCGAGCCGGGCCGCGCCTTCTGGAGCGGCGAGGCGTAGACGTGGCTGATCCCGAGCCGGTGCAGGTAGGGGATGATCTTGCCGGCATCCGCGAAGGTGAAGTCCTTGTGGAACTGGAGCCGGTAGGTCGAGCGGGGCGGCGGGGCGGCGAGCCGCGCCGTGCCCGAGCGCGGCCCCCGCGCCTCGGCCGAGAGCGCCGCCGCCAGCTTGGCGAGCGGGCCGCCGGGGGCGGCGATGTCGGCGAGGTCCCGGTCGAGCTTGCGCCGCCAGTTCGGGTAGCCCTCGGTCGAGCCCGGCACGTTGGCCTGGGCGAGTTCGGAGACCACGTCCTCGTACTGCACGGCGGTGAGCATCGCGGGCGCCCGGGCGAGGTAGCGGGCGGCGGCCTCGAAGGGCGCGGAATCCGGCGGCTCGGCGGAGGGGAGGAGCTGCTCGGCGGCCAGCGCCTCGGCGAGGCGGCGGCGCTCGACGACGCGCTCGCCCCGCTCGGCCTCGGCCCGCTCCTGGTCGTAGAGGCCGAGCGACTGCCGGGTGTCGGTGTCGACCCCGCGCCACCAGCCGACGAAGGTCGGCAGATCGTGGGTGGTGATGGCGGTGAGCGCGTCCCGCGGATAGGCGGAGGGCGGCTTGAACCGTCCATCGCCCTCGCGCTCGAAGGCGAGGATCCGGTAGCTCAGCACCCCGGCCCGCATCAGCGCGTCCGAGAAGCCCTCGGGCGCCGTGCCGAGATCCTCGGCGATGACGAGGCACTTGTTGCGGTGGCTCTCCAGCCGCAGCACCGCCAGCATCGGCTCGAACGGCATGGCCACGTAGGCGCCGGCCTGGGCCCCTGCCCCCAGCGGGATCAGGAACAGGCGGGCGAGCTGGAAGGCGTGGTCGATCCGGATCGCGCCGGCATGGCGCATATTGGCCTGGACCAGGGCCCGGAAGGCCGCGAGCCCGTCGCGCTCCATGGCCAGCGGGTCGAAGGCCGGCAGGCCCCAGTTCTGGCCCTTCGGCGCGAGGAGGTCGGGCGGCGCGCCGATCGAGACCTTGTCGGCGAAGCGCTCGGGATGGGACCAGATCTCGGAGCCGCCCCGGTCGGCGCCGACCGCGAGATCCCGGTACAGCCCGACCCGCATGCCGGCGCCGAGGGCCGCCGCGGCGGCCTCCTCGAGCTGCCGGTCGGCGAGGTACTGCAGCCACGCGTGATAGCCGACGAGTTCCGCGTTCGCCGCCGCGAAGTCCCGCACCGCCTCCGTGCCGGCGCGGCGGTATTCCTCCGGCCAGTCGCCCAGCCAATGCGCCCCCTGCCCCCGGAAATGCTCCGACAGGGCCTCGAACACGGCATGCGATTCGAGATCCGCGCCGCCCTCCTGGCGGAAGCGCTCGAAGCCCGCATCGGTGCCGGCCCGGGCCGGAGACTCGGCCCAGAGTGCCCGGAGCACCGGGTCGAGCATGTCGGCCACGCCCTGATGGTCGACGAGGGCGGCCTCGCGCAGGGAAGCGATCGCGTCCGCGCGCTCGGCCAGCAGCGCCTCGGCCCGGGAGCCGGCGAGCCCCGGCAGGCTGCGCGGAGCGATGAACAGGGTCTCGAGGAAGAGGCGCGAGGAGGGCGAGTAGGGGGAGATCTTGGTCCGGTCGGAGCCGAACAGGGCGTGGACCGGGCTCAGGCCTAAGAACGCCGCCCCGCGCAGGGCCGCCTCGCGGGCGGCCTCGCCGGCATCCGCGTAGGTGCCGATGCCGATATTCGTGCTCGAACGCAGGCCGTAGAGCTGCGCGGCCATGCCCCAGTCGGACGCCCCCTCCTCCGTGTAGGGGCGCGGGCGCCAGCAGCGCTGGGGCGCGGCGATGACCCAGGCCTCGGCGCGGATCGGCCCGGCCTGCACGGTGAGGCGGTGATAGCCCGGGGTCAGCGGCGGCAGCTCGAATCCCGGCTCGGATCCCTGCAGGTTGGCCCGGCCCTCGCGCGCCGACCCCCGCTCGTCCACGAGGCGCCAGACCAGGGTGTGAGGCGCGCCGTCCTGGGGCCGCACCGGAACCCGCGCGGCACGACGGGCCTCCACGGGCAGGAGCGGCGGGATCAGGCCGCAGCGCAGGCGCTCGACCGCCGCGAGGCTCTCGGCGATCGCCGCCTCGTCGGCGACCGCGAAGCCGAGCGCCGCCAGAAGGCCGCGGCGCACCTCCAGGGAGGTCTCGACGGGCTTGCCGAAGGCGTCGGTGTAGCCGGCGGCGACGCCGACGAGGTCGGCGAGCTTCTCGAGGGGGCTCACGCGCGAGGCTCCGTCAGGAACAGGCCGGTCCATGAGGGCAGGTCGCGCCCGGCGCCGTCGGGGGCGTTGGTCCAGACCACCCGGGCGCCGCCCGGATCCACCGCGAAGGGCTCCGTCCCGACATTGGCGACGAAGCGCAGGCTGCCGGCGCCGAAGCGCCACGTGCAGTCGACCACATCCGCGCGCGGCAGGGTAGCGGCGGCACCCTCAAAGCCGGACTTCGCCAGCGGCACGACCACGTCGCGGCGCAGCCCCAGGAGCCGCGTCGTCTCGGCGAGCACCTCCCGGTGGGGCGAGCGCGCCCGCTCGGACCAGTCGAGCTTCGAGGCCGCGAACGTCTCCGCCGCGGTGGGATCGGGGATCGTCGAGGTGTCGTCCGCGAAGGCCGCGAAGCTCTTGAACTCCCGCCGGCGGCCCTCGCGCACGGCCTTGTTCAGCGCCGCGTCGGGCGCGAAATCGACGAAGAACAGGAACGGCGCCGAGGCCGACCATTCCTCGCCCATCCAGAGCATCGGGATCTGCGGGGCCAGCAGGAAGCCGGCCCGGGCGAGGTCGAGCTTCTTCGGATCGGCCAGATGGTTGAGCCGCTCCCCGAGCGCCCGGTTGCCGACCTGATCGTGGTTCTGCAGGAAGGTCACGAAGGCCGAGGGCGGCAGGTGCCCCGAAGGCTCGCCGCGCGGATGGTTGCCGAGAGTGGAGAAGGGCTCGCCCTGATAGGCGAAACCCTCCGCGAGGCAGCGGGCGAGGTGCGCGACCGGTTTGTCGGCAAAGCTTTTATAGTAGCCGGCGTCCTCAGCCGTCAGCAGGACGTGCCAGCAATGGTGCAGGTCGTCGGCCCACTGGGCGTCGTGCATCCGCGGACGGCCGGCGGCGTCGCGCTCCAGCCAGCGGGCCTGGTTGGCCTCGTTCTCCAGCATCAGGTGGATCTGCCGGTCCGGGAAGGTTTTCCGGATCGTCTCGCCGAGCTCGGCCAGGAAGTGGCGGGGCGAGTCGTCGAGGATGGCGTGGACGGCGTCGAAGCGCAGGCCGTCGAAACGGTACTCCTCCAGCCAGTACAGGGCGTTCTGGATGAAGAACTGGCGGACCGTGGCGCCGCTCTCCTTGCCGTCGAAGTTGATCCCCGCGCCCCAGGGGGTCTGGTGGCGCTCGGTGAAGAAGGACTTGGCGTAGGCGTGGAGGTAGTTCCCGGCCGGGCCGAAATGGTTGTAGACCGCGTCGAGATAGACCATCAGGCCGAGCGCGTGGGCGGCGTCGATCAGGCGCTTGAGATCGTCCGGGCGGCCATAGGCTGCGTCGGGGGCGAAGGGCTGCACGCCGTCATAGCCCCAGTTGCGCGCGCCCTTGAAGTCGGCGAGCGGCAGCAGCTCGACGGCGGTGACGCCGAGCGCCTGGAGGTCGGGCAGCCGCGCCTGCAGGCCGGCATAGGTGCCCTCCGGCGTCGCGGTGCCGACATGGCACTCGTAGATCACCGCCTCCTCGAAGGGGCGCCCGGCCCAGCCCTCGTCCGACCACGCGTAGGCGCGCGGGTCGATCACCTCGCTGAGGCCCGAGACGTCGTCGGGCTGGAAGCGGGAGGCGGGATCGGGCACGACGAGGTCGCCGTCGATGCGGAATCCGTAGCGGGCGCCCGGCTTCACGCCGGGCAGGGCGGTGCGCCGCCAGCCGCCGCCGGATTCGGGCAGCGGGTGATCGGTGCCGTCGACGACGAGTTCGACGCTCTGGGCCGTGGGCGCCCAGAGGGCGAAGCGCACGCCCCCCTCGACCATCTCGGCCCCGAAATCCATGCTGTGGGCGCGCCGCATCGGGCCACCGTCCTCGTCATTGGCCGCGCGCACCGGGGCACAAGCGCGGCAGGCTCATCTGTCGTGGGAGAAGGCCCCGGGCCCGTTCCGGTTCCCGCAGCGCAGCTATGGCGGGGCGGGCATGTGGCAATAGGCTGTCTCTTATACACATCTCCGAGCC
>CAXDNE010000359.1:0-6666 GCA_963990595.1 uncultured Methylobacterium sp.
TACGAGATTGCCTCTTGTCTCGTGGGCGCGGAGATGTGTATAAGAGACAGCTGCCCCAAGGGGCGATCAATGGGGCGATCAACGGGGCGGGCGACGATGAGGACGCCGACGCCGCCGCCCCCGGCTACGACGAGCCGGTGGATCTGCGCCCGCCGGCCCGGACCGGGGCGATCCCGGCGCGCCCCTCCGAGAGCGTGGCGGCGACCCGGACCGGCGATCCGGCCGCGGATTACGACGCCGCCGTCGAGCTGTACCGCGCCAAGCAGTACGAGCAGGCCGAGATGGGCCTGCGCCAGTTCATCCAGTCGCATCCGCGCGACAACCGCGTCGCCAGCGCCACCTACTGGCTCGGCGAGAGCTACCTCGCCCGCGGCCGCAACCGCGAGGCCGCCGAGCAGTTCCTGAAGGTCTCCACCGACTACGCCCGCTCCTCCCAGGCCCCTGACGCCATGCTGAAGCTCGGCGTCACGCTGAACGCGCTGGGCGCCCGCGAGCAGGCCTGCGCGACGCTGGCCGAGCTGGACCGGAAGTTCCCGAATGCCGGGGCGGGCGTCCGCCAGGGCGTCGCGCGCGAGCAGAAGCGCGCCCGCTGCGGCGCTTGAGCGGACCGGGCGACGACCCGGTCCTCGACGCCCTCGGTCCCTGGCTCGACCGGTCCGCGCGCGGCGGCCGGGGCGTTCTCCTGGCCGTCTCGGGCGGCCCCGATTCCACCGCCCTGATGCACGCCGCCGCGGCGCTGCGCGAAGCCTCCGGCGCATCCGTCGCGGTCGCCACCGTGGATCACGGCCTGCGGCCGGGTTCCGACGCGGAGGCCGCGGACGTCGGCCGCGCCGCCCGGACACTCGGCTTGCCCCATACGCGCCTGCCCTGGGCGGGCCCGAAGCCCGGCACCGGCCTGCAGGAGGCGGCCCGGGATGTCCGCTACGCCCTGCTCTCGGCCCATGCCGCGGCGATCGGCGCCGGCCTCGTGCTCACCGGGCATACCCGGGACGATCAGGCCGAGACGGTGCTGATGCGCCTCGCCGCCGGCAGCGGCCTCGCGGGCCTCGCCGGCATGCGCGCGGAGCGGGAACTCGCCCCCGGCCTCGTCCTCGGGCGTCCGTTCCTGCACCTGCCGAAGGCAATCCTGGTGGCGTGGTGCGAGGCCCGGGGCCTCGCCTATCTGCGCGACCCCAGCAACGCCGATCCGCGCTTCGCCCGCGGCCGTCTGCGCGGGGCCTGGCCGCTCCTGGAACGCGAGGGGCTGACCCCCGCGCGCCTCGCCCGGCTCGCCGAGCGCGCCGCCCGCGACGAGGCCGCGCTCCGGAGCGTGGCGGCGCAGGCCCTCGACGCGATGCGGCTGCCCGGGGCGGCGGAGGCGCAGCCGCGCCTCGACGGCGCCGTCCTCGTCGCGCAGCCGGACGCGGTGGCCCTGCGCTGCATCGACATCGCCCTGACCCGGGCGGGCGCGGCGCCCCGCCGCCTCGAGCGCCTCGAGGCCCTGGTCTTCGAATCACTGCTGCCGGCCCTGCGCCGCCGGCAGCCGATCCGGCGCACCCTGGCGGGGTTTCTGATCGCCGCCGATGCCCGCGGCATCGTGAGTCTCGCCCCCGCGCCGCCGCGTCGCCGCAGGGCGTCGAGTGCTGCCCTCGCCGCAGGGCAGGCACGATTACTTGGCAAGGGAGAGCCCCCCGCCTACATTGGCGAGGTGTGCACGGATGGACCGCCCGAGCCGAGCGATGCGTCCATCAGGGGGTCGCACACGCCAAGGATTGATCGATGAACCCGAATTTTCGCAACTTTGCCTTGTGGGTCGTCATCTTCCTGCTGGTGCTGGCCCTCGTCACCCTGTTCCAGAACCCGGGGCACCGGGGCGGCGGCAGCGAGATCGCCTACAGCCAGCTCCTGAACGACGCCGATGCCGGCAAGATCCAGTCGGTGGTGATCTCCGGGCAGGACGTGTCCGGCACCTATGTCGGCGGCGGCAACTTCACGAGCTACGCGCCCAACGACCCGAGCCTGGTCTCCAAGCTCCAGGGCAAGGGCGTGCAGATCACCGCCCGTCCGCCGTCGGACAACACCCCCTGGTTCATCCAGCTGCTGGTGAGCTGGCTGCCGATCCTCGTCTTCATCGGCGCCTGGATCTTCCTGTCGCGCCAGATGCAGTCCGGCGCCGGCCGCGCCATGGGCTTCGGCAAGTCGAAGGCGAAGCTCCTGAACGAGGCCCACGGGCGCGTGTCGTTCGACGACGTCGCAGGCGTGGAGGAGGCCAAGGAAGATCTCCAGGAGATCGTGGAATTCCTGCGCGACCCGCAGAAGTTCCAGCGGCTCGGCGGCCGGATCCCGCGCGGCGTGCTGCTCGTCGGCCCGCCCGGCACCGGTAAGACCCTGATCGCCCGGGCGGTCGCGGGCGAGGCCAACGTGCCGTTCTTCACCATCTCGGGTTCGGACTTCGTCGAGATGTTCGTGGGCGTCGGCGCCAGCCGCGTGCGCGACATGTTCGAGCAGGCCAAGAAGAACGCCCCCTGCATCATCTTCATCGACGAGATCGACGCGGTCGGCCGCCATCGCGGCGCCGGCCTCGGCGGCGGCAACGACGAGCGCGAGCAGACCCTGAACCAGCTCCTCGTGGAGATGGACGGGTTCGAGGCCAACGAGGGCGTGATCATCATCGCGGCGACCAACCGCCCCGACGTGCTCGACCCGGCCCTGCTGCGTCCCGGCCGTTTCGACCGCCAGATCATGGTGCCGAACCCGGACGTCACCGGCCGCGAGCGCATCCTGCGCGTCCACGTCCGCAAGGTGCCGCTGGCCCCCGATGTCGACCTGAAGACCATCGCGCGCGGCACCCCGGGCTTCTCGGGCGCCGACCTGATGAACCTCGTCAACGAATCGGCCCTGCTGGCCGCCCGCCGCGGCAAGCGCATCGTGACGATGCACGAGTTCGAGGACGCCAAGGACAAGGTCATGATGGGCGCCGAGCGGCGCACCCTGGTGATGACCGAGGACGAGAAGCGGCTCACCGCCTATCACGAGGGCGGCCACGCCATCGTCGCCCTCAACGTCCCGGCCACCGACCCGGTGCACAAGGCGACCATCATCCCCCGCGGCCGGGCGCTCGGCATGGTCATGCAGCTGCCCGAGCGCGACAAGCTCTCCATGAGCTTCGAGCAGATGACCTCGCGGCTGGCGATCATGATGGGCGGGCGCATCGCCGAGGAGATGATCTTCGGGCCCGAGAAGGTGACCTCGGGGGCGCAGTCCGACATCGAGCAGGCGACGCGGCTCGCCAAGATGATGGTGACCCGCTGGGGCTTCTCGCCCGAGCTCGGCACCGTCGCGTACGGCGACAACAACGACGAGGTCTTCCTCGGCATGTCGATGGGCCGGCAGCAATCGGTCTCGGAATCGACCGCCCAGAAGATCGACGCCGAGGTGCGCCGCCTCGTGGAGACCGGCCTGGAGGAGGCGCGCCGCATCCTCGCCGAGCACAAGGACGACCTGGAGGCCCTGGCGCAGGGGCTCCTCGAATACGAGACCCTCTCGGGCGAGGAGATCCGCAACCTGCTCCGCGGCCAGCCCCCGATCCGCGACGGCGGCGACGTGCCGCCGACCCCGGCCCGGGGCTCCTCGGTCCCGTCGGCGGGCCGCGGCCGGCCGAAGGAGAGCGACGGCGGCCTGGAGCCGCAGCCGCAGGCCTGAGGCACCACGAGCCACGAACCATGACGACCGGAAGGGCGCCGCGCGGCGCCCTTTCTCATGTCCGCCGCGTCTTCGCGCCCCGCGCGGCGCCGCCCGGATCGCGTCGCTGCGCGCGAAGACGGTGGGCCCGATCCCCTGTGACAACCTGCGCGGCTCGGTTATGAGTCGGGTTCGCCGCCCGGCTTTCCCTTCGGCTCCGCCCTCCGGCGGAAAGGCCGGGCTGGCGAGACGCCCACCCCCGCGCAGACATCCTCCATGCCGGTCTCGACCTATCTCGTCGTCGCCCTCGGCGCCGGCGTCGCCGGCTTCGTGCAGGGGCTGTCGGGCTTCGCCTTCAGCCTCGTGGCCCTGTCGATCTGGGCCTGGGTGATCGACCCGAAGCTCGCCGCCGTGCTGGCCGTGTCCGGCAGCCTGACCGGCCAGGTCGTCGCCGCCGTCACGGTCCGGCGCGGATTTGATCTGAAGCGCCTCGCGCCCTTCCTGCTCGGCGGCCTCGCGGGCATTCCCCTCGGCGTCCTCCTGCTGCCCCGGCTCGACGCGGACTGGTTCAAGGCGCTGCTGGGCGTGCTGCTGATGGTCTGGTGCCCGGTGATGCTGTTCGCCAAGGATCTGCCCCGAATCGCGTTCGGCGGACGCGTCGCGGACGCCGCCGTCGGCCTCGCCGGCGGCGTGATGGGGGGCTTGGGCGGCTTCACGGGGGTGCTGCCGACCCTCTGGTGCACCCTGCGGCGCTACGAGCGCGACGTGCAGCGCACGATCATCCAGAACTTCAACCTCGCGATGCTCGCCGTGACGATGGCCTCGTATCTCGCCTCGGGCGTCGTCACCCGGTCGATGCTGCCGATGCTGGCCGTGGTCCTGCCGGCCATGCTGCTGCCCACGCTCCTCGGCACCCGCGCCTATCTGGGCATCAGCGAGGCGGCGTTCCGCAGGCTCGTGCTGAGCCTCCTGACGGCGTCGGGAATCGCCCTGGCGGCCACCGCGATCCCGCGGATCCTGTAGCCGCAGCGCCGGCGGTGGCCCCATTTCGACCGCCTTTGTCGGGAAGCACCCGATTCACACTTCCGGCAGGAAAACATCCGGCCGGCGCGATCCTCTGCTAAGCTCTGTCCGGTCCCGCGACCGGGCATCGGAGACCTCATGGTGCGCAAGTATTTCGGAACCGATGGTATCCGGGGCCGGGCCAACGGGGTGATCACGCCGGAACTCGCCCTCAAGGTCGGGCAGGCCGCCGGCCTCGTCTTCCAGCGCGGCGACCACCGCCACCGGGTCGTGATCGGCAAGGACACGCGGCTGTCCGGCTACATGATCGAGACCGCGCTCGTGGCCGGTTTCACCTCGGTGGGCATGGACGTGCTGCTGCTCGGGCCGGTCCCGACGCCGGCCGTGGCGATGCTGACCCGCTCCATGCGGGCCGATCTCGGCGTGATGATCTCGGCCTCGCACAACCCCTTCGAGGATAACGGCATCAAGCTGTTCGGGCCCGACGGGTTCAAGCTCAACGACGCGATCGAGCGCCAGATCGAGGGGCTGATCGACGCCGACATGCACAAGCGCCTCTCCGGCTCGAACGATCTCGGCCGGGCGA
Source organism: uncultured Methylobacterium sp. (assembly GCA_963990595.1). Taxonomy (GTDB): domain Bacteria; phylum Pseudomonadota; class Alphaproteobacteria; order Rhizobiales; family Beijerinckiaceae; genus Methylobacterium. Next base: position 5,270 of record CAXDNE010000359.1, read on the forward strand.
AGCGGATCGAGAGCGTGCATGCCCGCTACGTGGAATTCGCCAAGCGCACCCTGCCGCGGCACGTGACCCTCGAGGGGCTGCGCGTCGTGGTCGACTGCGCCAACGGTGCCGCCTACCGGGTCGCCCCCGAGACCCTGTGGGAACTTGGCGCCGAGGTCATCGCCATCGGCACCGAGCCGGACGGGTTCAACATCAACCGCGACGTGGGCTCCACCGCCCCGGCGGCGCTGGTCGCCAAGGTGCGCGAGCGCCGGGCCGATATCGGCATCGCGCTGGACGGCGACGCCGACCGGGTGCTGATCGTCGACGAGAAGGGCCACGTGGTCGACGGCGACCAGCTCATGGCGGTCGTGGCGCGCTCCTGGCAGGAGGACGAGCGCCTCACCCAGCCGGGCGTCGTGGCCACGATCATGTCGAATCTCGGCCTGGAGCGCTATCTCGGCGGCCTCGGGCTGACGCTCGCCCGCACGGCGGTGGGCGACCGCTACGTCCTCGAGCACATGCGCGAGCACGGCTACAATCTCGGCGGCGAGCAATCCGGCCACATCATCATGTCGGACTACACCACCACGGGCGACGGCCTCGTGGCGGCGCTCCAGCTCCTGAGCGTGGTGCAGCGGCAGGAGCGGCCGGTGAGCGAGGTCTGCCACTGCTTCGACCCGCTGCCGCAGATCCTCAAGAACGTCCGCTACAAGGCCGGCGAGCCGCTCCGCCAGGACAGCGTGGTCAGCGCCATCGAGCATGCCCGGGAACGGCTCGGCAATGCCGGCCGCCTGGTCATCCGCCCGTCCGGCACCGAGCCGGTGATCCGCGTGATGGCGGAGGGCGACGATCGCGGCCTCGTCAACGACGTGGTCGACGAGGTGGTCGATGCCGTGACCCGGGCCGCGGCCTGACCGGTCAGGCCGGGTCGTAGGCGGCGCGCAGCTCCGGCGGCGCCGTCATGCGCCACGCCGCCAGCAGCGCCGTCCGCAGGATCTCCTCGTCGCAGGGATCGAGGTCGAGATTGGTCCAGCCGCGGCGGCCCCAGGCGCCGTCGAGGGGCGTGAACAGGTCCGGCTCGGCCTCGCACAGGGCCGCCTGATCGGCGGGCGCCAGCCGCAGAACCACCCGCGCCTCCTCGACCCACAACGTCGCGAGGACCCGGCCGCCGACGCGGAAATCCGGGTTGCCGCTGTGGGCGCCCGCCACCGTCTCGGGCAGCATCAGCGCCAGGATGCGCACGTCCTCGGGGAGCACGGCGCCTCAGACCGGCTCGCCCGGCCGCGGCCCGGCGATCGGGCCGCCGAAGATCGGGTCGCTGAAGATCGGGTCGCTGAAGATCGGGTCGCTCATGCACGCACGCTCCCTGTCGCGACAGTCGAGGGCCGCGCGCGCGACGACGCGCCGCGGTGGAG
>CAXDNE010000360.1:0-6610 GCA_963990595.1 uncultured Methylobacterium sp.
ACGCGGCCTCCGAACTCGCCAGCCAGGCGCTCAGCGTCAAGCGGGAGGTGGACAGTTTCCTGCACGACATCCAGGCCGCCTGACGGCGGGTGCTGTCGGCGACGATCCCGCGGGGGTCAGGCGGGGAGGATGTGCAGCATTCCCCCGAGCAACCCGAGGGCCGCGATGCCGATCAGCCCCACGGCGATGTACAGCCGCATCCGGCTCTCGTCGGCGGCCCAGGACGGATGGGTGTCTTCGGGCAGGTCGAACCAATCCATCGGGTGAACGCATCGGGTCCGGTGAGCGGGAGGGGCCGCCCTAGGCCAACCCGATGACGGCGGGATGACAGGTCCGCCGCTGCGGCTGCACGAGCAGCACGCCTCCAGCGGATCGACCGTCATCACCGAGGCCATGCGGTCGCGGGTGCCGGCCCGGTCCACCGCGACCTGGGCCACCACGTCCCCCCGCTGGATCGCCGTGACCGTGGCCGGGACGGCGTTGCGCCTCCCGTGCTCCATGAATCGACCGCGCGGCGCAGCCGTCGTGGCGGCCGGCTCGGCCTGTCGCGGCGCCGGTGCGCGGGTTCAACAGGGTGTATCGACACGGTGCGGCGCTGGCGCGTTCGCGCCGCGGGGGAGGTCCGCGGCGCGCCGGGGATCAGCGGTGGCCCGAGGCGCCGGCCGTGCCGCCGGCTGCGTTGCCGCTGCCCTGCTGGAAGCCGGCGGCGTTCGGCGGTCCCTGCATCCGGCCGCCCTGCCGCGGCATCTCCGAGCCCGGGGAGCCGGCCGTGGTCGAGCCGGTCGTGTCGCCCTTGCCGGGGTAGCCCGCGGCGTTCGGCGAGCCCTGCATGCGGCCCCCCGGCTGGGTCGCGCTGCCGGCCACGCCGGTCCCCTCGGCCGCGACGGCGACCGAGCCCATCGCCAGGATGCCTGCGGCCACCATGGGTATCAACGTCTTCATGTGAGAGCCCTCGCGTGTCTCCTCAGGCCGCCTTCCGGGGGCGGCCTAAGAGCAACCCCGGCGGCGGCCGCGCGTTCACGGCGGAGGCGGCCTATCCGCAGGCCCGCTCCCCCGACGCGTCGCGCCCGGCGGTGGGCGCGCCGTCCAGCCGCAAGGCCGCGAAGGTCAGGGTGGCGGTGTAGACCACGGCCCCACCCTGGTCGCGGACCAGCACGGTGAAGGCTTGGTTGTCGCCGTCGCTCGGGATGATCCAGCGCGCGATCTCCGGCAGACTGACCATCGCTTCCCGGCGCGCGGCCTCGAAATCCGCGCACTCGGTCCCCTCGGTATCGGGTTGGAACTGCCCATCGTGAATGTCGAAGAAGTAGCGGGGCAATCAACCACTCCGTGCGATGCCTTCCGTGAGGCAACTCACGGTCAAGGCGCCGGTTCTGTGCGGTCTCCCAGATCGGTTGGCCGCAGCCGGCCCCGGCGGGTGCGGCGCCCGCCTTTCGGCGCCCGCCGGCCGGGCCCTGTCCCGACGGCCCGAGAAAAGGCCCGCGCCGGCGCGCCGGGCGGGCTGAAGGGTGTCGCGCCATGAGATCTGATCGGTAGACCCGCGGGGGGGCCGGACGGTTCCGCGGGCGGTTTCCGGCGAGACTTGCCGGGATGCGGCATCGAACACCCGCCGGCGCGGCCTGCCCCTGCGCCGACCGAACAGGCGGGTTGCGCACCGGGCACCGTGCGGCGACGGGGCGGGCCGGCCTCGGGGCGCAACCTGAGGATGGTCTCGCCATGGGCCGTCACGCAGACCGGCCGTCTTGCAAAGCTTCATCCAGCCGATCAGAAAGACAGCCCCATCGCCCGACCGGAGCCCATGGTCTCACAGGGGCGCCGCTCGGGAGAGGGCGCGGTGGATCGGGTGGGCGCCTGTGGCTCCCCCGGGCGGTCGACGCGACCGCCCCGTGTGTCAGCAGCCGTTCAACGAGGACAAGGTGGAGAGAGCGAGTATCTTCCTCCGGGTCGAGCTGGGGGCCGATACCCTGCTCGGGCCAGGCAAAGCCGCCCTGCTCCAAGGCGTCCGCGAGACCGGCTCCATCGCCGCCGCGGGCCGACGCATGGGGATGAGCTACAAGCGCGCCTGGTACCTGATCGATACGTTGAACAACGCGTTTCGCGGGCCGCTGGTGACGGCGAGCCGGGGCGGCAAGGCGGGCGGCGGTGCCCAGCTCACGCCGATGGGCGACGCCATCCTCGACAGCTACCTGCGCATGGAGCGGCTGGCCGCGGAGGCGGTCGCGGGCGAGCTGGACCTGCTCAGCTCTCTGATGGCCCCGACCCCGCCGTGAGGGGCTTCCCCCGGCCGACGGGGCCGGGCGCCCGGAACGCCGGTCCAGGGCCGATGCCGGGACGTCCTGAACCGAGCGGGGGGTTCTGAAACCGCCGTGCCCGGACCGTCGCCGGAGCACCGCCGACGCGCACCGGGGCTCCTCCGGCGCGCAGGGTCCGGCCGGCACGCCGGGGCGCGCCGACCGGAATGTCGTGCCGGCAGCCGCTACTCGGCAGCCATCGGCGTCGCCTGGACCGGCGAGACCCGCGCCGCGCAGAACTTGAACTCCGGGATCTTGCCCATCGGGTCGAGGGCCGGATTGGTCAGGAGATTGGCGGCGGCTTCCGCGTAGCAGAAGGGCATGAAGATCATCCCCGACGGCACGTCGCGGTCGGAGCGGACCTTCAGCTCCACGGCCCCGCGCCGTGTCTCCAGCTTCATCTTCGACCCCGGCTCCAGCCCGAGACGGTAGAGCTCGCGCGGCGCCATGAAGGCCACGGCCTCCGGCTCGAGCGCGTCGAGGACGCCGGCCCGCCGGGTCATCGACCCGGTGTGCCAGTGTTCCAGGACCCGGCCGGTCGACAGCACCATCGGGAACTCCACGTCCGGCACCTCGTCCGGCGGGACGATGCCGGCCGGGACGATCTTGGCGCGACCGCTCTCGGTCGGGAAGCCGGCGTAGAAGATGATCTCGTTCCCGGGCTTGTCCGGGGCGTCGACCGGGTAGGTGACCGCGCCCTCGCGTTCCAGGCGCTCCCAGGTGATGTTGTTCAGCGACGGCATCACCTGGGCCATCTCGGCGAAGATGTCGGCCGGCCCCCGGTAATCCCAGGCGAGCCCCAGCCGCTTGGCCAGCTCCTGAAGGATCCACCAATCCTGGCGCGCGTCGCCCGGCGGCGCGACCACCGGCTGCGCGATCTGCACGCGGCGGTCGGTGTTGGTGAAGGTGCCGGCCTTCTCGGCGAAGGCCGAGGCGGGCAGCACCACGTCGGCGTGGAAGGCCGTCTCCGTCAGGAACAGGTCCTGCACGACGAGGTGGTCGAGCATCGCCAGCGCGTGCCGGGCGTGGTTCAGGTCAGGGTCCGACATCGCCGGGTTCTCACCCTCGACGAACATGCCCTTGATCTGGCCCGCGTGGATCGCGCGCATGATCTCGACGACCGTGAGGCCCGCCTTCGGGTCGAGATTCTGCCCCCAGAACTCCTCGAACAGCTCGCGCACGGCAGCCTTCTCGACCGACTGATAGTCCGGGTAGACCATCGGGATCAGGCCGGCATCCGAGGCGCCCTGGACGTTGTTCTGGCCGCGCAGCGGGTGCAGCCCGGTGCCCGGACGGCCGATCTGCCCGGTGACGAGGGCCAGCGCGATCAGGCAGCGCGAGTTGTCGGTCCCGTGGACGTGCTGGCTGATGCCCATGCCCCAGAAGATGATCGAGGACTTGGCCCGGGCGTAGAGGCGGGCCACCTCGCGCAGGGTCTCGGCGTCGATGCCGCAGATCGGCGCCATCTTCTCCGGGGTGAAGTCGACGATCTTCTCTTTCAGCGCCTCGAAGTTCTCCGTGTACCCCGCGATGTACTGCTCGTCGTAGAGCCCCTCCGCGATGATCACGTTGAGCATCGCGTTGAGCATCGCGACGTCCGAACCGGGCCGGAAGGCGAGATGCCTGTAGGCGTGCCGCGAGAGCGTCTGCCGCCGCGGATCCATCACGATCAGCTTGGCGCCGCGCTGCTTGACGGCGTTCTTGAGGAAGGTCGCCGCGACCGGATGGTTCACGGTCGGATTGGCGCCGATCACGATGATGACCTCGGCATCCAGGGCCGCCGAGAACGGCGCCGTGACCGCGCCCGAATTCAGGCCCTCCATGAGGGCCGCGACCGAGGAGGCGTGGCAGAGGCGCGTGCAGTGATCGACGTTGTTGGAGCCGAAGCCGAGCCGCACGAGCTTCTGGAAGAGATAGGCCTCCTCATTGGAGCCCTTGGCCGAGCCGAAGCCGGCGAGCGCCTTGCTCCCGCTGGTGTCGCGGATCTTCTTCAGGCCGCCGGCGGCACGGTCGAGCGCCTCCTCCCAGGTCGCCTCCCGGAAATGCGTCCACGGATTGGCCGGGTCGACCTGGTCGTTGGCGTCCTTGGGCACGTTCTCCAGCCGGATCAGCGGGACCGTCAGCCGGTGGGGGTGGTGGACGTAGTCGAAGCCGAACCGGCCCTTCACGCAGAGCCGGTTGTGGTTGGCGGGACCGTCCACGCCCTCGGCGTAGATGATCCGCTCGTCCTTGATCTTGTAGGAGACCTGGCAGCCGACGCCGCAATACGGGCACAGCGACTTGACCTCCCGGTCCGGGTAGACCGTCCGGGTGTTGTGCTCGGCGTCGAGATAGGCGGACGGCATCAGGGCGCCGGTCGGGCAGGCCTGGACGCACTCGCCGCAGGCCACGCAGGTCGAGCCGCCCATCGGATCGTCGAAGTCGAAGACGACCTTGGTGCCGGCCGAGCGGAAAGCCATGCCGATCACGTCGTTGACCTGGACCTCGCGGCAGGCGCGCACGCAGAGGTTGCACTGGATGCAGGCATCCAGGTTGACGCTCATGGCCGGGTGGCTGAAGTCGCCCTCCCACCGGTCGGTTGCCGGGAAGCGGCTGTCGGCGACCTCCACGAAATCGGCCTGGGCCCAGAAATGCGACGTCGGATCGTGCGAGGTGGCGCGTTCCGGCTGATCGGCGACCAGCAGCTCCAGCACCATCGCCCGGGCCTTGGTCGCCCGCTCGGTGGCCGTCTTGACCTTCATGCCGACGGCCGGCGTGCGCTTGCAGGACGCGGCCAGGACGCGCTCGCCCTCGATCTCGACCATGCAGGCGCGGCAATTGCCATCCGGGCGGTAGCCCGGCTCGGGCTTGTGGCAGAGGTGCGGGATGTGGGTGCCGAGCCGCTTGGCGACGGACCAGATCGTCTCGCCGGGGCGCGCCTCGACCTGCGCGCCGTCGAGCTCGAACACGATGGTGGGCGGGGCGGAGGGACGGCCCTCGAGACCGAACAGGCCGGACGGCTCCGGGGCGGCCTGACCGCCCGACTTGGTCCCTTGCGAATACGCGCCGCCCGCCCCGGGCCGCGCACCCTGCGCGGGTCCGCCGGCATCCTGCTGGCTGTCCGCCCGGATTTCGGGCCGCTCGGTCTTGGCGCCGTGCGTATCGTCGGCGATGCTCATGCGTCCGCTCCAGGCTCGGGCGTCGGATGGGGGGTCGCGACGGTCATTCGGCAGCCACCGCTTGCGGACCCGGGAAGAGGTCGGGGAAATACTTAATCACGCTGCTGACGGGATTTGAGGCGGCCTGACCGAGGCCGCAGATCGAGGCGTCGCGCATGCACTGCGCCAGCTCCTCGAGCAGCGCCGTGTCCCACGCCCCGCTCTCCATCAGCATGCGCGCCTTCTGCGTGCCGGACCGGCACGGCGTGCATTGCCCGCAGGACTCGTCCTCGAAGAACCGCATCAGGTTCAACGCCGCGCCGCGCACATCGTCCCGATCGGACAGCACCACGACGGCCGCGGAGCCGATGAAGCAGCCGTACTTCTCGAGGGTCCCGAAATCGAGCGGGATGTCGTTCATCGACGCCGGCAGGATGCCGCCGGAGGCGCCGCCCGGCAGGTAGGCCGCGAGGGCGTGCCCCTCGGCCATGCCGCCGCAATACTCGTCGATCAGCTCCTGGATGGTGAGGCCGGCCGGCGCCAGCTTCACGCCCGGCTCCTTCACGCGCCCCGAGACCGAGTACGAGCGCAGGCCGACGCGGCCGTTGCGGCCGTGGCTCTTCCACCAAGCGGCCCCCCGCTCGATCAGGTCGCGGACCCAGAAGAGCGTCTCGACATTGTTGATGAGCGTCGGGCGGTTGAACAGGCCGACCTGGAAGGGGAATGGCGGCTTGTGCCGCGGCAGCCCGCGCTTGCCTTCCAGGGACTCGATCAGCGAGGATTCCTCGCCGCAGATGTAGGCGCCGGCGCCGCGGCGGAGATGGATGCGGGGCCCGCCGGCGGGAAGCTTGGCGATCTCGCGCGTCAGGATCTCGCGGGCGATGGGGTACTCGTCGCGCAGGTAGATGTAGACGTCCGAGGCCTCGACCACGTGGGCGCCGATCAGCGTGCCTTCCAGGAAGCGGTGCGGATCGGTGTTGAGGTAGAGCTGGTCCTTGAAGGTGCCGGGCTCGCCCTCGTCGCCGTTGACCGCCATCAGGCGCGGCCCCGGCTCGCCGCGCACGGACCGCCACTTGCGCCCCGTGGGGAAGCCGGCCCCGCCCAGGCCCCGCAGGCCGCCGTCGTCGAGCACCGTGAGGACGTCCTCTGTCTCTTATACACATCTCCGAGCCCACGAGACAA
>CAXDNE010000361.1:0-6609 GCA_963990595.1 uncultured Methylobacterium sp.
GGGCAAGATCGAGCAGAAGGAGGTTCGGCGCGAGGGCGCTGAAGAGGCTGCCGAGCAGGAACACCATCGTCGCGCCGACGAACACACGCCGCCGCCCGACGAGGTCCGCGAGCGAACCCGACGTGAGCAGCAATGCGGCAAAGGACAAATTGTATGCGTTGGCGATCCATTGCAGTTGGCCCGCGCTTCCTCCGAGTTCGGCGCCGATGCGTTCGAGCTGGACGCCGGTGACGGACTGTCCGAAGGGCAACGTCACCGCGGTCGCCAGCACTGCGGCGAGCGTGGCGCGCCGCGCCAGGGCAGAGACGCCATCACTCCGAGCAGGCGTCTCTGCCCTGGCTCCCTGTCCTTGAATCGTTGGATTCAGACCCGGCCGCAGGCTTCGTCCGGATCGATGCGCCGGCGTGCCGGAAGTCGCAGGAGGATACGCGATGGGGGCGTCGGGCGGCATGGCCGTCTCCCAGGTGGTCGATTGTCCGACCGGGGAGATGCGCCGTCGCAGGCGGCGCGGCCAATCGGAACATCAGGCGCCCTGAGAAGCATTGCCTGTCAGCCTAACGCGGCTCGCCAGCCTTCCCGTCCCAGACGTCATCGAGCGCGTCGAGGAACGCCCGCACCGCGGGCGTGCGGCCGTCGCCGCGCCAGACTGCGGCGAGCGGCAGCCGGTTGTCGAAGCCAGCGAGGGGCCGCGAGACGAGGCCGGGCGGCAACTCACGCAGGATGTAGGAGGCGATGACGAACAGGCCGATCCCCTCGGCCACCAGGCTCGGCCCGAGGTGGGCCTGGGCCGTGCGGTACACCACGTTTGGCTCGGCGCCAGCCATGCCCGCGCTCATGGCGGCGAGCAGGCTATCGTACAGGGGTGGGTTGAGGTGGCGCGCCCACAGCACGAGGCGTTCCGTTTCGAGGGCTGCCACCGGCACCACCTCGCGCCGCGCGAGCGGGTGTGCCTCCGGCAGCACCAGCATCCAATTGCCCACGATCAGGCCACGTGCGGCCAGATCCGGGTGTTCGACCGGTAGGAAGGCGAAGCCGAGGTCGAGCGCCTTTTCCGCGAGCGCCGCGAGCACGCCGGCAGAGTGCAGCTCGTTCGGTTCGACCACGATCTCAGGGCTGGCCTCGCTCAAGCGTCTTAGCGCGGGCGCGAGGAACGGAAGGTTCATATACTCGACGTAGCCGAGCCGCAGGGTGCGCGCCGCGGCCGATCCGAAGCGGCGTACCTCTGCGAAGGCCCCGTCCAGGCGCGTCAGGGCCTCGCGTGCGGGGTCGAGCAGCACCCGACCGGCCTCCGTGAGCGCGACATGACGCTTGTCCCGCTCGAACAGGGCAACGCCGTCGAGTTCCTCCTCCAACTCCCGGATCTGCTGGGAAAGCGCCGGCTGGGTCACCGCCACGCGCGCGGCCGCGCGACGGAAGTTCAATTCGTCGGCCACCGCCAAAAAGGCCCGCAGGCGCCGCAGGTTCATGGCGTCGATCTCGTCCTGGAGGCGGCGCTGATGATCGCTGCTTATCACAGGATGCGGGATTCCGATTGGCCTCGTCGTGCGCCACGGACGATCTTGCCTGCAAGAGCGCCGCGGCGCCCTCACGATCAGGCGACAGACATGCCCACCCAAGCGCACAACCGAAGGAACTGGCTCATCACCGGCGTCTCGTCCGGCCTCGGTCGCGCGCTCGCCGAAGCCGCGCTGGCGCAGGGCGACCTCGTGGTCGGCACCGTACGCAAGCCTGAGCAGATCGCCGAGATCGAACGTCTCGCCCCCGGCCGCGCGCTAGCCGTCATCCTCGACGTGACCTCGTCGGCGAGCATCATCGAAGGCGTGGCGGCCGCCGCCAACGCGCTGGGCGGTCGGATCGACGTGCTCGTCAACAACGCGGGCTGGGGTCTCGTCGGCGCCGTCGAGGAGACGACCGATGACGAGGCGCACGCCGTGTTCGAGACGAATTTCTTCGGACAGCTCAACGTCACCCGCGCGGTGCTGCCGATCATGCGGACGCAGAAGTTCGGACATATCCTGGCGGCCTCCGCGGTCGGCGGCTTCACCGGCTTTCCGGGGCTGTCCGTCTATTCGGCGGCCAAGGCCGCAGTCGACGTGATGAACGAGGCTCTTGCCGGCGAGGTGGCGCCCTTCGGCATCAAGGTCACGGTGCTGACGCTCGGCATCTTCCGCACCAGATTCGCGGCGGGCTCGCTGAAGAAGACGGCGCCGATGGATGTCTACGCGCAGACGCCTGCCGGCGAGTTCCGGGGCTTCATCGGCGGCCTGACCGGCAAACAACCCAACGATCCCGTCCGCGGCGCGCAAGCCATCCTGAGGGTGGTGGCGAGCGAGGCCCCGCCGCTGCACCTCATTCTTGGCCAGGACGCACTCGGCGTCGTCCGCAAGAAGCTCGATAGCGTGCAGGCTGACGTCACGGCCTGGGAAGCGGCGAGCGCCTCGACGGCGTTCCCGGACGCGGCGTGAGGTTCGTCATGGCTACCAAGCGAAAGCTGCTCGTCCTCGGCGCTACCGGCAAGGTCGGCGGCGGCGTCGCCCGAGCTCTCGCCGAACGTGGGGACGTGGACGTCGTGGCTGCGCTGCGCGATCCATCCCGTGCCGGAGCCCTCGCCGAGCGCGGCATCGAGGCTCGGCGCCTCGATCTCGACGATGCGGCGACGCTCGCGCCCGCGCTCGCGGGCATCGACGGAGCGCTGCTGCTCACAGGCTACTCGGTCGACATGCTGCGCCAGTCCAAGCGATTTCTCGACGCCGCGCGCGCGGCGGGCGTGGCTCACATCGTTCATGTCGGCGCCTCGGGAGCCGCCACGAACGAGGTGGCGCATTGGGGCTGGCACCAGTTCGTCGAGGCCTACGCCGAGGCGCGGGGGCTCGGCTGGACGCACCTGCGGCCGGAGAGCTTCATGCAGAACCTCACGGCGTTCGGTTGGCTGAACGGCGGCGTCATCGCTCATCCGATCGGGACGGCGCGCTGGTCCTGGATCGACTGCGAGGACGTGGCGGCGGTGGCCGCCGCCGCGCTCGCCGATCCGGACCGCCACGCCGGGCAGATCTACCGGCTCGGGACCGAGGCCGCCGACATGGGCGCGGTCGCAGCGACCCTCGCGCGAGAACTCGGCCGCTCGATCGGCCTTGTGGACGTCGCGCCGGAGGACTTTCACGCCGCGGCGGTCGCTGCCGGGGGCGATCCTGCCTATCTCGACTGCATTCTCAATCAATTCCGTCTCAACCGCGCGGGCGCGATCCAGGGTGCCGACGAGACCTTCGATACGGTGGAGCGCGTGCTCGGCCGCCCAGGAATAGGCTGGGCCGAACACGTCAGGCGCAACGCGGCGGTGCTCGCACCGCTCGCCGACTCAGGAGAGGCTCGATGACAGACCTTTTCGATCCGCTAACCTTGCGCGGCGTCACGATGCGCAACCGCATCGGCGTCTCGCCGATGTGCCAGTATTCGAGCGTCGACGGTCTGGCGAACGACTGGCACCTCGTCCATCTCGGCGCTCGCGCGGTCGGCGGGGCCGGGCTGATCATCATGGAGGACACGGCGGTGCTGCCGGAAGGTCGCATCACCCCCGCCGACAACGGTCTGTGGTCCGACGCGCATGTCGATCCGCTCATCCGCATCACCGGCTTCCTGAAGGAGCGCGGCGCGGTGCCGGGCATCCAGATCGGTCATGCGGGCCGCAAGGGCTCGACCACTATCCCCTGGCAGGGCGGGCGCCCGCAAGGCGAGGGCCGCAGCCTGCGACCCGACGAGGGCGCTTGGGACACGCTCGCTCCCTCGGCCGAGGCGTTCGGTGCCGAGCGCGATGCGCCCCCGCGCGCGATGACCGTCGAGGACATCGCGCGCGTCAGGGACGCCTTCGCGGCCGCCGCGGGGCGAGCGGATGCCGCCGGCTTCGACCTTCTGGAGTTGCACGGCGGCTGGGGCTACCTCTTCCAGCAATTCTACTCCCCGGTAGCCAACCACCGAACCGATGCCTATGGCGGCAGCTTCGAGAACCGGGTCCGCTTCACGATCGAGACAGTGCGGGCGGTACGCCGCGTCTGGCCCGACGCCAAACCGCTGGCCTTCCGCATGGCGGCCACCGACTGGATCGAGGGCGGTTGGACGCCCGAAGAGGCTGTCGATCTCGCCCGTTTGCTCAAGCCCGAGGGCGTCGATCTCATCGATGTGATCTCAGCGGCAGTCGCACCGCAGGCGCAAGTGCCGTGGGGACCGATGTTTCAGGTGCCGTTCTCAGAGCGCGTCCGGCGCGAGGCGGCCATCGCCACGACAGCGGTCGGCGTCATCACCGAGCCGGCCGATGCGCAGGCGATCGTCGCCGAGGGCCGGGCCGACATGGTGCTGCTCGCCCGCGCGATGCTGCGTGATCCGCACTGGCCGGTCCATGCCGCCGCCGCGCTCGGGCGGGACGAGCGGATCACATTCCCGAACCCCTACGAGCACTGGCTGACGGGTCGTCCTGGCGCAACCGCGCTCGATCGGACCTGACCCGAAGGTCGAGGATATCGCAATCATGGAACGCCGCATGTTTCTCACGCTCGCCACTGCCGCTGCTGCCCTTGCAACTGGCACGGACGAGGCGCTGGCCGCACCGGCCGCGGCCGAAGCCGGCGGCCTCGACTGGCTGCGCGCGGACCACGTCTCGATCCACGTCACCGACTTCGAAGGTGCGATGACGTGGTACACGGACAAGCTGGGCTTCAAGCCGGAAGTCGTCTGGCGCGTGGCCGCCCTCGACGGCAAGCGCCTCGTCTACCTATCGAAGGGCGGCTTCTGGATTGAGATCGTCCAAGCCGCGCCCGTGAGTTCCGGCCTGCCGCCCGTCGAGAGCTTCCCCGAGCACTTCGCCCGGACCGGCTACGGGCACATCTGCTTCGCCACGGCCGAGATCGACGCCGTCCTGGCCGACCTGGAGCGGCGCGGCGTGCCGGCCTTCGTGCGAGCGCAGACCTACCCGCTCGATGGCACCACGTTCGAGCGCCGCGTCGCCTTCGTCAAGGATCCGGAGGGCAACGTCATCGAGTTCGCCGGTCCGCTCGTCCGGCGGGCGGGGTGACAAGTCCATCTCCGACCCGGCCTTTCAAGATCAGTTCATGAACTTCGTCCGCTTCGCGCTCCAGCGCCCCTATACCTTCTTCGTCGCAGGCATCGCGATCGTCTTGCTGGGTGTCGCTGCCATCCGCTCGACCCCGACCGACGTCTTTCCGAACATCGACATCCCCGTCGTGACGGTCGTCTGGGACTACCAGGGCCTCACCGGCGAGGAGATGGAGCAGCGTTTCACGACCTACTCGGAATTCTCGATTTCGTTCTTCGTCGACAACATCCGCAACATCGAGAGCCAGACCATTCCCGGCACGGTAGTGGAGAAGATCTACTTCCAACCGAACGTCAACCTCGATCTGGCGATCTCGCAGATCGTCTCGGCCACGAACTCGATCCGCGCGTTCATGCCGCCGGGCACGCAGCCGCCGATCATCATGCAATTCTCGGCTTCGACCGTGCCCGTACTCCAGCTCTCGCTGTCCTCCGAAACCCTCTCGGAAACCGCACTCTACGATTATGGCGTCTACCGCGTGCGCCAGCAACTCGCGCCGATCCAGGGCGTGACCCTGCCTTCGCCCTATGGCGGCAAGCGCCGCCAGATCATGATCGACATGGACCAGGCGGCGCTCACCGCGCGCGGGATGACGCCGACCGACGTGACCAAAGCCATCAACGCCCAGAGCCTTACCCTGCCGACCGGTGGGTTGAAGCTCGGCAACAAGCAGTACGAGACGCGCGTCAACGCCATGCCCGAGACGGTGCGGCGCCTCAACGCGATCCCGATCCGCGCGATCGACGGCGCCATCGTCAAGGTCGGCGATGTCGCCACCGTGCGCGACGGTGCGGCCGTGCAGACCAACGTCGTGCGCACGGAAGGGCGGCGCTCGGTGCTGCTGACCATCTTCAAGCGCGGCGAGGCGTCGACCCTCGACGTCGTCGACCGCATCCGCAACGAGGTGCTGCCGCTGACCCGCGCCGCCGCGCCTGCGGGCATGAAGATCGAGGAATTCTTCGACCAGTCCCTGTTCGTGCGCGGCGCGATCAAGGGCGTCGTCACCGAGGCGGTCATCGCCGCTTGCCTGACCGCACTGATGATCCTTGTGTTCCTGGGCTCGTGGCGCTCGACGCTGATCGTGGCGGTGTCGATCCCGCTCTCGATCCTGGTCTCCATCGCGATCCTTTCGGCCATGGGCCACACGCTGAACGTGATGACCTTAGGCGGCCTCGCGCTCGCGGTCGGGATCCTCGTCGATGATGCCACCGTGACGATCGAGAACATCCACCGCCTGCGCCAGGAAGGCCGCCCGCTCAACGTCGCGACGCTTCACGGAGCGGCCGGCATCGCGCTCCCGACGCTGGTCTCGACGCTGGCCATCTCCGCGGTGTTCGTGTCGGTCGAGTTCCTGACCGGACCGCCGAAGTTCCTGTTCACGCCGCTCGGGCTCGCCGTCGTGTTCGCGATGCTCGCTTCGTACGCGATAAGCCGAACGCTGGTGCCGATCCTGGCCGGGATGCTACTGAAGGGCGAGGCCAGGGCCGAGGCGCGCGAGCGGGAGC
>CAXDNE010000362.1:0-6595 GCA_963990595.1 uncultured Methylobacterium sp.
GCCGCCGCCGCCGTCGGCCGCCGAGCCCGCGGCCGCCGACCACGACGACGTCGAACGTCTCTCCGGCGCCGGCTGGCCCGCCCCCTGCGGGGGGAGGGGGACGACGGCCGCCAACATCCAACCGAGCCATGGCCTCACCTCGCGCTGAAGGCAGGATCGAGCGGCACCGGGCCCGGTGCCGGGGCGGGATCGAGGCGCGCCGCCAGGGCGACCGCGACGAGGAACAGCAGCCCCTCCGCGGCGAAGACCGCCGCGTAGGCCCGGACCGGCTCGGCCGTCACGAGCCGCACCGCGTCCACCGCCACCGCCCCCAGAAATCCGCCGGCCCCGAAGGCGATGCCCTGCGCGGCGCCCCAGACGCCCATGCGGGTGCCGCGCTCCCGCGCATCGCCGCGGCCGGCCAAAGCCATCATCGCGCCGATCGCCGCGACCGCGTAGGCACCGTTGGCCACCCCGAGGGCGAACACCGTTTCCCGCAGCGGAAAGTCCGATCCCGCCGCCGCGCCGCTCGACAGGGCGAAGAGGGCGGCGGCCGAGCCGGCGCAGCCCAGCGCGATCCAGAGCCGCAGGGAGGCGAGGGGGGTGCCGCGGGCGACGAGCGTCACAGCGGCCACCAGCAGCATCCCGGCGAGCACGCCCCCGTGCTGGAGTCCGGCGAGCTTCGTGGTGCTGCCGGGGCTCATGGCGAAGACGAGGCCGGCATAGGGCTCCAGGATCAGCTCCTGGGCGCTGTAGGCCAGCATCGAGACGAAGACGAAGAGCGTGAACGTTCGCGCCACGGGATCGGCCAGGACATGGCGCAGCACGGTGAAGAACGGCCGCCGCGCCGCGGCGGGTTCGGGAGCCCGGGTCGGCAGACGGCGCTCGACCCCGGTGACCGCGAGGGCGGCGACGCAGAACGCGATCAGCGAGACCGTGCCCGAGACGGCGACGAGCCGCAGGCCCGAGAACGGGTCCAGGAAATGGCCGGCGAGCGGCGCCGTGACGGCGAAGCCGACGATCATCATCACCCAGACGATGGTGGCGGCCGCGCCCCGCCGGGCCGGCGCGACGCCGCCCGCCAGCAGGACGAGGAGGGAGGTCCCCGCCGCCCCGACCCCGAGTCCGACGCACAGGAAGGAGAGGGCGGCGAGCGCCAGCCCCAGGGCCAGGCTCTCGGCGGCGAGCGCCGTGCCGCAGGCCGCCCCGAAGCCGCCGAGGCAGAGGGCCGCCATGCCGCCGAGGATCCAGGGGGTGCGCCGGCCGCTGCGGTCGGAGCCGTAGCCCCAGCGCGGCCGCAGCACCTGCACGGCGTAGTGCAGGGCGACGAGCAGGCCCGGCACGAGGGCGGGGAGCGCCAGTTCCACCACCATCACCCGGTTGAGGGTGGCGGTCATCAGGACGACGACGCTGCCGAGCGCGGTCTGGACGAGGCCGAGGCGGATGATCTGGGGCCAGCCGAGGGTCTTGTCAGGCGCTCCGGCTCTCCCGCCCGCCTCTGCGGGGGGCGGGACGGGGCGTGGCGGATCCGGGCGCAGCTCGGATCCCATCACGCCCCTCCCACGAGCGGCCGGAGCGCGAAGGCCGCGACCAGCATGCCGAGGACGTAGAGGGTGGTGCCGGTGCCGTTGTACCAGGCCGCCCGCGCCCGGGGGTTCTCGAGGAACCGGATCATCAGGGCGAGCTGGCCGGCGAGCAGCGCCGCCACGAGGCCGGCATGGGCGTAGCGCTCCCAGCCCACGAGGAGGCCGATCACCGCGACCTGCGGCAGGGCCATGACCAGGCAGGCGAAGCGGGCGGCGCGCTCGGACCCCAGCTGGACGGGCAGGGAGAGCAGGCCCATGCGCCGGTCGCCCTCCTCCGACTTGAAGTCGTTGAGCGTCATGATGCCGTGGGCGCCCGCCGCGTAGAGGAGCGCGACGACGAGAACCCGCCGGTCCGGCAGGGCGGCGGCCATCACGGCGGCGCCGGTGAACCAGGGCAGCCCCTCGTAGCAGAGCGCCACCGCGGCGTTGCCCCACCAGCCGTTCCGCTTCAGCCGCACGGGCGGCGCCGAGTAGATCCAGGCGAGCACCAGCCCGAACAGGGCGGCCCCGAGGATCCAGGGTCCGAGCGCGGCGGCCACCGCCAGGGACAGGAGCGTCCAGCCCAGCGCGAGATAGAGCCCCCAGCGGCCGGGGATCCGCCCGGAGGGGATCGGCCGGTCCGGCTCGTTGATCGCGTCGACGTGGCGGTCGAACCAGTCGTTGGCGGCCTGGCTGGTGGCGCAGACCAGCGGTCCGGCCAGCAGGACCCCGGCGGCGATCACCGGCCACTGGCCGTGCGCAGGCTGCCCCGATGAGATCACGCCGCAGGCGAAGGCCCACATCGGCGCGAACCACGTGATCGGCTTCAGCAGCTCGATGACTGCACTCGGGGCGGGCGTGGCGGCCATCCCGGGAGGCTATCGGGGCCGCACCGAGTGTCAAGACAGATTTACACTGCCGGGCGATGTGTGCGGTCGATTTGTCGCGCGAATACAGCCGCGGGTTGAGAATACATTATGCGGTACGCGGGACGTAAGGCTGCCGCAGGTCGCGCCTGACCCTCCGGATGCGGGCGTTCTGCGTGCGGCGTTTCGGCGCCGGCAGACCCCTTCGCCCGCATCCTGGCCCAGGATGCGGGCGCCCGCCGGCGACGCCCGCATCTGCGCCTCCGGCACTAGGGCGGGGCGTTGCGCGTCAGCGCCGGTCTGCAGGCGGCCTCTCCAAGAGGACGGACGTGACCGCAACCGCGAAAGGGCGCGCCGGAGGCGAGCCCCCGGGCGGATCGCCGCTCAGTCGTCCTCGGCCGGAGCGTCGAGGTCGCCGACGCCGTAACGGCGCATCTTGGCGTAGAGGCCCTGCCGGCTCAGGCCGAGCATCTCCGCCGCAGAGGCGCGGTTGTCCCGGGTGATGCGCAGGGCCGCCTCGATGCAGAGCTTCTCGATCAGGTCGGTGGTCTCGCGCACCAGGGTCTTCATCGAGACACGCCCGACCAGCTCGGCCATCTGCTCCACCGAGCGCGGCACGTCGCGGCCGGCCGCCAGGCGGCTCTCGAACCGTCCCTCGGCGAGCCGCCGCGGCGCCGGACGGATCGCGAATCCGAGGCAGGGGCGCGCGCCCGCCACCGAGACGGCCGCGATCTCGACATCCTCCAGGCCGCCATAGGCGCCCCGGACGACGGTGGCGAAGCGGCGCACGGCACCGTGATCGACCAGCGTCGCGAACAGGGCCTGGGCCTCGGTCTCCTCGCGGCCGAGCCAATGGTCGAGGGTGCGCCCGCGCGCCTGGCTCTCGGTGGCGAGCTGGGCCAGCTCCAGGAAGGCGGCATTGGCCATCAGGATCCGCCGGGCCGGATCCGTGACCACGAACCCTTCCGGCATCGCCTCGATCACCGCGCGGGTGGGCGCCTCGTGATCGGGCCCGGCCTCCACGGCCTCCGGATCGGCCACGAGCCGAATCAGGGCGCTCGGCCCCCCCTCGCCCCGGAACAGGGAGGCCGAGACGGTGACCTCACCCCGCCCGTGCGACAGGGCGGCGCGGATCTCCCCGGCCTGGCCGGTCGCCCGCAGGGCGGCGAATTGCGCCTCCAGGGCGCGGGTGCTGGTCGCGTCGAACAGGTCGACCGCGTCCAGGCCGGCGATGCGCTTGGCCGGGCGCCCGAGCAGGCGCGCGGCGGCCGGGTTCGCCTCGGCGACCCGCCGCGTGCCGGCATCGACCACCAGCACCGGCTCGCCGGAGATCTGGAACAGCAGCCGGTAGCGGGTCTCGGCGGCGCGCAGGCGGTCGTAATCCCGCTCCAGCGCCTGCTGGGTCTCCATGAGCCGGCGCTGGAGGGCGGCCACCGCCCGCATGTCGCGCCCGAGCACGAGGATCGGGCCGCCCTCGGCCGGGCGGATCGAGGCATAGCGGATCGGCAGGTCGGTGCCGCTGGGGGAGGGGTGGTTGACCTGGCGCCAGCGGGTGATGCCGTCGGCCCGCGCGTCGCGCAGCAGGGCGTCGACCTTCGGCCGGCTCTCCACCGTGACGGTGTCGACCCAGCGCCGGCCCAGCCAGCCGGGGATGTTCTCCGATTCGAGGTCGGTGCCGACGGTCGCGTCGCGGATCACCCCGTCGGCATCGATCACGAGCGACAGGTCGGCGGATGCCGCGACGATCCGCCCGACCGCCTCGCCGTCGAGGTGGCCGGCCACCTGCTGCAGGGCCGCGGGCAGCCGCTGCGGGGTGGGACGAGGCTGGGGCGTCACGGTCACCGTAATGTGAAGTTCGGGTTTCGACCCTTTCAGCAGGCCAATGCCTGTCTGTCCAGCAAAGCTTCCGCGGCGGCGGGCGCCAAGCACGCATCCGGCGCGCAGGCATCCGCCCCGACGATCCCCGCCTCACCGCCGTGGCGGGCGAAATAGGGGCCACCCACGATCACCCGGATCTCCGGATTGCGGGAGGCGCGGCGGACATCCGCCACCGCCGCGGCCAGGGCCGGCAGGAGGACGTCGCAGGAGAGGGACAGGCCGACCACGTCGAACCAGTCGGCGCCGAGCAGGTCCAGCGGGTCGAGGTCGGGGCCGGGCACCGCCGTGGTCACGTCCCAGCCGGCCTCGCGGAAGAAGCTCGCGACGAGCGACAGGCCGAACCGGTGGGTCTCGCCGGGGCAGGGCAGGAGCAGGACGCTGCGCCCGTTCGCGGGGACCGATTCGTCCTCCAGCTCCGCGCAGAGCAGCCGACTCATCGCCTGGAGCCGCCCGAGCGCCTCCGTCACCGCCAGGAAGTCGCAGGCATCCTCCTCCCAGAGCGTCCCGAGGAGCCGGGCCGCCGGGGCGAGCAGGTCGAGGAGCAGCCGCGTCAGCGGCAGGCCGCCGTCGCGCAGGGCCTCCACCTGCGCGTCGAGGTCCACCGGACCGGGGGCCAGGAGGAGGGCGCTGAACTCGGCGATCTCCTGCGGCCTCGGCGCCCGCTCGGCCTGCGCCCGGCGCCCGGCGGAGGGACGGTGGGCCAGCATCAGCCGCGGCAGGATCTCGGCCTCGACGATGCGGGCGAGCGCTTCCGGCAGGGGCCGCTGCGGATCGGACCAGGAATGGGGACCATCGCGGAACACGGGCAGGCCATCGCTCACCGGACCGCAACCCGCTGAAGGCGGACCGTACTCCAGGCGCTCGCCGAAATGCCTCCAGTCTCCCATCGGCATCCCTCCCTGAACCGGGCCCCGGCCCGAGAGGACCGGCAGCTCCGCTTGCTTATCGGGTGCGGCGTTGCTCGCCCGTCTATTGTTCGTGTTCGTCGGTCCCTGGATCTGACCAGCCAAGTCGCCGCAATGTCCGCCGGCAGACATGACGATACGCTTCCTGACGAACTTGGCAATGATCTTAGGCGAAGAAAAAATATCTCAGCGCCTGTCAGACCGCAAAAGCGTCAAGTGCACTTGACACTTCTGGGACCCCGGACCTAGCCTCTGTCAACGACGAAGGCGGAGGCGCCGCCGAGTGCATGGGAGCGGATGCATGGGTCCCAAGGACCGGCCAGCCCGACCGCTCTACACGCCTGCCGAACGGCGGCGGCGTGACACCACGCCCTGGACGCTAGTGCAGGGCGTATTGGCGCCGCTTCAATTCGCGATCTTCCTGATCAGCCTGATTCTGGTGCTGCGCACGCTGACCACAGGACAGGGTCTGCTTGCGGCCGAACTCTCGGTCGTCGTGAAGACGCTGGCGCTCTACGCCATCATGGTCACCGGCTCGATCTGGGAGAAGGCGGTGTTCGGCCGCTGGCTGTTCGCCCCGGCCTTCTTCTGGGAGGACGTGGTCAGCATGCTGGTGCTGGCGCTCCACACGGCCTACCTCGCCGCGCTCGCCACCGGCGCCCTCGGGGGCGAGACGCTGCTCGGCCTCGCGCTCGCGGCCTACGCGACCTACGTGGTGAATGCCGGCCAGTTCGTCCTGAAGTTGCGGGCGGCGCGCCTGCAGGGTGCCGGCCCGGCCGCACCGCGGCTCGCGGAGGCGCTGTCATGAACGCGCCGCTGCCGCGCCCGGCCGCCGCCTGCGGCGGGATCGACCTGCATCAGGAGCACGGCCAGCGGGCCGTGTTCTGCGGGCTCACCGGCATCGTCTGGCTGCACCGGAAGATCCAGGACGCGTTCTTCCTCGTGGTCGGCTCGCGCACCTGCGCGCACCTGATCCAGTCGGCGGCCGGGGTGATGATCTTCGCCGAGCCGCGCTTCGCGACAGCGATCATCGACGAGCGCGACTTGGCCGGGCTCGCCGACGCCAACGAAGAGCTCGACCGCGTCGTCACCCGGCTGATCGCGCGCCGGCCGGACATCAAGCTCCTGTTCCTCGTGGGCTCCTGTCCGTCGGAGGTCATCAAGCTCGACCTGTCCCGGGCGGCGCAGCGCCTGTCGGGACGCCTCGCCCCGGTGCGAGTGCTGAATTATTCGGGCTCCGGCATCGAGACGACCTTCACGGAAGGTGAGGATGCCTGCCTCGCCGCGCTGGTGCCGGACCTGCCCGGCGAGGCGGAGGCGGCCGCGCCGTCGCTCCTCGTCGTCGGTGCACTCGCCGACGTGGTTGAGGACCAGTTCGCCCGGCTCTTCGCCGCGATGGGGA
>CAXDNE010000363.1:0-6481 GCA_963990595.1 uncultured Methylobacterium sp.
ATCTGAGCCGGATCCGGGGCGGGGCGGGGCTTGCCCGGTTCCGCGGGATCGCTGTTTCTGGAGGCCACGTCTCGGGTACCGGGGCTCGCGGATCGGTCGTCGGGACGGTCGAACGCGCTGCGGTCCGGCGGGGCGGAGCCGGCCCATCGGGCCGGCCCCACGACATCACATGCCGAACTGGACGCGCCGGCTGTTGCCGCGCTTGAGGTTGCGGAAGCGCGCCATCGCCCAGAGCGGGAAGAACTTCGGGTAACCATGATACCGCAGGTAGAACACCCGCGGGAAGCCGGTCGCCGTGTAGCGCTCCTCCTTCCAGAACCCGTCCGCGCCCTGCGTGCGGGTCAGGAAGTTGATTCCCCGGGTCACGGCCGGGTCGTCGACCGCGCCGGCCGCCATCAGGGCGAGCAGCGCCCAGGCGGTCTGCGAGGCCGTGGACGAGCCCGGCTCGAAGGCGGGATCGATCTTGTACGAGGAGGCGTCCTCACCCCAGCCGCCATCCGGATTCTGGATGCGGATCAGCCAGGACACCGCTCGCTGGATGCGCGGGTCGGCCGGGTCGACGCCGGCGGCGTTGAGGGCGCAGAGCACCGACCACGTGCCGTAGATGAAGTTCATGCCCCAGCGGCCGTACCAAGAGCCGTCCTCCTCCTGGTCGTTGAGGAGGTAGTTCACGCCGCGGTCCAGCGCCCGGGAGGTCTCGCGGGTCTCGCCGAGCTGGGCCAGCATGCCGACCACGCGAGCGGTCACGTCCGCGGTCGGCGGGTCGAGCAGCGCACCGTGATCCGAGAACGGGATGTGGTTGAGGTACATGTGGTTGTTGTCGGCGTCGAACGCCGCCCAGCCGCCATCCTCCGACTGGAGCCCCTCGACCCATTCGCGGGCGCGGGCGATGGATGCCTTGTAGTCCGGCATGCCGGCCACGAGCCCGTGCTGGTGCATGGCCCGGTCCATGGCCATCACCACCACGGCGGTGTCGTCGAGGTCGGGGTAGTGGGCGTTGGCGTACTGGAACGCCCAGCCGCCCGGCCGGACCTTCGGCTTGCGCGCCGCCCAGTCGCCGACGATGTCGAGCACCTGGCGGGGCTTCAGCCAGTCGAGGCCGCGGCGGGCCTGGGCCTCGGCCTCGGGACCGCCGGCCTCCAGCAGGGCGTGGCTCGCGAGCGCCGTGTCCCAGACCGGCGAGACGCAGGGCTGGACATAGGCCTCGTCGGTCTTCTCGACGACGAGCTTCTCGATGGCGTCGCAGGCGACGCGGACCTGCGGGTGATCGGGCCGGTAGCCCATCACCTCGTACATCAGCACCGAGTTGACCATGGCGGGGAAGATCGCCCCGAGGCCGTCCTCACCGTTCAGGCGCTCGCTGACCCAGGCGCGGGCCTTCTCCATGGCGCGCTGCCGGCTCTTGCGCGGCATGCGGTCCTCCACGAGCTGGAGGATCCGGTCGATGAAACCGAAGATCGGCGTCCACGGCCAGGTAGCGTGGGGCGAGCCCGGCCAGCGCCGGACGCTCTCCGGCGGGGTGATGAACAGCTCCTGCACGCTGATGCCGCGCAGGTTGCGGGCCCGGGGCTTGGTCGCCTGGAGCACGAAGAGCGGCACCACGGTGGTGCGGGCCCAGTAGCTGATCTTGTCGAGGTGGAACGGGAACCACTTCGGCAGGAACATCACCTCGACGGGCATAACCGGCACGGCGCGCCACGGCACCTCGCCGTAGAGGGCCAGCATGAACCGGGTGAAGACGTTGGCATTGGCGGCCCCGCCGCGCGCCAGGATCGCCTCCCGGGCCCGGCGCATATGCGGCGCCTCGATGTCGTCGCCGATCATCTTGAGGGCGAAATACGCCTTGACCGTGCAGCTCATGTCGAACGGCCCCTCGTGAACGAGGGCCCAGCCGCCATGCGGGCCTTGGGTGCGGCGCAGGTAGTTGCCGATCTTGGCCTCGAGGCCGTCGCGGACCTGCGTGCCGCGGAAATGGTGGAACAGGACATATTCGGACGGGATTGTCGCATCCGCCTCGAGCTCGAAGCAGATATGCCCGTCGTCATGCGCCAGGGCGGTCAGCGCGCGCGTTGCCTGCGCCACGCCGCGCTCGACATCGTCGAGCGAGATCCCCTGCGTCTTCGAGCGCTGGAGCGCCTCGACTTTGCTTACGGCCTCTCTCATAGTCCTCGCCTCGAACGGCCGCCTCGCGGCGGACGCCATGCCTCAAGCTGCGCCGCGCGCGCGGGTTCCGGCGCGCACGACAGATCCCGCGCGCAAGGAACGCGCGGCAGTCTTGCCCGAGCGAATCGCTCCCTCGATCGTCGATGGCAGGCCGGTCGCGGTCCAATCGCCTGCCAGGACGAGATTGTCGTAGGCGGTTTCGGCCCCCGAGCGCCGCGCGGCTTCCGCCGGCGTCGCCGCGAAGGTCGCACGCTTCTCCTTTACGATCTGCCAGCGCGGCAGGTCCGGTGCAAGGTTGTCCAGCTGTGCAATCTCGGACCAGATCTGCCGCGCGAGGTCTTCCCGGGGCACGTCGAGCAGCCTGTCGGCACCACTGATCGTCACCGAATAGCGGTCCGGATAGGCGAAAAGCCACTCCGTGAGACCGTTGACGACACCGAGCACGAGCGGCCGGCCGGGCTTCGGCGCGAGCGCGAAATGCGCGTTCACGATGGAGCGGAATTCCACCGGAGCGAGGAGACCGGGCAACACCTCTCGGGCGACCCAGGGGGGCAGCGCGAGAACGACGCCGTCGTCCGGGCCGAGGCTCTCGGCGCCGTCGGAGAACTGGATCTGCCCGATCCGGCCGTTTTCGGTGTCGAGGCCGCGGAGGCGCCGGCCGAGACGGATGTCGCAGCCGCGCGCCGTGAGGTAACGCAGGGCCGGGTCGACGAAGGCGTAGGAGAGGCCCTCGACCGCCACCAGCGGACGGCAGGCCTTGCCGCCGGCCCCGAGGGTTTCCCGCAGGATCCGGGCGGCGAGCCCGACATCGCTGTCGCGGGGCTCGGTGTTGAGCGCGGCGAGGAGCACCGGATGCCAGAGGCGCCGGTAGAGCTCGCCCTCGCAGGTCATGTGGGCGCCGATCGTGCCGCCCATCCCCTCCGGCTTGCCGGAGGCCGCGCGCAGGATGCCGAGCGGGGCGAGGTAGTCGCGCGCCCGGGTTTTGGGAACGCGGCGCGACGGGCTCATCACCCACCAGGGCAGCCGTCCGGCATTCGGGCGCAGGCGCCAGCGCTCGCCGCTCTTCAGGTCGGCGAAGTCGAAGGCCGCCTCGTCCGGCCCGACGAGCGCATCGGCCGGTGCGCCGACGGTCTTGAGGAAGCCCAGGGCATCGGCATTGCCGGAGAGCAGCAGGTGGTTGCCGTTGTCGATGGTCAGGCCGAGGGCCGGGTCGTAATAGGACCGGCAGCGCCCCCCCGCCTGCTTGGCGGCCTCGTGCAGCACCACCCGGGCGCCGGATTCGGCGAGCGCGACAGCGGCGGACAGGCCGGCCAGGCCGGCGCCGACGACGTGGATGGTCCCCATCAGAGCAGGCCGTGCCGGAGGACGACGCCGAGGAGCGCGACCTTGCCGGGCTTCACCCGGGCGCGGGGCATGGCCCAGCCGCGTTCGAGCACCGCCTTCAGGTAGAGGTGATAGGCCGCCGCCATCAGCCGGGCGGCCTTGGTCGCCTTCCGGGGACTGCGCCGGATGATCTCCCAGGTCGCCTGATAATGCTCCTCGGCCTCGCGGGCGAGCGACAGGCAGACCTCGCCGATGCGGGGATGGGCGATCGCCGCGGCGGGCGTTGGGTCCGTGAGCCCGATCGCGGAGAGCTTCTCGCGGGGCAGGTAGAGGCGGCCGCGCTCGGCATCCTCGTCGATGTCGCGCAGGATGTTGGTGAGCTGCAGCGCCCGCCCCTGGTGCCAGGCGAGCCGGATGCCGTCCGCCTCCGGCATGCCGAAGATCCGCACCGACAGCCGGCCCACGGCGCTCGCGACCCGGTCGCAGTAGAGGTCGAGGGTCTCGGCATCCGGCGCGACGATGTCCTCGACCGCGTCCATGGCCATGCCGTCGATGACCGCCTGGAAATCCTCGCGCTTCAGGCCGAAGCGGCGCACGGGCTCGACGAGGTCGCGCACGCGCGGCGCCGGGCGGCCGGCGTAGAGGGCGTCGATATCGGCGCGCCAGCGGTCGAGCTCGGTCTGCCGGATTGCCCTTGTGCCGCCGTCATCGGCGACGTCGTCCACCGCCCGGCAGAAGGCGTAGACCGCGTACATCGCCTCGCGCCGCTCCTTCGGCAGCAGGCGCATGGCCGTGTAGAAGGAGGAGCCGGCGGCTGGCAGTGCCGGGGCGGCGCCCTGCTCGGCGGACGCGGGTGTCGCGGTGGCGCTCACGAACGGATCCCCTGAGCGGCGGCCCGCACGGTCCGACCCCGGAAGGGCCGGCGGGCCAGGGTGGCGGCGACGCCGCCCAGCGCCGTGAGGGCGAAGGCGGCCTTGCCGTGATGGACCTTCTCGGAGAGCGGGTCGCGCTCGGTCAGGCCCTTGGCCAGGACCACGGCGAGGCGGTGGATCGCGGCGATCTCCAGGGAGAGGCGCAGGTCGTCGATCAGGTCCGGCAGGACCGCCCCCTCGTCGAGGAGGTCGAGGCATTTCTGCGCCAGTTCGCGGATCACGGCCCGGAGCTGCGGCGGCGCCTTGGCGGCGCCGAGCATCGCCACGGTGGCGCCGTGGCGGTCGAGGCAATCCTGCGGGAGGTAGACCCGGTCGAGCGCCGAGAAATCCTTGCCGCAATCCTGGAGGTGGTTGATCACCTGGAGCGCGGCGCAGATCGCGTCGGACGACGCGTAGACCCGGGCCGGATCCTCGCCGTGCACGTCGAGGACGAAGCGCCCCACCGGCATGGCCGAGTAGCGGCAATAGTGGATCAGCGCGTCCCAGTTCGCGTAGCGGTTCTTGCGCGCGTCCATGCGGAACGCGTCGAGCAGCTCCAGGGCGTGGCGCGGCGGCAGGCCCCGGGCGGCGAGCTCGCGCTTGAGCGGCTCGGCCTCGGGGTCCGAGGGGCCGGCGCCGGTGAGCGAATCCGCCAGGCGGTCGAGCAGCGCGATCTTGCGCTCGGGCGAGAGCGCCGCGTGATCGGCCACGTCGTCGCCCGCGCGGACGAAGTCGTAGAAGGCCAGGATCGCGCCGCGGTGGCGCGGGTGGATCAGGTGCGAGGCGACGGGGAAGTTCTCGTCGCGGTGCCCCTTGCCGGAGCGCGTTGCCGTCGCCGAATCGAGGGTGCTCATGCGAGATACCCCGTCTCACGGAACCACGAGATCGCGTCGGACAGGCCCTCGCGGTAGGGCCGGGCCGTGTAGCCGAGCTCCGCGCGCGCCTTCCGATCCGAGAAGAACATCCGGTAGCGGGACATGCGGATGCCGTCGATCGTCGCGAAGGGCTGCTTGCCGGTGACCCGGGCGGCGAGCTGGGCGAAGAACGCCACCGGATAGACCGCGGCGCGCGGCAGGTTCACGGTGGGCGGCTTGCGCCCGACCATGCCGGCGATGTCGGCCAGCATCTGCGACAGGAACACGTCCTCGCCGCCGAGGATGTAGCGCTCGCCGACCCGGCCCTTCTGCAGGGCGAGGAGATGGCCGTGGGCCACGTCGTCCACATGGGCGAGGTTGAGGCCGGTATCGACGAAGGCCGGCATCTTGCCGAGCGCGGCCTCCTGGATGATCCGCCCCGTGGGCGTCGGCTTGACGTCGCGAGGGCCGATCGGCGTCGAGGGATTGACGATGACCGCCTGCAGCCCGTCCCGGGCGACCATCTCCTCGACCACCCGCTCGGCCACGACCTTGCTGCGCTTGTAGGCGCCGATGGCGGTTTCCGGCGTCAGCGGCATGGTCTCGTCGGAGGGCGTCACCCCGTCGGCCGGCGGTTTGATCGTCGCGACGCTCGACGTGTAGACGACCCGCTCGACGCCGGCCTCCAGGGCGGCGCGCATCATCAGGCGCGTGCCGTCGCGGTTGGTGCGGACGATCTCTTCCATGTCCGGCGCCCAGAGTCGGTAATCGGCCGCGGCGTGGATCAGGTAGCGCTGGCCGCGCATGGCCGCAGCCACGGCGGCCGGATCGCGCATGTCGCCTTCGGCGATCTCGACATCGGTCCAGGTCAGGTTCCGGCGCGGGCTGGAGGCGCGCACGAGGATGCGCACCGGGAAGCCGGCCCGGCGGAACACGTCGACCAGGGCGGAACCGAGGAAGCCGCTCGCGCCGGTGATCAGCACGGGCCCGACCTCGGACGGGCCGGAAGATATGGCCTCTGCCATCACGGATCTGGAGGGTTACCGAAAACCAGCGCGGCCGGGGATCCCCAGCCGCGCGGCGCTTGTGTCATCGAACCGTCCGGGCGGCAAGCCGCGGGCCCCGCGGGTGCCGTTCAGGCGAGGCGCAGGTGCGACCGGCCTTCCTTCCGCTCGGGCAGGGTGTCCAGCGCGGTCTTGACGATGGCTTTGGCGTCGAGGCCGGCCTCGG
>CAXDNE010000364.1:0-6479 GCA_963990595.1 uncultured Methylobacterium sp.
GAGATCTACACTATCCTCTTCGTCGGCAGCGTCAGATGTGTATAAGTGACAGGGCGTCGGAGAGGCGCCCGATCACCACCATGCTGATCGCCCCGCAGATGTAGGGGATCGCCGTCAGGAAGCCCACCGAAGCCGCCTGGCCGCCGCTCGCGGTCTTGATCAGGTCCGGCCCCCAGAAGTTCAGGCCGTAGGAGCCGATCTGGAGGAGGAAGTAGACCAGCGCGATCATCAGGAAGCCCGGCTGCCTGATCGCCCCGAGGAGCGAGTGGTCGCCGATGTCGCGGTTGTGGTGGGCGATGCGGCTCGACAGCAGCGCCTTCTCGGGCTCGGACAGCCAGTGCGCGTCGGCGATGCGGTCGTCGAGACGCGTCAGCACGAGGAGGCCGAGGATCAGGCACGGCAGGCCGCCCGCCAGGAACAGCCATTGCCAGCCGGCCAGGCCCCCGACGCCGTTGAGGCCGCCGAGGATCAGGCCCGCCACCGGCGCGCCGAAGATCCCCGAGAAGGCCGAGGCCACGAACATGAACGAGGTGATGCGCCCGCGAAACGAGGCCGGGAACCACAGGGTCAGGTAGTAGAGGATGCCGGGCGCGAATCCCGCCTCCATGGCGCCGATCAGGAAGCGCAGGGCGTAGAAGTGCCACTCGCTGCGGATGAGGACCATCAGCGCCGTGGCGATGCCCCAGGAGATCATGATCCGGGCGATCCAGCGCCGTGCGCCCACCCGGTAGAGGAACAGGTTCGAGGGGACCTCGAAGATCACGTAGCCGACGACGAACATGCTCGCGCCGAGCCCGTAGGCGACGTTGCTGAAGCCGAGGTCGCTCTGGAGCTGGAACTTGGCGAAGCTGATGTTGATGCGGTCGAAGAACGCGAACATGTAGCAGATCATGATCAGCGGCATGAGCCGCCACGCGACCTTGCGGACGATGCCGGCCTCCGTCACCGCGCCGGCCTCGAGGGCGGCCGGCGACCCCGTCAGGGCTGCGGTCATGGTTTCCTCCGTGGTGTTCTGGACTTCGGTGAGCGGTGTCGCCTTCGGGTGGGCGGCTTTCCGCGAAATGCGTTTGGGCAAGGGTCTCGGCACACGACGGCGACGCCCCCCTCGCCGGACGACGCGCGGCTTCCCGCTCCCGTGCGGGAGAGGGACAGGGTGAGGGATCGGCTCTGTCCGAAAGACGCGCGACGTGAACGCGCGTCGCCGGCGAGCCTTATCGGGCGGGTTCTCGGCCCTCACCCCAACCCTCTCCCGCGCGGGAGAGGGGGCGCGTCGCGTCCGTCGGACCCGTCGGCGCCTCGCCGGCGTGTCCCATGGGGTGGGTCACTGTGGGCCCACCTCGGTCCTTCTCCTGTTCAGGCCGCCTTGGCGGGCGCCGGGTGGAGGTCGCAGGGCCGTCCGGCCTTGGCGACCTGGCCGGGCACGTCGTGGCCGACGAGGCGCGGCAGATCCCGCGACAGGTCGATCAGCGCCCCGAGGTCGAGACCCGTGGGCACGCCCATCTCGTGGGCCATGCTGACGAGGTCCTCGGTGCAGATGTTGCCGGTGGCGCCGGGCGCGAACGGGCAGCCGCCAAGGCCGCCGAGCGCCGCGTCGAAGCGCCGGGCCCCCGCATCGTAGGCGGAGAGCACGTTGGCGAGGCCGAGCCCGCGGGTGTTGTGGAAATGGAGCGTCAGGCGCCCGGGGCCGACCAGCGGCAGGACCCGCGCGACGAGGCGCGCCACCTGCCGGGGATTGGCCATGCCGGTGGTGTCGGCGAGCGTCACCCCGTCGACGCCCAGCGACAGGTAGCGCTCCACCTGGGCCAGCACCTTGTCTTCCGGCTGGTCGCCCTCGAAGGGGCAGCCGAACGCGGTCGCCACCGTGGCATTGGTGCTCACGGACGCGCCCCGCACCGCCTCCATGATCCGGCCGAAGCCCGCGATCGACTCGGCCGGGCTCATGCCCATGTTGGCGCGGTTGTGGGTCTCGCTCACCGAGGCCACGAGGTTGACCTCGTCGACCTTGGCGGCGAGCGCCCGCTCGGCCCCTTTCGGATTCGGCACCAGGGCGACGTAGACCGTGCCGGGCCGCCGCCGGATCCCGGCGAAGACCTCGGCCGCGTCGGCCAGCGCCGGCACCGCCTTCGGCGAGACGAAGGAGGAGACCTCGATCCGGCTGAAACCGGCCGCCGCGAGGGCGTCGATCAGGCGGATCTTCTCCTCCGTCGGCACAAAGACCGGCTCGATCTGGAAGCCGTCGCGGGTGGCGACCTCCTGGACGATCATCGCGTCGCTGCTCATGCCACCGCTCCCTTGCCGCGCAGGGCGGTGATGCGCTCGGCATCCAGGCCGAGCTCGGTCAGCACCGCATCCGTATGGGCGCCGAGCGCCGGCCCTTGCCAGCGGACCTCACCGGGCGTCTCGGACAGCTTCGGCACGATGCCGGGCATCTTCACCGCGGCCCCGCCGGGCAGCTCCGCCTGCAGGATCATGTCGCGGGCCTGGTAATGCGGGTCGGCCACGATGTCGGCCACCGAGTAGATGCGGCCGGCCGGGACGTCGGCGGCGTCGAGGACGGCGAGCGCCTCCTCGACGGTCCTGGTCTTGGACCAGTCCGCGATGGTGGCGTCCAGCATGGCGGATTGCTTCGAGCGGCCGTCGTTGTTGCGCAGGGCCGGGTCCTCCGCGAGGTCGGGGCGGCCGATCGCCGTCATCAGGCGGCGGAAGATCGGATCGCTGTTGCCGGCGATGACCACGTAGCCGCCATCCCGCGTCGGATAGGTGTTCGACGGGGTGATCCCCGGCAGCGCGCCGCCGGTGCGGGTGCGGACCTCGCCCAGCAGGTCGTATTCGGGGACGAGGCTCTCCATCACGTTGAACACGCTCTCGACGAGCGAGACGTCGATGACCTGTCCCGCCCCCTGCCCGGTCTTCACCCGCAGCAGGGCCATGAGCGCGCCGATGACGCCGTGAAGCGAAGCCAGGGTGTCGCCGATGCTGACGCCGACGCGGGCCGGCGGGGCGTCCGGGCTGCCCGTGGTGAAGCGGATGCCGCCCATCGACTCGCCGATGGCGCCGAAGCCCGGGCGGTCGCGGTAGGGGCCGGTCTGGCCGTAGCCCGAGATTCGGACCATCACGAGGTTCGGGTTGAGGGCCGAGAGCACGTCCCAGCCGAGGCCGAGCTTCTCAAGCCCGCCGGGCCGGAAGTTCTCGACCACGACGTCGGCGCTCCTGGCGAGCTGCTTGACGATGTCGAGGCCTTCCGGAGACTTCAGATTGACGGCGATCGACTTCTTGTTGCGCGACTGCAGGTACCACCAGAGCGAGGTGCCCTCGTGCATCTTGCGCCATTTGCGCAGGGGGTCGCCCTCACCCGGGGGCTCGACCTTGATCACCTCGGCGCCGAACTCGGCCATCAGCCGCGTCGCGAAGGGCGCGGCGATCAGCTGGCCAAGCTCAAGAACGCGGATACCGCTGAGCGGACCTGACATTCTCTCCTCCATCTTTTGTTGATTCACGAAATACGGCCGATCGGGACAGCAAGTCCAAACGCGATGCGCCAGCATGCGTTCGCGCGCCGAGAACGCAGCCGCTCAGCGCCCGGCCGCGCGGAGATGGTCCAGCAGGAGCGCGGCCGCCGGGGGCAGGAAGCCGGGACGGACGACGAGGCTGAGCGTGCGCTGCGCCCAGGGGTCGGTGAGCGGTACGGCGGCGAGCCGCATCGGCGGCCCGAGCAGGGCGTAGACGTGCTCCGGCACGGTGCCGAGGCCCATCCCGACCTGCGCCATCCGGCAGATCGCGTCGAAGCTCGGCACGTGCATGCGCAGGCGCAGCGGCCGGCCGAGGCGCCGCGCCTCGTCCCGCAGGGCCGCGTAGATCGAGCTCTCCGCGTGCAGCCCGACATGGTCGTAATCGAGCGTCTCGGCCAGCGCGACGGCGTCGCGGGCGCTGAGCGGATGGCCGGCCGGCATCACCAGGACGAGGCGGTCGGTCCGGTACGGATAGGCGGTGAGCGAGCGCGTGTCGGTCCCGCCCGCGCAGAGGCCGAGATCGGCGAGTCCCTCCTCGACGCCCGCCACGACCCCGCCGCTCGGGCGCTCCTCCAGATCGACCCGGATCCCGGCCTGCATGGCCAGGAAGGCCTGCAGGTCCTCGGGCAGGAATTCCACGATGGCCGAGAGATTGGCGAGCACCCGCACAAAGCCGCGCACCCCGCGGGCATGCTCGGCGAGTTCCAGGGCGATCTGCTCGGCGCTGGCCAGCATGCGGCGGGTGTGGTGCAGCAGCGTCTCACCCGCCGGGGTCAGGCGCATGCCGCGGGGCTCGCGGCTGAGCAGGGTGCAGCCGAGGGCATGCTCCAGCTCGGCGAGCCGCTTGCTCACCGCCGAGGGCGCGATCGCGGACCGCCGGGCCGCGCCGTTGAGCGTCCCCTCCTCGCAGATCGCCGCGAACAGGCGAAGCGTCTTGAGGTCGAGGCGGCTCAGGATCGCCGCCGCGGGCAGGTCTGCGGGCATCCGGTCTCGCTCTCGGTGGGCGGCCGGCGCGCTCAGTCCCGCGATCCGACCGGCTGGCCGTAGGTCCCGAAACCGAGCTTCGCCCCCTGGCGGTTGACCAGACCGAAGCGCAGCACCGCCTGCTCAAGATAGCCGATCGCATCGACGAGATACGCCCGCGCCGCCGCGATGCTGTCCTCGCCCTCGTCGACCGGCGTCTCGGCGAGCTTGACGGCGGCGATCAGCACCCGGTCGCGCTCGTCCTCGATCCGCGGGTCGCGCTCGACATGGCCGCGGATCGTCGCGTCGAAGGCCTCGATGACCGACCAGGGCAGCGCGTCCTTGCCCTCCGGCGCCTGGAAGACCAGGGCGTGCCGCCGCGCCGCCGCGCTGGCTGCCCTGACGTGGTCGGCGAGTTCTGCATCCATGCCCGGCCTCCGCGCGGCACCGCTCCGATGTCCCGAACGTGCGCCGGCCGGGTCCGTTGCCGCGGGGGCCCTTTTCGCGGGACGCCACAATCCGTCAAGGCACGGGGCCTGAGCCCTTACCTTGACGGTTCCGGCCCTTATCTCTCGATTCCGTGAGCGATGCCGGGCCCTGCCCGGCGCACGGGGACGGAATGGGGGAGAAGATGGGAACGACGCTGAACGCCGGGGCCCTGCGCCCGACATCCGCGGCGGCGCGCCTCCTCGGCGTGCTCACGGCGATCCTGATGGCCGCCGGCCTGTCGGGCTGCGGGGCGATCAACCGGGTGCCGACCCTGCAGGAACAGGCGAAATCCGCCTGGAGCGAGGTCCAGAACCAGTACCAGCGCCGCGCCGACCTGATCCCCAACCTCGTCGAGACCGTGAAGGGCTACGCCCAGCAGGAGAAGGACGTGCTGATCGGGGTCACCGAGGCGCGGGCCAAGGCGTCGAGCGTGAAGGTCGATGCCTCGACGGTGACCGACCCGCAGAAGTTCAAGGAATACCAGGACGCCCAGAACCAGCTCTCCGGGGCGCTCGGGCGGCTGCTGGTGACGGTGGAGAAATACCCCGACCTCAAGTCGAACCAGAACTTCCTCGCCCTGCAATCGCAGCTCGAGGGCACGGAGAACCGCATCGCCGTGGCGCGCCGGGATTATATCGGCGCCGTCCAGGCCTACAACACCGAGGTGCGCACGATTCCCGGCCGCTGGATCGCCGCGATCCTGTATCCCGACGCCAAGCCCATGGAGACCTTCACGGCGACGCCGAACGCCGACCGGCCGCCGAACGTGAAGTTCTAGGGGCCCGTCCGTGGGCCGGAGCATCCCGGTGCGGGTGCGGCTCGCCCTGGCGCTCGCCGTCATCGCCGCCTGCCTGGCGATCGACGCGGTCGGCGCCCTGGCGGCCGACCTGACCTTCCCGCCGCTCACCGGCCGCGTGGTCGACGCGGCCGGCCTCCTCACGCCGGACCAGCGCGGCAGGCTCGACGCCAAGCTGAAGGCGCACGAGGACAAGACCTCGGATCAGGTGGTCGTCGCCACCGTGCCGAACCTCCAGGGCACGTCGGTCGAGGATTACGCCAACCGCCTGTTCCGGGACTGGAAGCTCGGTCAGGCCAAGACCAACAACGGCGTCCTGCTGCTGGTGGCGCCGAGCGAGCGCAAGGTCCGGATCGAGGTCGGATACGGGCTCGAAGGCGCGCTCACCGACGCGCTCACCAAGGTGATCATCGCCACCGCCATCACGCCGCGCTTCAAGACCGGCGACTATTTCGGAGGCCTCGACGCGGGCATCGACGGGATCCTGTCGATCCTGGCCGGCGACGCGCAGGAATGGCAGCGCAAGCCCCAGGTGCGCGGGGACGAGGTCGATCCCGGCCAAGTGGCGCTGTTCATCATCCTGTTCCTGATCGTGCTGGTCGTGGCGTGGCGCATGAGCCGGGGCGGCAGCCGGATGGGCCGCGGCGGCGGGATCGTGATCCTGCCGGGCCCCGGCTCCTGTCTCTTATACACATCTGACGCTGCCGACGAAGAGGATAGTG
>CAXDNE010000365.1:0-6445 GCA_963990595.1 uncultured Methylobacterium sp.
ATCCGCCTCCACAGTCGGGTTTGAGTTTCGAGCCGCGGTGGGAAGCGTGCGCACATTCGTGGTCGTCTGTACGATTGGCTTCCTGTCCGCCGCGGCCATTCAGAAGTTGCGCGAGCGGGCGCGCCCCGACGCCGTGGCGCCCGCCCCCGTGGCCGCACCCGTCGGGGACGCGGCGGTCGCGGGCGTGGCGCTCCAGGCCGGCCGGAACGGCCACTACTTCGTGAACGCCCTCCTGGACGGCCGCACGCTGCCGATGATGGTGGATACCGGTGCCAGTTCCTGCGCCTTCTCGGAGGAGGATGCCGCCCGTATCGGGATCCGGGTCGGGCCGGCCGACTTCACCCGCGTCTGGAACACCGCGAACGGTACGGTCCGCGTGGCGCCGATCCGGATCGGCGTTCTGCAGATCGGGTCGATCACCGTGCGGGACGTGGACGCGGTGGTGATTCCACGCGGGCGCCTCGCCACGAGCCTGCTGGGCATGTCTTTCCTGAAGCGCCTGCGCGACTTCAGCGTGAGCGGCGGGACGATGACGCTGCGGGGGTAAGGGTCTCGCCTCTGCGCGCACCCGGCGAGCCGGCGCGGCGAGGCCGTCCTCCGGTGCGGCCATGGGTGCTTGTGCCGGGCGGGATCGCCGCCCGAGGTGGAAGGAGCACGGCCCCTCCGCGGGCGATCTCGGCCGTCCCGACGCCCGTACGTTCCCCGCGCATTTCAAAACGCTCATAGTAGCGGCTATAGTTTATGTATCTTATGGTCTCGCGCCTGTGAGATTGTGTTCGATCGATCGTTGCGGCGAAATAATACTGAGTTCACATTTCGAGTGATCAAGTATGTAAGCGTCAATGACGATGATTGCGTGTGCGGCTTTGATGGCCGTGCTTTCAATGAAGACGGATATGTCATAGATCCGAGAATCGCGACCGCTGACACAGTCAACGGCGCCTCGGGCTGGATCCTGAGATATGAACAAATACGGTCAAACGATCTGTTTGTCGATGATTGTCAAGAATGAGGCGCATGTCATTCGCAGGTGCCTAGACTCAGTACGAGATGTGATTGATTACTGGGTCATCGTCGATACCGGGTCGATCGACGGGACCCAGGACGTCATCCGCGCTGCGATGGCGGACAAGCCCGGAACGCTCGTGGAGCGGCCATGGGTCGATTTTGCCTTCAACCGAAATGAGGCCCTGGCGCTCGCGCGCGCCCACGCAGATTACTCCTTGATCATCGATGCCGATGACGCGCTTCTAGTCCAGGACGGCTTCATCATGCCGAAGCTGACTGCCGCTGGATACAGATTTGAGATCGTAGATGGGCTGACACGGCACTGGTGTCCGCATCTCATCAGCAACAAGGAGGATTGGCGCTATCGCGGTGTTCTCCACGAAATGCTGGAATGTCCGGGGCGTCCGCACGAACCCAGTCTGCCGCTCGCGATTCGGCGCGGCGCGGATGGTGCACGCCGTTCCGATAAGATGACGCCACAGCGAGACATTGCCGTACTCGAAGATGCGCTGGCTGCGGAAAAGGACCCGTCCATGGTCGGGCGCTATATGCTGCATCTAGCCAACGCCTACAGAGAGAGTGGTGAGATCCGAAAGGCCATAGATTACTATCTGAAGCGGGCTGATTTCCGATATCTGGAAGAAGAGATTTATATCAGTTTGCTCATGGCTGCCGATCTCATGGAGCAGCTGGATGAGCCCGAAGACATGATCCTCGCCTTGTACGACAGGATGATCCCCATCTGTCCATTAAGAGCAGAAGCGCGACACGGCGCGAGCCGATATTGCAGGCGCAAAAAAAATTTCTTGGCCGGATTTCGCTATGCCGAAGCAGGGCTGAACCTGTCATTGCCGAGAGAGGGCGTATCCCTTCACCCGTGGGTCTATACCTATGGCCTGCGCGAGGAATTCTCAATCAACGCATACTACTCTGGTCGATTCCGTATCTGCCTGTACGCCTGCCTGGACATTCTGAGTCGATCCGACGTCCCCCACGAGGTTCTCTCGCGAACCTGCGCCTTGGCTCGGCAAGCACTCGTCCAGATGATCGACCCGGCTTGGGGGTGTCAGACAGCCCCCTACCGGTCGGAATTCATACCGGCCTGGTGATGCTGAAGGCGGGACGGCCGGGTTGCGAGACGCGAGCCCGGATCGCGGGAGGATTCAGGAATCCCGCGCGGCGAAGCCGCTTCGGTGGTGTGAGCGCCGCTGAGCGAGCGTTTCGCGGCACCGCTCAACTGGGTTTGCGCGGACGCAGGAATTTCGGCCGGAACACGGCCATCGGCTCCTGGAAGCCGTTGAGCCGGTGCTCGCCCAGCGGGATCGGATCCCCCCAGAGGAAGTCGACGAAGGGCTTCGACATCAGCAGTGGCTCGCCCAGCGCGCGGTTCAGCTGCGCGAGGCGGCTCGCGAGGTTCACGTCGCGGCCGATCACCGTGAAGTCGAGCCGGGAGCCCGAGCCGACATTGCCGTAGGCAGCCTCGCCGTGGTGAAGCGCGATCCCGGCGGCGACCGGCAGTGGGAACTGGTGTAGCGCGTTCGCTTCGTCGAGGGCCTCCAGGGCGTGCTGGGCGGCCGTGAGCGCGCCCTTGGCGGCGCCGCCGAGATCGTCGCCGGACTCGCGGAAGATCGCCAGCAGGCCGTCGCCGAGATATTTCAGCACCTCCCCGCCCTCCCGCTCGATCGGCGGCACGAGGCAGTCGAAGAAGACGTTGAGCAGGCTCACGGCCTCCTCGGGCGTCATGTCGGCGGAGGTGCGGGTATAGTCGCGCATGTCGGCGAACAGGATCGCCGAGCGGATCCGCGTCACCTGCCCGCGGCGGATGTCGCCCGCCAGGATCGCCCGGTGCGGCTCGTCGCCGACATAGAGCCGGAGCACGTGGTCGAGCTGCTTGTTGAGGACGCGCATCTCCATCACCGCCGCGAGCGCCGGCATGACGAAGCGCAGGATCGCGATGTCGTCGTCGCGGAAACCCTCGGGCGAGCGGGTCGCGAAGGTGATCCCGTTCTTGGTGCCGTTGGTGAAGAACAGCGGCGCCACGACGTAGCCCGTATAGCCGCTGGCCTTCAGGTCGGGGATGATCGCGTAGGCGTCGTCCGGCGTCTCGGCGAGGTCGAGGATCAGCCACTCCCCGGTCTCGTGAACCGTGTGGAACGGGCTGTTGAGATAGGCGTCGGTCGAGCGGGCGCCGTGCGGGAACAGCCGGACGGTGGTGCCGCCGTCCCGGGTCCAGATCCGGCCGACGCCGGCATATTCCGAGTGCAGGGTGTCGATGGCGGTCGACGCCCGGTCCACCGGCACGCCGATCGCGATCAGGCGTTCGGCGAGGCCGGCGAGCATGTCCTCGGCGTTCGGCATGCGCGCGCCCTCGCCCAGCAGCCAGTCCCGGATGCCGACCGAGGGCTGAAGCGCACCGAAGGGGACGTCGTCGGCTTCGGAGCCGTCCGCGAAGGCCGTCGGCACTCCGGGCGTTGACGGGCGGCGTTCGAGCATGGCGCCACAATCAGTGCCGCGCGGCGCCGGGGCGGCGCGGTCGACGGGAAAGCGCCGCGGCGGTGACCGCGGCGGGGGCTCAGTTGTCCAGGAAGCTCCTGAGCTTCCGGCTGCGCGAGGGGTGCTTCAGCTTGCGCAGCGCCTTCGCCTCGATCTGGCGGATGCGCTCGCGGGTCACCGAGAATTGCTGGCCGACCTCCTCGAGGGTGTGGTCGGTGTTCATGCCGATGCCGAAGCGCATGCGCAGCACGCGCTCCTCGCGGGGCGTGAGCGAGGCAAGCACCCGCGTCGTGGTCTCGCGCAGGTTCGACTGGATCGCCGCGTCGATCGGCAGGACGACGTTCTTGTCCTCGATGAAGTCGCCGAGGTGGCTGTCCTCCTCGTCGCCGATCGGCGTCTCGAGGGAGATCGGCTCCTTGGCGATCTTGAGGACCTTGCGGACCTTCTCCAGCGGCATGGCCAGCTTCTCGGCCAGCTCCTCCGGGGTCGGCTCGCGGCCGATCTCGTGCAGCATCTGGCGCGAGGTCCGCACGATCTTGTTGATCGTCTCGATCATGTGGACCGGGATGCGGATCGTGCGGGCCTGGTCGGCGATCGATCGGGTGATCGCCTGCCGGATCCACCACGTGGCGTAGGTCGAGAACTTGTAGCCGCGCCGGTACTCGAACTTGTCGACCGCCTTCATCAGGCCGATGTTGCCCTCCTGGATCAGGTCCAGGAACTGCAGGCCGCGGTTCGTGTACTTCTTGGCGATCGAGATCACGAGGCGGAGATTCGCCTCGATCATCTCCTTCTTGGCCTGCCGGGCCTCGCGCTCGCCCTTCTGGACCATGTTGACGATGCGGCGGTACTCGCCGATCTCCAGGCCCGTCTCGGAGGCGAGGTCGAGGATCTGCGCGCGCAGCTCCGCGACCTGCCGCGAGCCCTTCTCGACCAGGTTCTTCCAGCCCCGGCCGCCCAGCGTCCCGACGCGCTCCATCCAGTTCGGATCGAGCTCGTAGCCCTGGTAATGGCGCAGGAACTCGTCGCGGGCCACGCCGTGGCTCTCGGCGAAGCGCATCAGACGGCCCTCGTGGCCGATCAGCTGCTTGTTGATCGAGTAGAGCTGGCCGACCAGCGCCTCGATGCGGTTGTTGTTGAGCGACAGGGACTTCACGTCGGCGACGACGATATCCTTGAGCTCGACCTGCTTCTGATCCTGGGCCGGGGTGTTCTGCTCGCCGGCGGCCTTCCGCTCGGTGCCCTCGGTCTGGAATTTGCGCAGCTTCCGGTAGTTCGCCGCGATCGCGTCGAAGGTCTCCAGGACCCGCGGCTTGATCTCGGCTTCCATCGCGGCGAGCGAGACGTTGTTCTCGAGATCGTCCTCCTCGTCGCCGCCCTCCGGAGGGGCCGGCGGCTCGCCGTCCTCGGATTCCTCGCCCTCGCCGATCTGCGGCGCGTTCTTGCCGTCCGGGCCGGCATAGGTCGCTTCGAGATCGATGATGTCGCGCAGGAGGACCTTGCCCTCCACCAGCTCGTCCCGCCAGATGATGATCGCCTGGAAGGTCAGCGGGCTCTCGCAGAGGCCCGCGATCATCGCCTCGCGGCCGGCCTCGATGCGCTTGGCGATGGCGATCTCGCCCTCGCGGGACAGGAGCTCCACCGAGCCCATCTCGCGCAGGTACATCCGCACCGGATCGTCGGTGCGGTCGGTGGGCTCCTTGGTGGTCGTGGTGACCGCGACGGCGCGCGCCGGCGCGACCTCGGCAACCTCGCCGCCCTCGGCCTCCTCCTCCTCGCCTTCGGCCGCCTTCTCGCCGGCGGCCTCGTCGGTCTCCTCAGCCTCGACGACGTTGATGCCCATCTCGGAGAGCTGTGACAGCACGTCCTCGAGTTGGTCCGGATCGGACTGGCCCTCGGGCAGAACCTCGTTGACCTCCTCGTAGGTCACATAGCCGCGCTTCTTGGCGAGCTTGACCATCCGCTTGACCGAAGCATCCGTCAGGTCGAGGAGCGGCCCGTCGGTCTGCTGCTCGGGGGCAGCGTCCGTCTCGTCCCGTTCCGTTGCCTTCGTCGCCATGATCAGCCTATTGTTTCGCATAAGGCGCGCTGCGGGGGCCGGGGAAGGCCGCACCACGCTGTCGGCGCCACTGTATGAGAACGGCGCCGGATCGCTCCGTTCGCCTTGAGTCGTCGGTTTCCGTATGCAAGCCTGAGGCTTGACCGATTGTTAACTATGGCGGGACGCTGCCCTCCGCCACCGCCATCGCACAGCCCCTATACGGCAGTCGAGTCGCTCGACACCGGCACGTCGGCCTCAGCCTCGGCGGCGATGACGGTTTCCAGCCTCGCCTTCACTTCGCAGAGCCATGCCCACCCGGCATCGGTCGGATCGTTCTCAAACGCCTGCCGTGCTTCGCGAAGTTCGCTATGTAGCGCTCCTGCCTGCCGGTGCAAGATCATTGCCTGCCTGAGTGCGTCTGCGCGATGCGCAGCGTCTGCGTGCGGAGCCAGGGTTGTGCGGTCGCGCGAGCGGGCGAGCGCGAGGATTCGATTGGCCGCCGCTGCGAGTCCCGCGCGAGTGATGCGGTTCTGCAACACTTCCGCGTCGGTGCGCTCGTCCTCGGCCGCACAGGCGAGGAGGACGGAGAGGAGGGCCCGGGCATCGGGATCCTCGAAGTCGAGATCCGCGATCTCGTCGCCGAAATCCACGATCATCTCGGGATGGACCAGGAGCGTGCCGGTGATCACCGCCTCACGCACCGGGGCGGCGCCGGAGAAGCCCGCCGAGGCCGTCACGGACGGGCTCGGGCTGCCGGTGATGCGCGGCGAAACCGGCTCGCCGGGCCGGGCGAAGCGGCCCCGGCTCCGCGTGTTCGGCGCAGCCTGTCGCGCGCTGCTCCGCGGCGACAGGCTGCGCCTGTCTCTTATACACATCTGACGCTGCCGACGAAGAGGATAGTGT
>CAXDNE010000366.1:0-6430 GCA_963990595.1 uncultured Methylobacterium sp.
TCTGCGCCTGCGCGGCGGCGCAGAGGCTCAACAGGGCGGCGGTGGCGAGCAAAGACTTGCGCATAGGAGGCTCCACAATACCGGTCTCGGTACCGTGTAACGTGGTCCTAGCTTGAGCGTTCCGCCGATCGAAAAGCCCTGAAAGCGGACCGAACCCGTAAGGGAACTTGGCTCGGTCCGCGTGCCGTTCGGCATGAGGGCAGCCGGAGCGACGCCGCCACTGACGCTGAAATCCCGCCGCGTGCAAGCCCGGTCGACTACGTGCCCGGCGGCCCGCTCAGCCCCCCGTCATGGGCGGGAAGAAGGCGATCTCGCGGGCGCCGGCGATCGGCGCGTCGGGCTTGGCGTGGGTCCGGTCGATGGCGGCCCGCACGACGCCCGGATCCTCGAAGGCGTAGGCGTATTCCTCGCCGCGGCCGCGCAGCCAGCCGACGAGGTCGGCGACGGTGACGAGGTCGGGCGGCGGCACCAGCTCCTCCTCGGCACGGCCGATCCGCTCGCGGACCCAGGCGAAATAGACGAGTTTCATGGCATCACCGCCGAAGAGAGCTCGGGACCGTCCGTCCCGCCATCCGGGCCATCAGCGCGGATCGTCGATGACGTGCTTGATCCCGGCGCGCATGTAGTCCCACCCGGTCCAGAGCGTGAGCGCGGCGGCGAGCCACAGCAGCATCAGGCCGATCGGCTCCGTTCCCGGCAGCACCGTCTCGCCAGCGGGACCGGCCACCAGGAAACCCAGCGCCAGGAGCTGCACCGTGGTCTTCCACTTGGCGATCTTGCTCACCGGCACGCCGACCTTCAACTCGGCGAGGTACTCGCGCAGGCCGGAGACCAGCACCTCGCGGCACAGGATCACGATCGCCGCCCAGATGCTGGAGCCCACGATGGTGTGGTCCGCCGTCAGCATCAGCAGGCAGGCCGAGACCAGCAGCTTGTCGGCGATCGGATCGAGCATCCGGCCGAGCGCGGAACTCTGGTGGTAGGTACGGGCGACGTACCCGTCCAGGTAGTCGGTGATCGCGGCCGCCACGAACACGCCCAGCGCCGTCCACCGGGCGGTGTGGGATTCTGGCCAGAACAGCAGCGCGACCATCACCGGCACGGCAACGAGGCGCCCGTAGGTCAGGCAATTCGCGAGCGTCCAGGCCGGCGACCGTCGTCGGGGAAGGACGGCGTTCATCGCCGGGGTGAAATCAGAGCGCGGCCCGGGCGTCAACGCCTCAGCCTCGGGCTTTGCCATGACGATGGGATCCTCAGGCGCCGGCATGGAAGAAGTCGTAGACCGCCCGGGCGGTCGCGGCGTTGACGCCGGGGGTCTTGGCCAGATCCTCGAACGCGGCGCGCTCAATCGCCTTGACGGTTCCGAAATGATGCAACAGCGCGCGCTTGCGGCTCGGCCCGATGCCGGTGATCTCGTCCAAGGGATTCTTCACCATCTCACGCTTGCGCTTGGCCCGGTGGCTGCCGATGGCGAAGCGGTGCGCCTCGTCGCGGAGCCGCTGCACGAAGTAGAGCGTCGGGTCGCGCGGCGGTAGCTTGAACGGCGAACGACCGGGAATGAAAAACGTCTCGCGCCCGGCATCGCGGTCGCGCCCCTTGGCGACGCCCACCAGCGGAACGCCCGACACACCCACCTCGTCGAGGGCCGCCCGGGCCGCGTCGAGCTGGCCCTTGCCGCCGTCGATCAGCACGAGGTCGGGCCAGGCGGGGAAAGCCTCG
The DNA here is from genome assembly GCA_963990595.1 of uncultured Methylobacterium sp. GTDB lineage: Bacteria > Pseudomonadota > Alphaproteobacteria > Rhizobiales > Beijerinckiaceae > Methylobacterium. Next base: position 1,720 of record CAXDNE010000366.1, read on the forward strand.
GCCTCCTCGGCCGGGGCCGGAACGGGTTCCTGCGCGCCACCCTCGGCCGCCGCCGCGGCGGCTTCGCGCTCCGTGCGCGGCGCCTCCTTCACGAGCCGCTTGAAGCGCCGCTGCAGCACCTCCCGCATCATGCCGTAATCGTCGCCCGGCGTGAGATCCTCGGACTTGATGTTGAACGTGCGGTAATGGGCCTTCATGAACCCGGTGGGCCCGGCGACGATCATCCCGCCGACCGCGTTCGTGCCCATGATGTGCGAGTTGTCGTAGACCTCGATCCGGCGCGGGGCGTGGTCCAGGCCGAAGGCTTGGCCCAGGGCGGCGAGCAGCTTGCCCTGCGAGGCCGTGTCGGCGAGGCGGCGCCCCAGGGCCTCCTTGGCATTGCGCTGGGCGTAGTCGACGAGGTTCTTCCGCTCGCCGCGGCTCGGCCGGTGGATCTCGACGCGGTGCTCGACCCGGCTCGACAGGGCGGCCGCGACCAGCTCCACGTCCTCGATCAGGTGGCTGGTGAGGACCGTCCGGGGGGCGGGCTTGTCGTCGTAGAACTGGCCGATGAACGAGCCCAGCACCTCCTCGGGGGTCATCGTCCGGTCGGCCTTCGGGAAATAGGCGCGGTTGCCCCAGTTCTGGAAGTTCCGGAAGAAGAACACCTCGATGCAGAACTGGCCGGCTTGCTCGTCGAGGGCGAACACGTCCGCCTCCTCGACGCCCTGCGTGTTGACGCCCTGCACGCCCTGGATCGCCGAGAGCGCGGCGATCCGGTCGCGGAACCGGGCGGCGCGCTCGAACTCCATGGCCTCGGAGGCCGCCTGCATCTCGGCCCGCATCCGGTCCTTCACGGCGTTGGACTTGCCCGCCAGGAAGGCGCGCGCCGAAGCGGCCATGGCGGCGTAATCTTCCAGCGCGATTTCGCCCGTGCAGGGGCCGGAGCAGCGCTTGATCTGGTAGAGCAGGCAGGGCCGGGTGCGGTTCTCGTAGTAGCTGTCGGTGCAGGTGCGCAGCAGGAAGGCGCGCTGCAGGGCGTTCACCGTCCGGTTGACCGCCCAGACGCTGGCGAAGGGGCCGTAATAGCTGCCCTTCCGGCGCCTTGCGCCGCGATGTTTGACGATCTGCGGCGCGGGGCCGTCCTCGGTGACGAGGATGTAGGGGAACGACTTGTCGTCCCGCATCAGCACGTTGAAGCGGGGCTTCAGCTGCTTGATCAGGTTGGCTTCGAGGAGGAGCGCCTCGGTCTCGGTGGCGGTGGTGACGAACTCCATCGCCGCCGTCTGGGAGATCATCCGGGCGATGCGGTTGGAATGCGCCTGGCCGCGCGCGTAGGAGCCGACCCGCGCCTTCAGGTTCTTGGCCTTGCCGACGTAGAGGACGTCGCCGCGATGGTCGAACATCCGGTAGACGCCGGGGGAGGTGGGCAGCGTCGACCAGAAGCGGCGGATCACCTCCGTGCCGGCCTGAACGGCCCCGGGCTCGAAGTCGAAATCGATCTCCGGCGCGGCGTCGTCCGACAGGGCGACCTCGGTCTCGTCGGCGGTCTCGTCCCGCTCGGCGCTCCGTCCGTCGTCGAAGGTATCGGGTGGCAGGTCTGAGAGGGCTCTGCGGCTCATACCGCAGATCTAAGCGTTCTCGACCCCGAGGGGGACGGGGCGGCGGACAAAAAACGCGCGCCGCCCGCGCGACGGGGCTTCAGTCGAACAGGGAATCGATGTCGCTCTGGTCGACGTGGCCGGGATCATGGTCGAGCTTCGGCCCGTTGAGCAGCGAGCTCTCGTCATCCAGCGAGGTCGGGACCGGCATGATGGCGATGAGTTCCTTGAAGCTGTCCAGCTCCGACCAGGTCGCGATCAGCCGATCGAGATGCTCCTCGATGAACTTCATCACGCTGACGATCTTGGTGATCCGCTGGCCCGTCAGGTCCTGGAAGTTGCAGGCCTCGTAGGCCGTGATGACCCGCTCCAGGATGGCGTCCACGTGCTGCTTCATGCCGGGCGGCAGCGTCGTGGCGTTGAGCATGCCGGCATGGCTCTCGATCTCCTCGACCGCCCCGAGGAGCTGGGTCGTGGCGCGCTCGGTCGAGTCGACCACCGCGTCGAGCTCGTCGGCGGCCCGGCGCATGCCCTTGCCGGTGTTCTCGGTCCTGTGCAGCGTCGCCAGTTCCGCCTTGGTCCGGGTGATCGCCTCCTTCATCACATCGAGTTCGGAGCGCATCGCCAGCGCTTCGTGCAGCTCCCGCCGGCACGATTCGACCGTCTCGCTCGCGCTCATCTGCGTGATGCGGCGCAGGTCCTGGATGGCGTTGAAGATGTCCTCAAGGCGTTCGCCGGAGGCGGGCGTGCTCGGCGCCGGCGGGGGAGCCCCGGGAAGCCCGAGGCTGTCTTCGATGCGATAGCGCTTCTGGGTCATCGTCCGGGCGTGGGCGTTCGGGTTCCGTCGCCGCGAGTCTCTAACACAACGGTTAGCGGACTGTGACTGCCACGCTTCGAACCGGCCGCTGCGCGGTCCCGGGGCCGGATCCCCGCCCGCGCGCCGGGTTCGGTGCTTTACCGACGATTCACGCTGGCCGCGACGCCGCGCCGAGAGGGCGGCGGCCCGCTCCGATTCACCACGTTCCTTCACCTGATTCGCGCAGATTCGACGGGATGATTTCCTGAATGCGGGGCGGTGGCCCCGGTCCGGGAGCGTGCGACGATGCGTGGATCAGTCCGTCTGGGCGTGTGGGCAGGCTTGGCCGTCTCGCTCTGCTGCGCGCCCGCGCAGGCGCAGCAGGCGCGCTATGCCGAAGGCGGCTATGGCGGCGGCCTGATCGAGTATCTGATCACCGGCAATGCCGGGAGCGGCAGCCGCGGCTGGCCGCAGCGCTACGCCCCCGCGCAGCCGGTCATGGCCCCGCAGCGGGTCGCGGCCTATTCCGGGGACCTGCTGCCCGCCGAGCCGGAGCCCATGGCGGCGTACGGGGCACCGATCCAGGGTCGCGGCGCACCGGCGGCCGCCGTCTATGGCGCGCCCCAGGCCGACCCCGGCCGCATCGCCCGCGCGGTCGCTCCGGAATACCAGCGCCAGGAAGTCCCATTCTCCGGGTCTCAGAAACCCGGCACCATCGTGATCGACACCGCCGGCAAGCACCTCTACCTCGTGCAGGCCGGTCAGCGGGCCCTGCGTTACGGGATCGGCGTCGGCCGTCCCGGCTTCGCCTGGAGCGGGCTCAAGACCGTCAGCCGCAAGGCCGAATGGCCGGATTGGACGCCGCCCGCCGAGATGCTCGCCCGCCGCCCCGACCTGCCGCGCCACATGGCGGGCGGACCGGAGAACCCGCTCGGCGCACGCGCGCTCTATCTCGGCTCGTCGCTCTACCGCATCCACGGGACCAACGAGCCCAACACGATCGGCCAGTCGGTCTCGTCGGGCTGCATCCGGATGATGAACGACGACGTCATCGATCTCTACGAGCGCGTTCCGGTCGGAACGCGCGTCGAGGTCCTCTAGGCCCGACCACGCCCCGGATTGCGCCGGACACGAGAAGGCCCGGCCGCGCCTCACCGCGGCCGGGCCTCGTGGTCGCCAATCGCCCGGCGCGCAGGGCCCGTCGCTGTCGTCGCCGCCACCCAGGTCGCCGCCGAAATCGCCGCCGGGATCGCTGTATCCGGCATCCTGGAAGCCGCTACCGCTGAAGTCGCCGCCGCTGTTGTCGAGCGCCGCGCCGAGATCCTGGTTGCCGCCATCGCCGTAGTAGTTGTTGACGATCGTCTCACCCCCGCCACCGAGGCCCGCCGCGGCGGCGCTGCCGAGGCTCGAATGGCCGCCCGCGAAGGCGTTCGAGAGGGCACTCCCGAGCAGCATGCCGCCCGCCGCACCCGCCGCCATCGGGAGCGCGGTCGCCAGGAAGCCGCCGCCGCGTGCCGGAGCCTGAGGCTGGCCGCCCCACGGACCGCCCTGCTGCGGATAGCCCTGCTGCGGATACCCTTGCTGCGGGTAACCCTGCTGCGGGTAGCCCTGCGGAGCGCCGCCCGCGTTGCCCCACGGCTGGCCCGCCGGCCGCTGCTGGCCGTAGCCCGGCTGCGGTTCCTGGCGCTGGCTGCCGCCGCCGAAGATGCTCGACAGGAAGCCGCCGCCTCCGGAAGACTGCGCCTGCGCCCCCTGGCGGCGTGCCTCCTCGAGCTGCTGGTTCAGGCTCTTGATCGCCTCCTCCTGCACGTAGATCAGCTGCGCCATCGCGTAAGGTGCGTAGGGCTGCGCGCGGATCTTGTCGGCGATGAAGCGCTCGGCCTCCGCGTCCCTGGGCTGGCTCTGCGCCTGCTCCAGCCGCTGGAAGATGCCCGAAATGACGTCGCGTTCTTCGCTGTTCATGGAGTCGTCCTCCTCGAATCTCACCCGCGGGCCCGGACGCGCCGCATGGCAGACACGACATGGGTGCGCGGCGACGCTTTGTCAGGGGCGGTTGCGAAAACTTCATTTGCGGACCGCCGAAAGCGAGAAGCCCGGCTTTTCGACCGGGCTTCTCCAGCGTCTCGGACGCGGCCGGCGCGACCAGGGTCGCGCCGGCTCGCGATCTCAGTACGAGCCGAACTTGTAGTTCAGGCCGGCGCGGACGACGGCGAATTCGTCGCTGCGGCGGCCGATGCCGCTGTAGACGACCGGGACGTTGTTGGCAGCGTTGATCACGAGCGCGCCCTGGTTGCGGGTGTTGCGGTCCAGGTTCACGTACAGGCCTTCGACCTTC
>CAXDNE010000367.1:0-6365 GCA_963990595.1 uncultured Methylobacterium sp.
GGATCTGGCCATCATGCTGCGCACCATCCCGGCCGTGCTCGCCCAGCGCGGCAGCAAGTAAGCGCGCGCAAGCGCGCGCCCGCAGGAGGCAGCGCCGTGGGCGACGACAACCCGCTCTGGTACGACTATGCCGAGCCGGCCGCGCCGCCGGGCGGGGTGCTGCTGGCGGTGGCTGGCCTGTTCAGCGTCACGGCGCGCGGGGGCAGCGCCGGCGTGCGGCTGTTCCGGCGGGCGCACGAGCTCTGGTGCGGGCGGGCGCGCCCGCGCGGGGCGCATGGCCGGCACCGGCGCGACCTCGGCCGCCATGGGTCCTGATCCCCAAGCACGCGCCCACGTCGACGGTTTCAGGCGGGGGCAGAGACGGACATGAAGGCGCTGCTGCTCAACGCCATGCTCGGCACGGGCCTCGGGCGGTTCGGCTCCGTGTGGTGGCTTCTGGTCTTTCTGCCGCTGGTGGCCGCCGAACTCGCCTACGGCGTGTATGTCTACAATCTCGGCCCGAACGTGAGCTTCGTTCGGCGCGGTCTGGCCCTGCTGGCCTGTGGCCAGCTCGGCTACCTGCTGGGTGCGCTTCTCCGCCCCATCCGGAGTGAGACGTAAAGGCGATCTGAGGGGCGCTGATCAGCCCCGCTCCTGCGGAAGCCGCGCGACGTGCCGCGCGGGTCGGTCAAGCGGTGGGCCTCAGCCCACTCGCCCTGCCCCGTCGGGTTCGGGCCGCTGACAGAGTCCCTGGTCGGGCCTGGACAGAGGCGCCGTCGCGGTTCGTCTGCCTCCGGTCGATTCGCCGGCTGCGTTCAGGTGCTCCGACCGTGGGCGACCGCGCGCAGGTCCGCTTGCTTCAGGCCCGCGCCGCCGCCCATGGCGCTCCGCACCAGCAGAACATCTCTTGGCACCGAGCGGTTGAACGACAGAGGGCGCCCGCCGCTCGGCTTGGCCGGCTCGGACGCGACACGAGCTGAGAAGGGAACGCTTTCGGCCGCGAACTCGTGATGTTGGGCGGCGAGGCGCCGATCGACGGGTCGACCGCCGATCACCCACGGCGATCAATTATGCGTGATCCAGCAAGCAGAGAGCGGATATCGGCCGGTTCAGGCCTATGACAATCGTGTCAGTCGGATCCTGGCACGCTGCTTGCGGCGTGTTGCACGCAATAATAAGCTTTCGAATCAGGCCATCATAATGGCATTTCCATGAATAGGCCCAGGCACATGCTGTCGGATAACGCCGTAATATTTCGCAAATTTCGGTCTCTGGAGCGAATCGCTGCAAAAGCACCATTGTACTACAAGGATTTTATCGCGAATCCGCGTTGGCTTGTCATGTTCATCTTCGCGCGGTTCGTAATCCTGAGAAGTATCCATCGATATCTATCGAGAGATGGGTATGTTTCCACCGCGCCTGACCCGAATGGCTCAAAATTCAGTCTGACTGTCGATGAAGACGATTTCGTCAGAACTCTGCGGAACGAGGGTTTTGCTACCGGCCTTGTCTTGAAGGAAGATGTTCTCAAGGAAATTCAGACTTTCGCCAAATCCAAGCCGTGTTTCGTTAATTTCGATCTGACGAAACCGATGTTATTCGATGAACACCGGGAGGCGGAGACGAAGTACGGTGCCGCCGTCCTCGTCGCGCATTTTCTCGACAACATCAAAGATTGTCCCGCCTGCCTGGAGCTCTCACGGGATCAGCGTCTGATATCACTGGCGCGCCAGTACCTTGGGTCGGAGCCGAAACTCATCTCGCTCCGTCTGTGGTGGAGTTTCCATTCCGGTAACGCGACGGACGCGGATACCAGTTACGCTGCTCAGTCATATCATTTCGATTTGGACGACTGGAACCAGGTAAAGTTCTTCTTCTACCTCAGTGATGTGCGTAAGACCGACGGTCCCCACTGTTATATCAAGGGCAGCCATAAGCATAAGCCGCTTCGGTCCCAGCTGTCCCTCTTCGTCGGACGTCCGGAAGAAGAGATACTTGAGATTTATGGCCGAACATCTCAGTGTGAGATCCTCGGTCCGGCGGGGCTCGGATTTGCTGAGGATTCGTTCGGCTACCACGTCGGCCGGCCCGTCGAGGCCGGGCCACGGTTGTTGCTCGAAATCTCGTTTGGCTCGACCGGCGTGATGAATCGACGCCTTTACGGAACTCATTGAGGTCGGATTAGAACCCGCGGTCCTGCCTCGGCCAGCACCCCGGAGCTCTGGGATCGCGCGGGCCGTCGTGCCGGCAGGCTCGGTCGGGGAACTCCTGGGTCGCGTATTGCCTATCGGTCGCGACGATCGTCCTTCTGGGAGTCGCCGATCAGGGCCTGGTTCCACCGATGCCTCAACGCGGCGGCCGCGATGGACCTGTTCCGACGCCTCGGCAACGCTCCGCTGTCATCGCGCCGCTTTGCAGACGCGGCCCCGATCTCTTGGGATCGAACAAATTTCAGTGCCGATCAGCCAGACCGAGAGACTCTATGAGTCTGGTGTCGGTATGGCATCCACGATCACGCCTCATCGCTCATCATCTCGAGGAGCTTTTGCTTGAAAACCTCGGGACCGAAGTTGCTCTGCTGATAACGGTTCCCTTCCTCGGCGACGCTGCTGAGGCTGCTTTTATCCGAACTCAATCGCAAGATTTCGTCGGAGAAATCTTCGATCCGATCGACGATAATGGCCTGTCGGCGGTTCTCCAGATCCAAGCCTTCTGCTGCGGCCTCGGTTGCCAATACGGCGCGATTGAACGCCATCGCTTCGAGGATTTTGATCCGTGTACCGGTACCGAATAGGACCGGGCAAATGACCAGATCCGCTTCTCGGTAGAAGGGCTCGACGGAATCGACGTTTGCATGAAGCTCGATGTTCGGCCTCGATGCGGCATCGACCAAGTTTTGCCCCGGTGACATGCCCACGATGAGAAGCCTCATATCGGGGATTTTGACGTGCAAGCCGGGCCACACCGTCTCAATGAACCGCAAGATGCCTTGCACATTGGGGTCGAAGCTCAGGTTGCCGACAAACAACAAAGTAAGCCCGCGTCCCGTCGGCGCTTCCAATTTGGGTCGCTCAAGGGCATTCGGAACTTTGCACACGTTGCGGGCCGAATAGTTGCGGCGGAACCAATCGACATCCTCATCGCTGCAGAGGCTGATCCGATCCCAGAACCGCGCCATGTTCCGCTCCGCGTTCCGGAGCGCAATGACTTCCAATCGTTGAACCATGGCCCACAAGCGACCTTTCGAGGCCATCTCGGTGACGGTCTGTTTGCGCCGAAATTCGGAGAGTATGTCGTCCAGATCAGCAATCTTGCGGTCTGCTGAGATGAGGCCGGCCGAAATCATCGTTTGCGCAATCCACGCAGAGGCCGGGCGGATGCAGAAGACCGTCTCATAATGCCGACCGGGAATTCGCGAAGCGATCGCCCTGAGGGTCCGCTTCGAGAATTGCGGGGCATCGGGCGACCGAATTCGCAAAAACTCGAAGACGGCCGAAATTTTCCACGGGACGAACGGGTGGCGACTTTTAAGGGAGTTCCATTCATCGATCCCGATGTAGTCGACGAACTGGACCTTCCCCTCGATGCGCGGGTCGATCTGAGCTTTCACAGCCTCGTCGTGGGATGGAAACAGGACAACGAGATGAACGTCGTCGATCTCGGATAGACAATTGACTATGTTGGCGGCCCGCTGCGCACCTCCGGACCGGTTCGCATTTGGCGGAATGCGTGCAATGCACAAAATCATGGCCTGCTCTGGTCTGAACCTGTCTTCGATTGTTGAACCGGAATAGAGGACCGGAACGGGATCGGCGCACTGGAGCGTGCTACGCATGCCGTACCGTGAGCGGCATCATCGTCGCACATCGGACGTAAAGCCGATCCGAGCGGCCATGGTATGGCTGCGGGAGCGCGTTTTCTAACGAGTCAAACAGCTTAGCTGTTGATGAGTGGTGGTCGTCGGCGGCATATCTGGCGCTGATCGAGGGACATCGAGGCAGACGTCAGCCCGCCCCGGGCTTGCGTGCGAGACTTGACCGCAGGCGGCCTGCATGAGTGAGACCGCACGTTCGTCCTCGCACGGCTTCTGCTTGGTCGTACCTCGTCGGCAACGCGCAGCGTCCCGGTGGCGGGCCAGCAGCGGCGGCGCTGAGGCCGGTGGGGACCGCCCCGTGCGCCGGCGAGATGGCCTGACCGGAAGGTCTCGCCTCGCCCACCGGCCTTCGCCCAGGCCCGCCGGGCCTGGGCCGCCCGTCAGGTCGAAGCGGGGGGCGTTCACCAGCCTCACGAGCCTCTTCGACGCGTTGGGGGCGCGATCCCGATGCGTGACCGTCGGCGCGACGGGCCCTACTCGACCGTGACGGATTTCGCGAGATTGCGGGGCTGGTCGACGTCTTTCCCCATGAACACCGCGGTGTGGTAGGCCACCAGCTGGATCGGCACCGCGTACACGATCGGCGCCACGGTGGCGTCGAGCGCCGGCATGGTGAAGGTCGCCAGCGTGTCGAGCCCGTGCTCGGCCGCGCCCTTGGCGTCGCCGATCAGCACGATCCGGCCGCCGCGGGCGGCCACCTCCTGCATGTTCGAGACGGTCTTCTCGAACACCGCGTCGTGCGGCGCGATCACGATCACCGGCACGCTCTCGTCGATCAGCGCGATCGGCCCGTGCTTCAGCTCGCCCGCCGCGTAGCCCTCCGCGTGGATGTAGCTGATCTCCTTGAGCTTCAGTGCGCCCTCCAAGGCCATCGGGTAGCTGGTGCCGCGGCCGAGATAGAGCACGTCGCGCGCCTTCGCGACCTCCCGGGCCAGCCCCTCGATCTTCGGCTCATGGGTCAGCGCCTCCGCCATCAGGCCCGGCGCCTTGATGAGCGCGTCGACCAAGCGCCGCTCGCCCGCCGCATCCAGCGTGCCGCGCGCCCGGCCCGCCGCGATGGCGAGGCACAGGAGCACGGTGAGCTGGCAGGAGAAGGCCTTGGTCGAGGCCACGCCGATCTCCGGCCCGGCCAGCGTGGGCATCACCACGGAGGATTCCCGCGCGATCGTCGAGGTCGGGACGTTGACCACGCTGAGCGTGTGCTGCCCCTGCGCCTTGGCGTAGCGCAGCGAAGCCAGCGTGTCGGCGGTCTCGCCCGATTGCGAGATCACCAGCGTCAGCCCGTCCTTCTCAAGGGGCGCCTCGCGGTAGCGCGCCTCGGAGGCGACGTCGATCTCCACCGGCAGGCGCGCCACCTGCTCGAACCAGTAGCGCGCGACCAGCCCGGCATAATAGGCCGTGCCGCAGGCGGTGATGTAGACGCGGCTGAGCTTGGCGAAGTCGAAGGGCAGCGGCTCGGGCAGCACGACCCGCCCTTGTGCCATGTCGACGTAGTGCGCCAGCGTGCGGCCCACCACCTCGGGCTGCTCGTGGATCTCCTTGGCCATGAAGTGGCGATACTCGCCCCTGTCGATCCGGTAGGCCTGCGTGGCGATCTTCTGGCGCGGGCGCTGGACCGTCGCACCCGACGCGTCCCGGATCTCGGCGCCGTCGCGGGTCAGGATCGCCCAGTCGCCCTCGTCGAGATAGGTGATCGCGTCGGTGAAGGGGGCGAGCGCCAGCGCGTCCGAGCCGAGATAGGTCTCGCCCTGGCCGAACCCGACCGCGAGTGGCGCGCCGTGGCGGGCGCCGATCAGCAGGTCCTCCTCGCCCGAGAAGATGAAGCCCAGCGCGAAGGCGCCGCGCAGCCGCGGCAGGGCGGCGGCCACCGCCTCCACGGGTCCCATCTGCCGGTCCATGTTCCGGCTCACCAGCTGGGCGACGACCTCGGTGTCGGTCTCGGTCTCGAACACGACGCCGTCCGCCTGCAGCTCCTGCTTCAGCTCGCGGAAATTCTCGATGATGCCGTTGTGCACGACGGCCAGCCGCTTGGTGGCGTGCGGGTGGGCGTTGGTCTCGTTCGGCCGCCCGTGGGTCGCCCAGCGGGTGTGGCCGATGCCGATCGTGCCGGTGAGGGGCTCCCGATCGAGCTTGGCCTCCAGGTTGACGAGCTTGCCCGAGGCGCGGCGCCGCTCCAGGCGCCCGTGCTCCAGCGTGGCGATGCCGGCGGAATCGTAGCCGCGGTATTCGAGTCGCCGCAGGGCTTCGACCACCTGCCCCGCCACCGCGTCGCGCCCGACGATGCCGACGATGCCGCACATATAACCATCTCTCGTTTCGATGCCTGGACCCCGACGCAGCCACGCCGCGCGCGGTCCGGGCCGATCCACGCAACGCGGGTCCAAGCGAAGCTTGTACCGGATCGGGACCGTGCAGGGCCAGCCCCGGCCCTTCCGGTGAGCCGGACGCCTGCCGCGCGCTCATTGGCTGTCTCTTATACACATCTGACGCTGCCGACGAAGAGGATAGTGTA
>CAXDNE010000368.1:0-6302 GCA_963990595.1 uncultured Methylobacterium sp.
CAGATCACCGCGCCGCCTGACCGCCGCCGTCACCTAAAATCCTGCATAGCTCCCGCGCAGGTAGCCAACTCACCAGGAGGAGCGGATCCGTCCTGGGCTCAGCACTGCTCGGCTTTGCCTCAGCGCTGATCGTAGGACCCTGCGTGACGCCGCCACTCGCAGCTGCGCTCCTCTACGTCGCTCAGACTGGGCAGGTCGCACGTGGTGCACTGGCACTGTTCGCGCTCGGCCTCGGCATGGGGACGCCCTTTGTGGCGGTGGGTACCTTCGGTGCACGCATCCTTCCTCGGCCCGGAGCATGGCTGGTGCGCGCCAAGCAGGCGTCCGGTTTCGTCTTTCTCGCACTGGCGATCTCGCTGGTGGCGCGCGTGCTGCCCGATGCCTTGGCGCTCCTACTCTGGGGGGCTAACGATCGGCATCGGGGTATCGCTCGCTGTGCTGACCGCATCGGGTGCGTTGGTTCCCATTGGATGGACCGGGGCCGTGGTTGCCATCGTCTACGGCAGTGCCCTTGTCCTCGGCGCTGCGGCGGGCGGAAGTGACCCACTTCGTCCTCTTTCGAACTTGCACCAGCCGGCAACGTCCAAGCACCTGGCAAGCCGGACGGCGACGACGCCGGACGATCTGGAGATTGCCCTCCGTGATGCAGGAGCGAAGGGAAAGCCTGTGCTGCTAGAGTTCGCAGCGGACTGGTGCACGGTCTGCAAGACAAACGAGCGAGTTGCGCTAGAGGATGCCGAAATTCTGCAGAGGCTGACTTCCGTCTCCATCATGCGAGCGGATGTCACGCGCGACGATGCTGGCACACGCGCGCTGATGCGGCGCTTGGAGGTGATCGGACCTCCGACCCTGATCCTCTTTCGGGCTGATGAAACGGAGGTTCGCAACGCTCGGACCGAGGGAGAAATTTCGGCCGAAGGACTCAAGCGGCGGCTCGTCCTCGTCGGCAGTTAAGTCGACCTATCGATCGATACGGAGACGTCCAATGAATCGCAGAACCCAGCTCACAATGTTGCCGGCCGCCGCAATGGTGCCAACTCTACTATCGCCGCCGGTATTGCAGAACGCATCCGCGCAGAACATTGATGCGAATGCGATTCTCAACGATCCGGACGCGCCGGTATCCGGCAATCCGAAGGGCGAATTGACCATCGTTGCCTTCCTTGACTACAATTGCCCTTATTGCAAGAGGTCGGAGCCGGACCTCCTCCGGCTGGTGAAGTCGGACGGCCGCATCCGGCTCGTCCACAAGGACTGGCCGATCCTCGGCGACGCTTCGGTCTACGCCGCCCAACTCGCACTCGCGGCGAAATACCAGGGCCGCTACGAGGAAGCTCACAAGGCGCTGATGGCCATTCCAGGCTACAAAATACCGAAGGAGAAGATGCTGGAGGCGGTGTCTACCTCCGGGGTCGACATGAGTCGCCTGGAGGACGACCGAAAAAGTCATACGGACGAGATCGCCGCCCTTCTCCAGCGCAACCTTGACCAAGCGGACGCGCTCGGCCTGCAAGGTACCCCGGTATTCCTAGTCGGACCGCTGAAGATCGCAGCTGCATTGGACTACGAAGGTTTCAAACAGGCTGTCGCGCAAGCCCGCGCCAGAGGACGCCCTTAACATCTTTTCCGCCCTGAAGGACCGGGATTCTCGGAGACTGTGAGGTCTCGTCCGGTTAACGCTTCATAGGGCCGCTGATGCGAACCCTCCACCTCCAGCAACGGTGTGTTCCACCGCCATTTCATATTGATCGCCGCGTTGATGTCGGAGTGGTCGACGTGACCACAGCTGATGTAGACGAAGCGCGCTTGGCTCTCGCGGCTCCTCGCATCAACTACACCGCAGGCGGCGCAGGTCTGGCTCGTAAAGCGGGCAGGCACCTCCCCGGCCTGAACGCCGGGGCTTCTCGCGAGGAAAACAATGATCCTCCTATTCCGCGACACTGCGCTGCTGGCGCTTGCAGCGACGACACGCGGTACCGAACTGCGTACAGAGGCGCCCGCCGAGTTCGTGGTCACACCGCCGGCGCTGCACCGGTATATCCTGCGCCGGTAGGCGGCCATCATAGATAATTCGTTACCGCGGAAGAGATTAGCCTGCGCGGGATCGCAGCTTACACCCTGCGCTGGGCCATCGACCCCTTTAGTAGGGCATTCTCCGAACCCGTCAGTCACGAAACGAAGGTCCGCCCTCTAGCTAGTGGCGCAGGGTAGTGAGGCAATCATGAGCCGATCACTTACTGCGCTTGGTGGAGGGCGGACGCCCGAACGGCGATGTTGCGTAGGATCCTCGTGACGCCGAACGTCGTCGCCTGCCTGCTCCGAACGCCGTGACCTCAACTTCCCACCCGATCATCAGCACGGTCGCCCACGCATCAAGGCGCTTCCGCGCTGAGTTTGGCCCATAGTACCTCGCGTTACCGTGGGGGACGAATGCAACTCCCCTCTTAAAATCGGCTCGATTAGATACGTCAAGCGAAAGGGTTGTAGTCTTAGATCAGAATCCTCTGGCATTACAGTTCACGTCCGAAGACTGCGCAGCGGCGAGACGTGCTCATTGAACGCGCCCTGCGGCGAGAACGGTGGGAAGCCGGTTTAGATCCCTTGCAGTCACAAGAGGCGCGGGAGATCCACTGGGCACTTTGTCGTGGAAACGATTGGACCAGTACACTGGCATACCAACCGCGGTCGCGCCCGGTACGTCATGAGCCGAGCCCGCAACAAACAGGACTTCGGCCGGTGCAAAATTTCCAAGGGCCCTGAGGCCTGCGCGATAAGCCCGTGGATCCGTTTTGTACATGCCGGCACGCTCCGCGCTGACTATAGCGTCGAAACGATGACCAGTCGCTTCCGCAGCCGCCTCCGCCAAGCGCTGCGAACAATTGGTGACGACGGCAGTTCGCAGCCCGTGAGAAGCCACCTGATCGAGCACGTTAGAAGCTTCCGGCCAAGGCCTCAACTCACCCGAAGCCCACCGTTCGAGCAGTTCATCCGCACGCGTCTCGTCGAGACCAACCGCTCGCGTAGCGTCGCGAACGATGTTCTCGTAGGACCGATAAACACCTTCCGCCGTGACCCTATGCAGCGACTCACGCCGCCAGCGACGCCCGAGTTCATCGTCTTTGGCGACAGATATCCATAAAGACCAAGAGTCGATCAGCGCAGTTAAAAGGTCGAACGCGACGCCTCGAAACGGAATAGGAGCAATTGCTTGCTGATTACTCAAGATCAGATCCTTCAAGTTGCGCTTGGTTTTGCCAATATCTTATCTAGTGAATTGAGAGCGCCTCAGAATGGCGTAAGCCATGCTTCGAAGATCGTTTTGTGCCTAAGTGCACACGTCTTGATTGAATCGTCAGATGAGTCCGCCTGAACGTAATTATCGAGGAACTGTTCGCAGATCACCTGAAGATAGGCCCCAGATGGATGTCTCCCCATTGGCTCTGAGACGTACCGGACAATTTCACGTGACAGGCTTAACACTTATTGTCATGGCCGCGACACCGCGTCGGATTCGTCACATCAGGCGGCCGAAGGCGCCGGCTACGCATCTGCGCTCAATCGAGCAGTCCGCAATCCATGGCAGGACGCTGTAACAATCGGCGTCTTCTCCGATAATCTTTAGCGCCGAGGATGCGGCCGAGCCTAGGGTGCGAACCGAACCAGGGTGTTGCAGTGTTGGTAGTTTTATGATTCGGGGCCGCCCTTTACACCGTGGAGGCGGCGATGGCGGACCTGTTCTGGCTCTCGGACGAGCAGTGGGCGGTGATGACCCCGTTCATGCCCAAGGATCAGCCCGGACCGGAGCGGATGGACGACCGGCAGATCATCTCCGGCATCCTGCACGTGCTCACCTCGGGCTGCCGCTGGCGTGACTGCCCCGCCGCGCGATTTGTAGCCGATGTCTAAAGCGAGCCCCGAGCCTGAGACGTTTCGGATTTCCCAAGCGCCGCTGTATTGCCTCGTCGCTCAAGCCGGGCTCAATCTCCCCGGCGCCGGGCTCAAGTTTGCCAGTGTAGGAATGAGGTCAATCTTTTACCTTTGCGCTCCCGAGAAAGCGGCCGACAAGGCTATTGATGGAAAGCGGGCCAGGGCCAGTCAGCACGAGCGCCACGATGCAGGCCAAGTACAGAAGGTCGGTCTCGTAACCGGGCGGACCAAATTTAGGACCTTCCGGCGTGATTGCCTGCAGTTTGATGGAGCTGAATCCGTTCTGGATGTGAACTGTCGCCGTAGCAACGACGAGGACGGCTATCATTGGAATACTTGCGAGCGGAATGAAGGCACCGACGAGAAAGGCCAAACCGCCGAAGATCTCGACCAGGATGGTAAGCCATCCGAGAAGATAGGGGAAGGGCAGGCCCATGGCCGTAACGATCGCTGGAAACGCGTCCAGCCCTCGATCGGCCTTCGCCAATCCGTGTGCCAAGAAGCCGTAGCCGACGATAAGGCGCAGAGGCAGCGGGCCCCAATATGCCAGGGACTTTTGGATTTGGAATCCAAGCCAAAATCCAATTGGGGAGCGGCGATGTTCGGCGGTACGTCCGATGGTCACGGTGTCCATTGCTGGAATTCTCCTCAACTTTCGAATTTCCATTGTGTTGGCAATTAGATCGTGTGATGAAGCCGGTACCTTAAGCCAAGCTTAAGGTCGGCGGCCGGAGAGGACGGGGTGCAATGTCGGTTCGCGGTAATCGAGGCGCTTGGCTTCCGAAGCTGCGGATTGCGCGCGTTCCGCTCAGTCTTTCCTGAAGAGTGCCGGCGCAGAAGGGCATGGACGCGTTGACTGCCGTAGGTCGGCAGATCCGCGATGAGCGCCTGGATGGCGCCAAGTAGCTCCGCGTCGGGTGCGGGCGGACGGCCGCGTCGGCACATAGGCTTCTGAGCAGCGGAGGCCTGCCTGGATGAAGCGAGGTGCGGGCGCGACACGCTCAAAGCCGAAGCCGCCGCGCTCTCCGGCCGTCCCTCGGCGACGAGGTCACGCGCGAGGGCAATTTTTTGAGGGCGGCGAGTCGTTTATCGCCTCGCGCAGGATCTCAGTCTCGAGCGTCCTCTTGCCCAGGAGCCGCTGCAGTCACGAATCTTTGGCTTAGAGTCAGGGACAAAACCGGTTGATCTGTGCCCTGCAGATGAGGACACAGGCGAGGGTCGTGAATGCGAGATGCAGGTCGACGCGTGGCTCGTAGCGGATGGTCAGTCGGCGGAAGCGGGCGAGCCAAGCCAATGTGCGCTCCACGATCCAGCGATGGCGGCCGAGGCGCTCGCTGCTCTCGATGCCCCGTCGAGCGATCCGTGGTGTGATGCTGCGGGCCCGGCACTCGCGCCGGCAGCGGCTGCCGTCCAGGCAGCGACGATGGTCGTAGCCCTTGTCGGCGTGCAGCTTGTCCGGTCTGCGTCGCGCGCGACCACGCCGGCCGGTGCGCACGCCCGGCACCGCGTCGAGGGTAGCCGCCAGCATACGGCTGTCATTGCAGTTGGCCCCGGTCAGCGTCAGGTCGAGCGGCGTGCCGTTGGCGTCCACGACGAGGTGGCGCTTCGTCCCCGGCTTGCCCCGGTCCGTCGGGTTCGGGCCTGCCGCGGAGCCCCTTTTTTCGCTGGCAAGCTCGGACTGTCGAGGGCCGCGCGCGACCAGTTGAGCGCATCGGCGTCCTGAAGCTGCTCCAGCATCGCGCGATGCAGGGCGGCCCAAACACCGGATGCCTGCCACGTGCCGAGCCGCCGCCAACTCGTCTTGCCGCTGCAGCCCACCTCAGAACGCGCAGGTGCTTCCACTGCATGCCCGTGCGCAGAACCAGGATGATGCCCGCCAGCGCCGCCCGATCCGAGGCGCGCGGCCGACCGCCTTTCGGCTTCTCAGGCTCAAACGGCAGAAGCGGCTCGATTACCGCCCAGGCAGATCGCCACCTTAATCTCCGTGTCAGAGAGGACTGTGCCCTTTACCGGAGACGTACGCAGGTGCTGCCGTCCCAGCCGCTCATCAAACAGGCGGTGCTGCGCGCGGGTCGGGCGCAACTCCTGGCTGCACGTCAGCATCAAGGGGCAACGCTACGGAAGGAGGCATGAGCACGTCGGGCCGTCATACCCCCCGTCGACCTCGAATCACGGATGACCGAGCTATGCTGGCACGGAGTGCGCCGAGTAGGTCCAATCCCGTGAACAAGGCAGATCCTAGCTCAGAGTCGGGCCGACTTAGAGCGCCTAACAGAACGGGCACGGATCGGGCGGGCGGGCGTTGGTCTTGATGGCTCGTCCGCTTCTGCCCGATGATCTCTGGACCGAGATTGCGCCGCTTCTGCCGCCGCCCC